>NZ_JBEXEA010000048.1:0-50816 GCF_040606035.1 Streptomyces sp. NPDC005483
ACACCTCCCTCAAGGCCGTGAAGGGATACGACGACGTCACCGGCGTGGGCACACCCGCGAACGGCTACGTCCAGTCGTACCGCCGACACTGACCTTCCAGCGCCACCACCGCGCGGACGGGAACGGCGAGCCGCCGGACCCGTCCGCGCCTTCCCAAGCCAGTAGTGGCCGTCCCACCAGGAGTTTTTCACCACGACCCGAAACATGTGTTCCCACCTCCTCGGATTAAGCTGCACACATGAACGACGTCCAGCAGACAAACGGCGCTGCAGAGGTGTGGATCGACGCCGTAGAGAAGTTCACGGCCACCATGCCGGGCGAGCTCAAGCGTCGAGGACGGTGCCCGCTGGTGGCTGCGGCCGACGTCGCACGCCCCGGCACCGCGTGACCCCCGGCGTACCCGGCCGAGGGCACCGTCTCGCGTACAGCAGGCTGCACGTGCTGCTCACGCTGGAGTCACTGGTCGTCGTGCTCATCTCGGTCAACCGCAAGGCTCACGGCACCCTGGCGTTCGTCGCGGACAATGAATTCCTGCGCTGGGTCGAAGTCGACAACATGCTGCTCGCCCTGTGCACCGTGCTGCTGTACTACCTGGTCACCGCGCACGTGGTGCACAACGGGTCCAAGCGGTGGGGGAAGGGCCTCCTCGCGCTCGGTGCCCTGTTCACAGCCGGCACCTACCTGTACGCCCTGAGCTTCGGCAATCACGAAATCACCAACTACCTGCACGGCCGGTTCTGCTCCGCGAGCTTTCCGCCGATGTGCGAGATCGTCGCCTTCAACGACGACGTCTTCTCCGACGTGGTGTTCCTCACCGGTTTCACGCTGCTCAATGTCACGGTGATGCTGGCACAGGCACTCTTCCCCACCGACCGGGCCCCACTGGCATGGGACAACGCCCTGCTCACCGTGAACGCCCTCTTCATCGGTGCGGGTATCACCGCCAACATCGCCTTCGAGAAGGCAGGTTTCGACGTGTGGGCGGTAGGCGCGACGACGGTCCTCGCGCTGGCCCTGCTGCGGATGTCGCCCCGGCAGCCGCTCCTTCGCTACTACGCCATGGTGTACACCGCCGGCTCGCTGGCCACGTTCCTCGTCAAGATGCAGTAGGCGCCGGTCAGATGGCGTTCTGTGCCGTGAGGGCGCCGGGCAGGCTGGGGTAGAGGGGGGTGACGGCTTTGAGACCGACGATGTGGACGAGGTCCAGCACGCGCGTGGGGGCAAGGCGAAGCCGGCCGCTGTCGGCTCGAGCTGTTGTTCGCGGTGACGAGGACGTTGATGCCGCTGGAGTCCATGAAGGTGACGTCGTTGAAGTCGATGACCGTGTGCTGGGGGAATCCGTCGTCTGTGACGAGGGCCTGGCGGAGGGTGTGTGCCGTGGTGTGGTCGATCTCGCCGGCCAGGGCGAGGCCGTGGATGCCGTCAGCGGTGGTGTGCTGGGGTGACGGTCTGGTGGGCCTGACGCATCCGTCTCCTGTCCGTCGTGGCCGTTTGGGCGGGGCAGATGTCAGGGGCCGTGGTGCAATGGGCAGGTACGGCATACGTATCGTGTGCTGATCATGTGAGGTGGGCGGCTGCATGCGTGCCTGAGGGCGTCTCCGCAGTCCACGCGGCCGTCGCCACGGACTCGGTCGTCACCGCCTACCACGCCATCCGCACCGAGGCCCGGGTCCGGCCGGGTGAGATCGTGACCGTCGTCGGGCTCGGCGGCCTTGGCTTGAACGGGGTATCTACCGCGGTACTTGCCGGTGCCACCGTGTACGGAGTCGACATCGACCCGGGCACCTTCGAGGCGGCCCGCGCGGCTGGGGCGAGCGACTGCTTCTCAGACTTCACGGCGCTCGCCGGTCTGCGGTCCGACGCTGTCGTGGACTTCGCGGGCGTGGGCTCGACGACGTCCGGCGCGGTGGATGTCGTACGTTGCGGGGGACGGGTGGTGCTTGTCGGACTGGGCTCGCGGACGACGTCCTTCTCCAGTGGGGATCTGGTGCGCAAGAGCGTCGAACTGCGCTACTCCTACGGAGCGAGCAAGGAGGAACTCCGGCAGGTGCTCGACTTCATCGCCCAGGGCCGCATGGAGCCGGTCGTGGAGAGATCCCGTTCGCCGATCTCAACGAGGGGCTGGAGCGGATCCAGCGCGGCGACGTCCGGGGCCGGCTGGTGACACCGGGGAAGTGGCCGGAACACGGTGCCCGCGAGGTGTTTCGCGCCTTTGACTGGCGGTGAGGAACACCTCGCCCGTCACCACACGTGGGAAAGACACGCTGGCGTCCCCCAGGTCGACCGGTGGACCGGCCGATCCCTCGAGCGGCAACCGACGACGCCGCATCCCCCGCCTACAGCCCACACCGGCAAGTCCGACACCCTTGACACCCGACACGCACACCCGACCCCGAGGAGTTTCTAACGATGCATCGTTTATCTGAATCCGCCGTGCGCCGCTGCGCGGACCTCGCCGGCTCCCTCGCTCCCACCACCGAGCAACACCGGTCGCTCCCGGAAGAACTCGTCGCCGCCCTGATCGACAGCGGGCTGCTGCGCGCCGGGGTGCCCGCGCGGCTTGGCGGGCCCGAGCTGCCGCCGGACCAGGTGCTCGGCGCCGTCGAGACCATCGCGCGGGCCGACGCCTCCGCGGGCTGGTGCACTGCCATCACAGCCACCACCAGCCTGCATCAGCGCCTACCTGCCCGCCAGGGGCGCCGCCGAGGTCTTCGGCGGCGCACGCTCGGTGGCCTCCGGCGTGTGGGCACCCACCGCGACGGCCCACCCGGTGGACGGAGGAGTGCGGATCTCCGGCCGCTGGGCCTTCTGCAGCGGGGTGTCCCACGCCGACTGGCTGATGGCCGGCTGCGTCCTCGCCGACCCGGACGCGCCGGAGGGCTTCGCCCCTGTCCTGCGTGTGGTGGCCATGCCCACCCAGGAGCTGGAGATACGGGACACCTGGCACACCAGCGGCCTGCGCGGCACCGGCAGCCACGACGTCGTGGCCACCGACGTGTTCGTGCCGGATCATCGCACGGGCTCCCTGGTCGACGGGCCGCCCGCCGACGCCACCGCACTCCACCGCTTCCCCCTCTTCGGTTTCTTCGCCCTGTCGGTTGCCGCGGCAGCCCTCGGCAATGCCCGGGGAGCCATCGATGACCTCGTGGCCCTGGCCGCCGTCCGCCGCCCGTCCGGCACGAAGACGACGCTCGCCGAACGGGCTTCCACACAGTCCGCGGTGGCCCGGGCCGAGGCCGCACTGCGGGCCGCGCGCCTTCTGTACTTCCACTCGGTGGCCGAGGCGTGGGAGGCGGCCCGGCGACCCGAGGCGGTCTCCACCGATCTGCGGGTGGCCCTGCGGCTCGCGGCCAGCCATGCGGCCGGCACCGCCGCGGAGGTGACGGCGGCGATGTACGGCCTCGGCGGCAGCACGGCGATCTTCGAGGACTCGCCGTTGCAGCGCAGGTTCCGGGACGCCCACACCGTGACCGCCCACATTCAGGTGAACGCCGACACCTACGAGACGACGGGCCGCCACCTGCTCGGCCTGCCCATCAGCATCGACCGGCTGTGAGGGCCGGGCCCTTGCACTCCATCGCGACGAAGGACACCCACGTGACCCGCACCAATGCCCTGTACCGCCTCGCGGCCCGCCCCGTCGGCCTGCTCGCGGCCTCCGACTTCGCGTACGCGGAGGAGCCCGCCCAGCAGCCCGGGGAAGGGGAGTTCCTCGTCGAGGTCGACTACCTCTCCCTCGATCCGGCGATGCGCTCCTGGATGAACGCGGGCCGCAGCTACGTGCCCCCCGTCGGGCTGGCGAGGTGATGCGTGCCGCGGGCATCGGCCACGTCGTCGAGTCACGGCACCCCGACCACCAGACAGGGGAGGTGGTGAGCGGAGTCTTCGGAGTCCAGCGGTACGCGCTCAGCGACGGCCGGGACGTCGCCCCCGTCGACCTCTCCCTCGGGGACGCGCCGGTCCACCTCGGCGCTCTCGGCTACAGCGGACTCACCGCCCACTTCGGCCTCCTCGACATCGGCCGTCCCGAGCCCGGCCAGACAGTGGTCGTCTCCGCGGCGGTCGGCTCGGTCGGCTCGCTGACCGGGCAGATCGCCAAGATCCGGGGGTGCCGCGCCATCGGTACCGCGGCAGCCTGGAGATCATCCTGCTGGCCACGAGACCACGGCCAACTCCCTGTCCAACACGGTGCACGCGCTGCTGACCCATCCGGACCAGATGGCCCTGCTGCGAGAGGGAGTCATCGGCTGGCCGGACGCCGTGGAGGCGGGACTGCACTGGAACGCTCCGCTGCGCGGCGTCTACCTGCGGTACGCGCTGCGCGACACCGACATCCACGTCGTCACCGTACGGTGCGGAGAGCCGATCCTCGTCGCGCTGGCGGCGGCACACCCCCAACCGGCGCAGCGCCGGATCGGCCTGCTTCGACCTGCGTGCCGTCCCGGGACGCAAGCTTGCCTTCGGCGCCGGTCGGCACCACTGCCGCGGCGCCGCGCCGGCACGGCTGGAGAGCGCGACGGCACCCCACGAGCAGACGCCCGTTACCCGCAGATGCGCATGGCCGACTCCGAGCGCTCCCTGACCCCGCTGGTCCCCCCCGGTGATCAACGGTTACACGTCACTGACGGTCGTCCTGGGGACGCCGGCGAGCGGCTGAGTGCTAAACGCATGCCGCCGCTGTCCCGGCGAACCGACTCAGACGGCCGCCTTACGTGACTGGCCTGCACCACCACCCTCGTTCACCACACCCGGATCAGCCCATGTCTGCGTTCACGGGATCGCATCGCCGCCCGACGGTGGCCGGTGCCTCAGCCGGCAGCCGAGGGCGCACGTGGTGCCCGGCTCAGCCGCGCAGTGGCCTGAAGGCCGTGCGTAGTTCCTGGGCTAGGAGTTGGGGCTGTTCCCAAGCGGCGAAGTGGCCACCACGGTCGACCTCGTTCCAGTGGATGAGGTTGCCGTAGGCCCGTTCACCCCAGCTCCGCGGGGCGGGGTAGATCTCGGCCGGGAACACCGTGACCGCTACGGGGACGTCGGGGATGTGGACCGCGTTGAACGGGCCGCCGCCGGCCTGAGTGCCTTCCCAGTAGAGCCGGGAGGAGGATGCGCCTGTGTTGGTCAGCCAGTACACAGAGATGGCGTCGAGCATCTCGTCGTAGGTGAGGACCTTCTCGGGCTCACCGCCGGAGTCGGTCCACTCCGCGATCTTGTCGTAGTAGTACGCCGCCATCGCGAGGGGCGAGTCGGCGAGGGCGTAACCGATGGTCTGCGGGCTCTCGTTCATCATGGCCGCATAGCCGAAACCCTCGCGGTAGAAGTGCAGCAGCCTGTCATAGGCGATCTTCTCGCGAGCGGACAGGCTGGAGGGCGCGGCATCGAAGTTGCGCAGGTGACGTAGGACGTCCGGCGGTACGGTGCCGGGCATGTTGACGTGGATGCCGAGCAGCCCGTCGAACCGCTTCGTGGCCTGGATCTGGGCGATGATCGACCCGTGGTCGCCGCCCTGGGAGACGTAGTGCCGGTATCCCAGCCGGAGCATGAGCTGGTGGAGGGCGGTCGCCATGCGGGCCGGGTTCCACCCGGTCGTCGTCGGCTTGCCGGAGAAGCCGTGCCCGGGCAGTGTCGGCAGGACGAGGTGGAAGGCGTCATCGGCGCGGCCGCCATGGGCCGTCGGGTTCGTGAGTGGATCGATGATCTTCAGGAGCTCGATGATCGAGCCTGGCCAGCCGTGCGTCATGAGCATGGGCAGGGCGTTGGGGTGCGGTGAGCGGATGTGGGCGAACTGGATGTCCACACCGTCGATCTCCGTGATGAACTGAGGCAGGGAGTTGAGCCTCGCCTCGACCTTGCGCCAGTCGTACTCGGTTGCCCAGTACTCGATGAGCGGACGTACCTTCGCCAACTGGGCCCCCTGGGAACGGTTTTTGACGGTCTCCCGGTCGGGCCAGCGGATCGCCCGCAGCCGTCGCCGAAGGTCGCTGATCTCCCGCTGGGGAACCCGGATGCGGAAGGGGCGGACTTCAGCACCCGGCTGGGTGGGGCGGGTGGCGCCCGTCGGGGCGGAAGCTGTTAACGCCCCCCCGCCCGTCGCCGCCCGCGCGCTGCCGGGCATGCCGACTTGGGTGGCGACGGCGGTGCCCGCGGCGAGGCCGAGGAACCGGCGTCGGCCTGTGGGTTGGGTGTGTCCGGACGGGTTCATGGGGGGCAACTCCTTGTCTCGTTGGTGAGTTGGCAACTGACGTCCGAGCGAGAACGGGGTGCCGGAGGGGCTTTGGTGAGCACACCTGGCATACCGGCAACACCAGTTGAGGCGGTGATCCGCTCAAGCAGGGCGAGTCTTGTATACCGTGAATCACCTGTCAAGCAGGTGATGACTTGCGAGGGTGGGGCGAGGCGATCGGCTGGCTTGATACGCCTGTTTGTGTGTGACACGTCTATGTCCGAGACGCGTGTGCAGGTATGTCCGACGGCGAGTGCCGATCAAACGGCGGGACCTTCCGCCATTCGCCGGGACCCCCGCCCGCTCCAGCTAGCCGGTCTGCACCCCCGCCCGGGGGCGGTCAATGCCTTGTCAGTGGCCGCGATCGTCACCAATTCCTGAGGACACGGCGTCGGCACGGCGAGGAACATGAGGTCGGCGGCGGGCACTGTGCGGGTTCCTCGGCGCACCCAGGAGGCGTCGACGGCCGCCGACCAGTCCGGTTCCATGTGCCTCTCGACTGACACACGTGTCCAACTGAGCCGCGTGGCGAAGGGTTTTGTCCCCGTTTGCGTGATGGCGAATCGTAGGACCACACCGGCGGGGATGGTGGCCTTCGGCGAGGTATCGAACGCGGTGTCCGGCCCCAGCGTTGACGTCTGAGTCATTCTAGGAACACGTCCCGTGATCGGGCCATTTGAAGGGGACCCTCGGGCGAGCATCGGCGAGAGACACGTGTGTATTCTTGGCCGCTACTTCTGTATACCGTGCGCGGTTGTCCCTGTCACCGTGCGGACAGCCAGGCACTACGGCACCACGGCCTTCCCCGGGACTGTAAAAATAACGGCTGATCCGCCCAGCAAGGAGGAGAAGCCAAGTGACGGATCAGAGCGTGGAGTTGGAGCAGGTCGGGGCCGCTGAAGCGGCTCAGGCTCCGCAGGTTGCGGGTGACCAGCTGATCGCGATGCTGGTGGACCGGGCCCGGAGCGAGGGCCTGCAGTTGACCGGCGAGGGCGGGCTGCTGCAGCAGCTGACGAAGCGGGTGCTGGAGTCCGCGCTGGAGGGTGAACTCACCGATCATCTGGGGCATGAGCCCGGTGAGCGGGCCGAGGGCGGTCGGGAGAACTACCGCAACGGGCACCGGCCCAAGACGGTGATCACCGAGTCGGGGCCGGTCGAGATCGCGGTGCCGCGGGACCGGGCCGGGTCGTTCGAGCCGCAGCTGGTCAAGAAGCGTCAGCGGCGTCTGGGCGGGGTGGACGAGATGGTTCTGTCGCTGTCGGCGAAAGGGCTGACGCATGGGGAGATCTCCGCGCATTTCGCCGAGGTGTACGGCGCGGAGATCTCCAAGTCCACCATCTCCACGATCACCGAGAGCGTGATGGCTGGCATGACGGAATGGCAGAACCGTCCGCTGGACAGCGTCTACCCGGTCGTCTTCATCGATTGTGTGAACGTGAAGGTCAGGGACGGGCAGGTCGCCAACCGGCCCGTTTATATGGCGGTGGCGGTCACCGCCGAGGGGCACCGGGACATCCTGGGCTTGTGGATCGGCGACGGCGGGGAGGGCGCGAAGTACTGGCTTCAGGTCCTGACGGAGATCAAGAATCGCGGTGCGGCCGATGTCCTGATGTTGGTCTGCGACGGTCTCACCGGCCTCCCGGACGCCGTGAACACGGTCTGGCCTGCGACGATCGTCCAGACCTGTGTCGTTCACCTGCTGCGGAACAGCTTCCGTTACGCGGGCCGCCAGGACTGGGAGAAGATCGCCAAGGCGCTCAAGCCCGTCTGCACCGCACCGACCGAGGACGCGGCCCTGGAACGCTTCATGGAGTTCAGCGAGGCCTGGGGCAAGAAGTACCCCGCGATCGTGCGGCTCTGGGAGGCGGCCTGGGCGGAGTTCGTGCCCTTCCTCCGGTTCGACGTGGAGATCCGCAAGATCGTCTGCACTACGAACGCGATCGAAAGCATCAACGCGCGGATCCGCAAGGCCGTCCGGGCCCGAGGACACTTCCCAACCGACCAGGCTGCCCTCAAGTGCGTCTACCTGGCCGTCATGAGCCTGGACCCGACCGGCACCGGACGCAAACGCTGGACCATGCGCTGGAAGGCCGCGCTCCAAGCCTTCGACATCACCTTCGACGGCCGGCTCACCGCCAGACGCCGCTGAACAAAACCGACTGAGTTCCACCGTTCGCTACACAGACCCCTTGTTGAACCGATGCAGAGCGTCCTGGACGTTCCTCTCGGCGTCAGCCAGACGGGCAAGAGCCGCGGAACGTTCAGCCGGATCGCTTGCTATCAGCCCGAACGCCCACCCCAGCCGCTCATGCCATACGGCGGCACCATCCACGCCTACGCCCGTACCCACGTCTCTCTTCACCCGGCAGATCATGCTCTGCCTCAAGCCACCATCGCCTTCGTTTATCCCCGCCAGGCACATCACAGCACTGCCCGGCGTCGGTGGCACAGTGAGCTGACCCCTGCCTACGTGACACCTGTCGTGCTTCGGCTCGCCCGCCTGCTGACCGGGAGCGGAAAGCGGTCCTGTTTCGACAGGGGGCACTACGTCGATCTCGCCGACTTCACTGGTGATGTGGCCAACGCGCGCGAGGAGATCGTCGGTCCGCCGAGCGCCGGCAAGCGCACGACGACGTGGACGACCCCGTGCGCTTGCCCACGACAGGGCGCATCCGAGGGACCGGCTCTGTGCAGCCGAAAGCCGCCTTCATGCCTACGGCTTGACCCAGCACCGATGCTGCGGGCAGCAGGCTGGGGCCGAGTGTTCTCAAGCCGGCGGGACCGTTCCGGCTCAAGCCGGCGGCCGGAGCCAGAGCGCGCGTGTCCGCATCCACCAGGGGCTCCGGCCGCTCCGCTGATCCTCCTGCGCCTCGACGGCACCGGGCCGTGGCCCGGCACCGTCAGGGCCGAAGAAGGCACCACCCCGCACGACGGTCTTCGGGCGGACTCAGTTGCCGCTCACCGAGGACCGCGAGCGCTTCTCTACTGCCAGCGGACGACGTAGGGATCGGTGGTGGTGCCCTCCGCTCCCCACTTGGATCCCGGGGTGCTGGAGTTGAAGCCGCCGGGGGTCGGCAGCACGGTGGTGATGTTGAAGTGGGCCTTGCTGACGTTGTAGAAGCCGCCGATGGTGTACGGGCCCGTGCCTACGATGTCGAAGGTCTGGCAGTCTCCCGGGTTGACCACGAAGGAGTGGAGGCCTGTGGACCACGTGATGTCGGCAACGTAGTTGCCCTGTGCGCACAGCTGCACCCGGTGGTTGCTGATGTCCGCGGAGGCGGGCGAGCCGAGGGCGATGACGGCCGCGCCAGCGGCGAGAGTGGCACCGAGGGCGACCGTCGAGCGGCGTCCGAGATCTCGTGTGATGTGCATGGAAATTCCGTTCTCATCGATGGGCAGCCAGCCACCTCGTCGGGAGGGCCCTGATCTGGCTGCACGCCCCGACGCCTCGTGGCGCGGGGGGTGTCATCTGGGCAACGTAGGAAGATCGGCCCGAGGTTCAGCCGGTGATGATCCCTGGTTTTTCCAGCCGAACATCGGCCCTGAGATACGTGTTCGTACAGGGGCCGTATGCGGAAGGGCGCCTTCGCTCGCCTGGCATCGCTCGGGAGCTCCCGCGACCCGTCGAGTGGTCCGAGACCCGTGTCAGTCGAAAACGATGACGCCTCGGATGTTCTTGCCCTCGCGGAGGTCCTGACAGCCCTCGTTGATCTGATCCAGCCGGTAAGCGGCCGTCACCAGTCCGTCCAGCCGGAGATAACCGGAGCGGTGCAGGTCCAGCAGCCGGGGGATGTCGAACTGAGGGTTCATGGAACCCTTGATCTCCACCTGGCGCTGGAGCATCCAGTCGGCGACCGAGTGGATCCCGAACGACGAGTTGGCCAGTCCCGTGATGACGACGACGCCGGACTTGCCCACGGCCAGCTGAGCCTGCTGCACCACCTCGCGGTCCACCTGGCCCACGGTGATCAGTGCCTGGTCGGCCATCGCGCCGTGCGTGAGCTCCTTCACCTTCTCCAAGGCCGGCCCCGCCTCGGCGAAAGCGTGGGGTGGCCCCGAAGCTCTTGGCCGCCGTCCGCTTCATCTCGACCGGATCGACTGCCACGACGTTGGCCGCACCCGCGTGCACGGCCCCCTGGACCGCGTTGATGCCGATGCCGCCGATACCGAAGACGACGACCGTGTCACCGGCGGACACACCCCCGGCTACGGTCGCCGTGCCGAACCCGGTCGGGACGCCGCAGCTGACCAGCACTGCCTCTGCGGCAGGTATCGAACTGTCGATGCGCACCACCGACCGCTCCGAGGCCACCAGCCGTTCCGGAAAGGCACCCAACTGCCGGAAGGAGCCGATATCCTGGTGGTTCAGGTGGAAGCGGTACGTGCCGTCCGACAGGGGACCGTCCGGCTGGTCCCCGAAGACACAGAGGCTCTGGCGACCGGTCGAGCAGTAGCGGCACAGACCACAGCTCGGGACGAACGTGCACACCACCCGGTCTCCGGGCTTCACTTTGCCGACGCCGGGACCGAACTCTTCCACGATTCCCGTCGCCTCGTGTCCTGCCACGATGGGCAGAGCCGTGGGCAAGTCCCCGTTCTGCAGATGAATTTCGGAGTGGCACAGCCCCGCCGCCTCGACCTTGACCAGCACTTCACCGTCCTTGGGGCGGCGCAGGCCGAGTTCGACCACTTCGAAAGGCTTGCCGACCTCGAAGAGAACCGCAGCATTCGTTTTCATTCGCACCTCATAGGACAGGGGCTCGGCCAGAGCGGGGGCTTCGCCGATTTCACGGGCGATCCGCAGACCCGCCGTCAGTGTGGCGACGTCTCGCTCGTCGCCCAGGTAGTTCGGGTCCACCAGCGGAGGCACACGCGGATCCGCGGCGGCCAGCCGGACGGATCCCCGGCTGTGCGGGGTCATCACGGAGAAGCCGATGGTGTAGCCGTTCACAGGGCCGGGCAGTGACGGGGCCCGGTAGGGAAGACTGACGAAGAGGATCTGGAGGTCGGGACCTTCCGCATCGGGGGTGACGCGTACGAGTCCGACCCCCTCACCGGGGGGACTGGTAACGTCCGAGGGGACGGGCTGCCGCGCGGTGTAGGTCAGCGTAGACATGGCGTTATCCTGGAGGTTGGCGCCCACACCGGGCAGGTCCAGGACGGGCTCGACCCCGGTCTCCACGAGATGACCCTTCGGACCGATGCCGGAGAGCATGAGCAGGTGGGGGGTGCCGATCGCGCCGGCGGTGAGGATGACCTCGGCCGTGGCCGCGGCGGTGTGCGTGACGTCGCCGAGAAGGTACTCGACGCCGGTGCAGCGGCCCTCGGACAGGACGAGGCGCGTGACGACGGCGCCGGTGACCACCGTCAGGCCGGGGCGGTCGGCGAGGACCGGCCGCAGATAGGCGTCGGCCGCGCTCTGCCGCTGCCCGTCGGCGATCGTGTTATCGCACCAGCCGAAGCCGGTCTCCAGACCGCCGCTGATGTCGTCGGCCCGGCGGTGTCCCGCCTCCACACAGGCCGCGATCACCGGGTTGGGGGTGGCCGGCGGACCGACCCGAAGCGGGCCGTCCTGTCCGCGCAGCGCGGGGTCACGGCCGGCTGCGGTCTCACTGCGCCGGAAGTAGGGCAGCAGGTCGTCGAAGCCCCAGCCCGACGCGCCCTCGGCCAGCCAGCGGTCGTAGCTCGACCGGTGGCCACGCACGAAGTTCAGTCCTTTGATGCTGGAGGAGCCGCCGAGCGCCCGGCCACGCGGCAGCGGCATTTCCGCACCCGTGAAAGCCTGCTCGGTGGAGACGCCGCCCCAGTCCGCCGTGCTGCCCATCAACGCGGGCCAGGCGCCGGGGACGGACATCAGGTCCAATGGTTCGGCCTCTCCGGCCTCCAGCAGGAGAACCCGCCTGCCCGGATCCTCCGACAGCCGTGAGGCCAGCACACTTCCGGCCGTGCTGGCACCGGCGATGACGAAGTCGTAATTCGTGTCTGATTCCGTGACCATTTCCGTGTCAAAGCAGTCCGTCGGTTCCGCGAGGCGACTCAGAACGCCCCTCAGCCTCACGACGAAGAGACCAGTCATACGTGTGAACACACGGTCTCACACGTGTGAGTGGTCGACTGTGACCCGGCCGGCCGTCGGCGAGCTGGTCACCCACGCCAACACCTACCTGCTGGGCCCGGCGGAGACCCTCTTGTCGACGGTGACGTCCACGTGGCGAAAGGGGCAGTCGTGCCAGGGCGCTCAAGGAGATCACGGCGTACCGCGCGGGTACCGGAGCGAACCGGCGGACCACCTGCGGCGGTGCGGACGCCTACGCGGCCCGCCCATGGAAGTCAGGGGCGATACACCGTGCCGGGAACCGGCTCGGCCGGGGCGAGCAACTGCGAGACTGTCACGATGGTGTAGCCCCGTTCACGCAGGGTGTCGATGATTCCTGGCACGGCCGGGATCGTGCCCGGGTACCGGTCGTGCAGCAGGATGATCCCGTCGCGACGGGTCTGCTCCAGCACCCTCTTGGTGATCACAGCGGTGTCCGTGGTGGCGTAGTCCTTGGCGGTGACACTCCACAGCACCTGTGCCAGACCCATCTTCCTCAGGACTTCGGACACCTTGTCGTCGGTCCGGCCCTGTGGTGGACGCATGAGTACGGGCGTATGCCCGGTGATCTCACGTACCGCTTCCTGCACGGGGTCCAGTTCGGCGTGGATCTGCCGTACCGAAAGCTTGGTGAGGATCTTGTGCGACCAGGTGTGATTGCCTATCTCGTGGCCTTCGCGAGCCATTCGGGAAAGCGTTTTGGAATAGGTATCCGTATGTCCTTTTCCCTGCACGAAGAAAGTGGCGTGCACATGCTTTTCCCGCAGAATGTCGAGCAGATTCGGAGTGGGCTTGCTCGGACCACCGTCGAAAGTGAGCGCAACACATTTGGCCTTGTTGCAGTCCACGTCGGTGGTCCCGGGCCCGTGTGCGGACGTCGATGTCGAGCCGCTTGCCGATGCGCGGGCGCTGCGTGGCGACGTCACCCCGTGCAGGGTGCTGCAGCCGGTGGTGGCGGCCAGCGAACCGGCCGCCACCAGAGCCAGCAGCGCACGGACGTACCGGGCCGCCTTCATCGCCCGTCGTCCGCCGGGGTCCCGAAGGACCGGCGGGAGAAGGTGTAGAACGATCCGGCTATCAACAGGGCGCCGATGACGAGTACGAGTGCCGGTGCCAGACCCGGTACGGCCCAGAGCTGTATCTCGAGATGCGCCCACAGGCGACCGATGCCCTGCACTGCTCCGAGTGTGACGAGCGCCAGACCCAGGATCCCGATAAATCCTGAGACGAAACTGGCGCCGGACGAAATCTTTGCTTTTTCCGTGAGATTCATGCGCTCAACGTTATGCGCGGCGCCGGCTCGACGATTCCGCAATGAGAATGTCTTCGGCAGATCGAAAGAACAATACGCACGGCAGATCTTCTATACTTTGGTATAGGAATTTCTACTGGAAGCCGGAGCTGGTTGGCTGGAGAGGACGTACCGTTTACCGTGGCGTGAGTGATCGACATACAACAGGTGTGGCACCGGCACCCCCGGTTCACGGACGCGGCCGTTGCCGCCGCGGCCGCGGCGCTGACCCTGCTCGTGTCCAGGGCACAGTCCGCGGGGTTGTGGGTCTACCCCCAGTTGTCCCACGGTGCGGTCCTGCAATACCTGCTGCCCGCGGGATGGCCGGCCGCCGCGCCTACCGCCTATGTACCCCCGTTGGCCTGCGCGGCTCTCTACTGGCGGCGCTGCCACCCCGTGGCGCTCTCTCTTGTTCTGGTGGTCCTCTCCGTCGGTTGGCCCGTCGTCGTTCCCCTGCTGGTGGCCCTGTACACCGTCGCCCGTCACCAGAACACCCGGGCCGCCGCCGCGACAGCCGTCGTGGCCCTGCTCCCCGTGGTCGTACAGCCGCTGCTGCCACCCATCGGATCGGCCGACCCCGCGACCACCGTCTCGGCCGTGGCCCTGGTCGTCGGCGCAGTTGGCTGGGGCCTGTACGTCGAGGGCGCACACGAACGCGCCCTGCACGCCGAGCAGGAGGCCGACCGGCGCGCCGCCCAGGCCCGCCAGCACGCCCGGGAGGAGATCGCCCGCGAGATGCACGACGTACTGGCACACAGACTGACCCTGCTGAGCATGCACGCCGGAGCACTCGAGTTCCATCCCACAGCCTCCCCGGAACGGGTGGCCGAGGCCGCCGGCGTGATCCGGCAGAGCGCGGGCCAGGCCCTGGAAGACCTCCAGGGCGTCCTGCGTGTTCTGCGCGCACCCGTCATCGACGACCACGTGCCGTCGTCGCCCCAGCCCGCCCTCCGTGACACCAGCAGACTGATCGACGAGGCCCGCGCCGCCGGAGCGGACATCGAGGTGCACCAGCGACTCGACGACCTGGCCACCATGGACACCACCATCGGCCGCACCGCCTACCGGGTTCTGCAGGAGGCCCTGACCAACCATCGCAAGCACGCTCCCGACACACGTGTGTCCCTGACCCTCACGGGAGGCGCCGAAGGCGGTCTCAGAATCGCCGCCGTCAATGCCGTCCAGTCCACGCCGGTCACCCGACTCCAGGGTTCCGGCCAGGGGCTCATCGGCATGCACGAACGGGTCCACCTGGCCGGCGGGCGGATGAGCCACCGTCTCACCCCCACCGGCTTTCACCTCGACGTGTGGCTGCCATGGACCCCCTGATCCGTGTACTCGTCGTCGATGACGATCCCCTCGTACGTTCCGGGCTCGGCCTGATCTTCAGCGGAGCGGACGACATCGACGTCGTCGGAGAAGCCGAAGACGGCGCCGACGTACTGACCATGGTCGACCGGGTCCGCCCCGACCTGGTGCTGATGGACATCCGGATGCCCCGCCTTGACGGCCTGGCCGCCACCGAGGCACTGCGCCGTCGGCCCGATGCGCCCCAGGTGCTGATCCTCACCACCTTCACCACCGACGGCTACATTCTGAGCGCGCTACGAGCCGGTGCGGCCGGATACCTCCTCAAGCACACCCCACCCGCGCAGATCGTCGCTGCGGTGCGCAACACGATGGCGGGAGAACCGGTGCTCTCGCCCGACGCGGTCAAACAGCTCATCGGCGCCGTCACCCGAACCACCGACCCAGGACGCGACGACGAACGCGCCATGGCCGAGTCACGGCTGCGCCTGCTGGGGGAACGGGAGCGGGAGGTCGCCATCGCTGTGGCCCGTGGCAGCACCAACGCGGACATCGCCACGGAGTGTTACATGAGCCTGCCCACGGTGAAGGCACACGTCAGCCACATCCTGACCAAGCTGGACCTGAACAATCGCGTACAGATCGCGCTGTTGGTGTATCGCGCGGGATGGGTGTGAGCGGGAGAAGGACCGTGCCACCTGGCTACACCGGCGCGTGCCGCCGCTGGGACCGGATTGCTGCCGCCCGGGCGGCCGACGACGAGCAGTCCCCCGACGACGCGTGGATCGACCAAGGCGTCGACGTCGGCTCTCAGTGGGGCCAGTACGAACACGTCACCACCATCGGCTTTGGCAGCCTGAGCCGGACGCATCGGCGCCCCGCCTGCCACAAGGCACGCGCCCGGGAGAGGCCGGACGGCACCTGGACGACATCGGCGCCGAACCGGTCGCCCTTGCTGACGCCCACGCGGGACCGCGCCCGTCCTGACGTGAACCAACCACATTCGCGTACCCGTTGACGTAGCGAAGGAGGATCCCGCCGAGGCAGGGCGCTCGCCGTCGGTCGCATGCGGCCCACAGGAACGAGAACGCGCGTGATGATCGGCTCGAACCGGGTAGCGGACGGGTCGGACCTGCCCGCAGTACTGCTCTGCACACCGGCGATTTCAGCCAGGCCGACACCCTCGACCTGGCCTCTAGACTGCACGCCGGACACCCTGAACTCCGCCTGGCGCTGCGACTGATCGAGAACACCGGCGTACGGAAACGGCATCTCGTGCGCCCTCTCGACGAGACACTTCGCGACACCGGTTTCACCGAACGCAACCGTGTCTTCGAGGCGGAGGCGAAGAAGCGGGTGTGAGTGGGTGGTGGGGTGGCAGTGGGTGGGCGTCAGCGGGATTGCGGTGTGGATGTCCTGGTAGCGGTCCTGGACAGGGTGTTGGTCGCTGTCGTGGGGTGACCAGGGGGCTGTTGTGGGGCGGCTAGCAGGTTGGGTTGTGGCTGTCATGGGTTTGCCTGTTCCTGTGTGAGTGCCTGTCGGGGGCGGGTGAGCTTGCGGGTATGACGACGGGGGTTTCGGCGGGGGCTGGGGCGGGGTCGGCTTCTGGCGCTGCGCGGTTGGCGCGGGGTGTGGTGGTGCGGCGGCTTCTTGCGGTGGAGGGGCTGGGGGAGGGGGTGTTGTCGACGCTGCATGTGCGGATCGCGGCGGAGTTGGCGGGGGTGTCGGAGCGGACGGTGTGGCGGTGGCTGGCGGAGGGGCGCCGGGGTCAGGTTGAGGCGCGGCCGCGGCGGGACGGGTTTTCGCTGAGTGACGCCTTGTGGGAGGTCCTCGCTCAGGCGGGTGGGAACGTCGCGGAGTTGCGGCGCAGGATGCTTGCAGCTCAGGAACATGGAGTGTTGGAGGAGTGGGGTGCGCGGTGCGTGCCGTCGATTCCGACGTTGCACCGGGTGATCAAGCGGGATCTGGGGGCGGGCCGGGTGCTGGAGGTGGCGCGTCCGGCAGGGGCCCGTGCTGGGGTGGAGCCGAGTCCGTATGACCGGGCGTTGGCGGAGTTGGGGCTCACCGACGGGGCGGGCGGCCCGCTGGTGGTCGAGGAGCCGGCCAGCGATAGGTCTGCGGCGCAGGGCCAGCCAGATGCCGCAGCCGGCGCCGCGGGTGTGGGGGTGCGGGCTGGTGGGGTGCGGTTGTATGTGCCGGGGGCGCGGCTGGTGTCGACGCGGCAGGTGGCCGGGGTGGTGGAGGCGGTGGGGCATACGGTCGCGGCCCGCGGGATGTGCTGTGTGTTCGGGGATCCGGGCTTGGGCAAGTCGGTCGCGGTGGAGCAGGTGGTGCGTCTTCTGCCCGGCCGGGTGCCGGTGTGGCGGGCGGTGGCCGGGGTGGCGCCTGGTCTGCCGCAGCTGCGGGCCTCCTTGTGTGAGGCGCTCGGGTTGCCGGTGGGGGCGCTGACGCACCGGGCCGGGCCGGCCGGTCAGGCGCTGGCGGGGGCGCTGGCCCAGCCGGGGGTGCTGGTCGTTGATGACGCCCAGCGGCTGACGCCGCCGTTGCTGGATTATCTGCGGCAGTTGTGGGATGCGCCGGGTTGTGCGGCGGCGCTGGTGCTGTGCGGGGCGGGAAGCGAACGCGCGGTGGCGCGGGCGTCGGCGTTGCGGTCGCGGGTGCTGACCTGGCACCAGGTCGGCCGGCTCGAGCCGTCGCAACTACTACAGACGCTGAGCCTGTTCCATCCGGTGTGGGCGCAGGCGGACCCGGACGAGGTGGCGCGGGTGGATGAGCAGCGGGCGCACGGCAATTTCCGTACCTGGGCGAAGATCACGTCGCATGTGTACGCGGCCCGTGAGCGCGACCCCGCACGGCAAGTGGATGGGGAGTTGATCGAGGAGGCCTGCGCGCGTCTGGGCCCCTACCCGTGACTCCGGCTGCGCGCAGGGCTGGTGGACGGGGCCTGCTCCTGCTGGTGACGGGCGGACGAGGTCGGGGTGGAAGAAGACGATGCTCCACGCGCGCGGATGAGGACGAAGGGGGCATGAGGTGGAGGTGCTGGCGCCGCCGGGGGATCCGGCCGGTGTGCTGGGCGAGGAGTCGTTGAGGGCGTTGCGGGTGCCGGCGGTGCGCCGGTTGCTGGTGCTGCGTGGTGAGCGGCGGCTGTCGCGGGAGCATGTGCGGCTGGCCGGGGAGTGTTTGGGGGTGTCGGAGCGGACGGTGTGGCGGTGGCTGGCGGAGGCCTCCCGCTCGCCGCGGGCCGCGCTGCGCCCCGGTGAGCGTGGCGGGGGCCGGTTCGAGGTCACGGGGGAGATCCGGGTGCTGTTGGCGTACTGGCATGGCAACGCCTCCGCCGTGCACCGCCAGTTGGTGGCCCGGGCCGAGGACAGCAGCCATGACGGGCAGCCGGCGACGCCGCCTCGATCCGTGGCTCCTCCTGGGGGTGCGCCGCCGGCGGCGGCGCCGTTGCTGGAGCCGGTGCCGTCGCTGTCGACGTTCCTGCGCGCGGTGCGCCGTGATCTCACCGCGGGGGAGCGGGCCGGTCTTGCCGCGGGAGCGGACGCGGCCCGCGCGCACGACGTCTTCGCCAAGCGGGCGCTGTCCTGGCGCGATCACGTGTGGGAGGCCGATCATGTGCAGGCGCCGCTGCTGGTCGATGCCGACGGTGACCTGGTGCGCCCGTGGGTGACCTGGTTCGTCGACACAGCCACCAAAGTCATCACCGGCACCGCCGTCACGCCCGGTACTCCGTCCCGTGCCTCGGTGCTCGCCGCGCTGCGCGCCGCCGTGCTGCGGGAAGACCCGTATGGTCCGGCGGGAGGGACCCCGGAGGAGGTGAGGGTGGACCGGGGCAAAGATTTCCTGTCGGTCACCGTGACCGCGGCGTTCGGCACGATGGGTGTGACGGTGAAGGACCTGCCCGCCTACAGCCCTCATCTCAAGGGCACGGTGGAGAACCTCAACCGGGCGGTGGACCGGATGCTGTTCGCGGCTCTGCCCGGTTACATCCTCACCCCCGCCACACTCCGCCCCGGCCGACGGCGCAAAAGGGCGGGCCGCAACCCGGATGCGTCCGGGTTCCTGTCGTTTGAGGACTTCACCGGCGAGGTGCTGGCCTGGACTTGCTGGTGGAACAGCGAGCATCGGCCCCGGGCGTTGTCCGGCCGTACGCCGCTCGAGGCGTGGCAGGCCGACCCGACCCCCATCACCGACGTTCCCGCCGCCGATCTGTGGACGTTCACGCTCGAGGACGACGGCCGGACGCGGAAGCTGTCCAGCCATGGGGTGCGGTGGCGCGGGCGCACCTACATCGCGCCCTGGATGACCGGCCAGGCCGGCCGTACCGTCACCGTGCGCTACATGCCGCACCACGACCACGAGATCGACGTCTGCGACGCCCACGGCGCGTATCTCGGGCCCGCCCATCTCGCGGATGCGGCCACCCCCGAACAACTGGCGGCCGTGCGCGCGGCCCGCGCGCAGCGGGCCCGGCGCCTGCGCGCGGAGGTGAAGGCCGCCGAGACGCTGCGCCGGCAGCGCTTCGCCCCCGCCACCACAGCCGGACCGGCCCAGCGGCTGGGAGCGCTCACCTCCGTTCAGGCCGAGCACGAACTGGCCGCCGCCGAGCACACCGACGCCTCGAAGCTGGCCCTGCCGGACCTGATCCCGCACGCCGCACCCCCGGCCGACTGGCGCACCCCGCCCTCCCTCACCGCCCGGACCACACCCGGCCGGCCCGCTCCGGCCCTGCCCGAAGCCGCCCCCGATACCCCGCCCCCTCGGGTGGCGGCTCCTGACGCACGCGACGACGGAGACGCCTTGTGACCGCTCCCTCCTACCAGTACGTCGACCTGCCCGATGCGTCCGTGGTCACCACCCGCGCCCTGCTCACCGCCCGGGAGAACATCACCGACACCGACACCGACACCGACACCGACACCGACACCGTCGCCGCGCGGGCCATGATGTGCCTCCACGGCGGCGCCGGCTTCGGCAAGACCCTCGCGGTCAATGTCTGCCTGCGCGACCTCGAGGACGAGGACGTCCGCAGGATCACCTTCCGGGCCCGTCCCACCGCCCGCGCGGTGCGCTACGAACTGTTCACCGCGCTCGATCTGCCCGGCCAGCCCCCACGCCACCCCAGCGAGTTCGACCGCCTGCTGAAAACCGCCCTGGCCGAACATCCCCGCACCTTCCTGGTGGACGAGGCGCAGTGGCTCAACGGGGAGGCGTTCGAGTACTTCCGCTACCTGTGGGACGAACCCTCCACCCAGCTCGCCATCATCTTCGTCGGCGGCGAGGGCTGCCACACCGTGCTGCGTCGCGAGGCGATGCTGGCCTCCCGCATCTTCATCTGGCAGCACGTCACGAGCCTCACCCCCAGCGAAGTCCTCGAGACGATCCCGCTGTTCCACCCGGTCTGGGCCGACGCCGACCCCGACGACATCACCTTCGCCGACAACCGCGCCGCACACGGCAACTTCCGCGCCTGGGCGAGACTGACCGCCCACACCCGCACCGCACTTGCCCGCACCGGCCGGCCCCGTGTCGACCAGGAGGTGCTGCGCTGGGTCTTCAGCCGCCTGGGCGCCTCACCGTGAAAGCAAGCCGGTGAGGCGCGCCGAGCAGGAGTTGTGAGCTCGTCAGTCTGCGGTTGGGGGGCGGTCATCGAGGACGATGGTGGTCACGTCGCCGTTGTGGGAGCGCTCGTTGCTGGCGGTGGTGACGGCTTGGTGGGTTCGGGTGTGGATGGCGTGGGCGAGGGCCCAGGCGGCGAGGTCGTTGTCGGCGGGCTGGTCGAGGATGTGCTGGGTGGTGACCAGCACGGCGAGCAGGGAGCGGCCGGAGAGGTGGGTGTCGATCTGTCCGTCGTCGGTGTCGCTGATTGTGTCCGGCAGCCGGAAGTGGGCGTGGGTGAGGGACTTTTCCACCAGGAACGCCCAGGTGTCCTTGTGGCATATCAGCCGGGCAGAGGAGACGGCGGCCGCTGCCAGCAGCCCGCGCCGGTACTCGGACTGCTGTTCACTGGTGTCCGCGGGGCCGCTGTTCGGCGGGTCAGCGGGTTCAGCCGTCTGTGAGGGCGAGGCAGCTGGCTCGGGGCCTGCTGCGTCTTCGCGTGCGGGCATGGATGGCAAGGCCCCCGCACTGCCCACCACTTCATGAGGACCGACTGGGGTGTGTGAAAGGCCCGAGAGATCACTCGACGGTTGCTCCGTGGGGTGCCCGTTCGTCACCCCGGTCCGGTCCGTCGGCTCAGCAAGATCGCGGAAGACGTGTCCGGCGCCGGTGGGCGGCGTGTCGTCGGCGGCGTCCGGGGCGTGCTGGTTGGGCACGGGGGTGTCGTCCTTCCGGTCGTCGTCGAGGCCGGCCCCGGTCTCGAGGGCTGGGGCCGGCCGGGCTTCGATGGCTTCCTCTGCCGGTTGCACTGTGCTGGGGATGTGGGGGAGGCCGAGGGTGTGGGCCCAGGCCTGGGCGATCTCGCGGCGCAGGTCGTCGACCGCGGTGCGGACCTGGCCGAGGTCGCTGAGCATGCGTTCCTGCCGGCGGCGCAGTTCGCGGTTCTCCTCCCGCACCCCGGTCGTGCTGTAGGTGACGTGCTCCAGGACCTTGCTGTGCCGGCTCTCCTGCACCTGCTGCAGCGCCGTGATCCCGGTATGGGGGTCGGCGAGCATCCGGCGGATCTCGCCGAGCTCACCGATGATTTTCTCGATGTCCCGTCGTGCCACGCGCCCTCCCTTTGCGATGACCGGGACATCCTTTTCCGTCCACCCGTGAACTAACGCTTCACTTTTCAGCCGTTTCGCGCATGCCGGGCGGATCTGCCCCAGCGCGGAGACGCCTCCCGCTGGACACACCCGCTGGAACAAGTGGCCGAAACAGAACCGATTTCCTCACCCCCCCACCGACGTGACCTGCGGAAACAGTGCGACAGGTGCACGACGGTGGGCAGTTGAAAAAACTTCGCCTCCGGCATCCGGATCCAGGCCTCCCGTGGCGTGTTAGGGGGTGAAGGCCACGGCCTTCACCAACGAGTTCGTCACTACTGGGAGGCCTGGTCCAATGACTTGGTCGTACTGGGCAGGAGCGGGCGGGGGTCTCCGAATCCAGCTCTGGACCAGCCGCGTCTGCCTGATCGTGCCCGGTACGGCTGACGCGGACGTCAGCCCGTGGCGCTGGGCGGTGAAGGCCGGCCAGGAGCACGATGTCTGTCGGCGGCGGTTGAATCATCCCACTTTGCGGTGTAGGCCCACGTGGAGCTCTGCGCCCCTTGCCGCGGCTGCGCCCGGGACTGTCCGCCAGGGCCGCCGTCGGTGGGGCCGTTGGCTACCGCCGCGCCCTGCCGGACCAAGCCACCGGTGGTCAGGCGGCGTGGTCGGCGGGGGCGGGTGGCGGTTCCGGGACGCGGGCTCCCGGCAATACCGAGGCTGGGCCGGGTCGTTGCTGCTGGCTCTTGATCTGGATGAGGGCCGTGCCGCCGTCGGCGGTGCGCGCGATGAAGTCAATGCCGCTGTCGGTGGTGCGCGCGGTGAGGAAGTCGCGGTCACGGGTGAGGTTGACGCCGTGACTGAGGAAGGACGTGGCGGTGATCCAGTCGGGTGGGGTGGTGCCGTTGCGGTGTGCTTCGCGGCTGGCCCAGTGGTGCAGGGCGGTGGTGAGGGCTTCCTCAAGCATGCCCGCGGGGATGATCCGGGCGAGGGCGGCTGCCGGGCCGGTGAGTACGTGCTCCTCCGTGTGTCCCTCGGCGACGATGCGGATCGGCCCGATCCGGCTGGCCCGGCGTCGTGTGGGCGGGGGTGTGGGGCGGGTGTCGAGGTCGGCGGTGATGCGGTGGTAGGCGGCGACGTAGGGGCGCTGTCCGGCGGGGCTGATGCCGCAGGCGGTCAGGAACGTCAGCATCTGCCGGACGGTGGCCGGCAGACCTTTGCGGTGGACGATCCGCCAGGCGGTGGTGACGGGCAGCGGGGCCCGGCCGGGGAGGCTGAGTTCCCGCAGGGGCGGTGCGCCCGCCTGTTCGTACGCTTCGGCCAGGGCGAGGCCGAGGTCGCGCTTGTCGTGGATGAAGTCGGGGGCCGGTGCCCTGAGCTCGCGGAGCTTGTCGCGGCGGGCGGTGCGGCCGCGGGTGCGCAGAAGACGGGCCCGGGCTGCGGCGGCCTCGCCAGCCCCGCAGGCGCGCAGGTAGGCGTCGAGGACGGCCGCGGTGGGCGCCGTGGTGCCGTACTCGGCGCGCTGGACGGTGTTGCGGGAGATGTTGGCGGCCTGGGCCAGGGCGCGCTGAGGCAGCCGGGCAGCGCGGCGCAGAGCCGTGAGGTGTTCGGCGAGGTGGGCGAAGGGGCGCTCCGCGGCGCCTGCGGCGGGGGAACGGGTCACGGCGGACCCCCTACTTGCCCGCGCCGCGTACGACGGCCTCGGCGAGGACGGCGACCAGGCGGCGGCCACTGCCGGCCACAGCCAGGGTAGCCGCGCCGATCGCGCCCAGGCCGCCCAGTAGCGTGAAGACGGTGTCCAGCGGATTGCCGGCGAGGAACAGGCCGCTGCCAAGTGCCAGGATGCACAGCAGCAGGATCAGCGCGTGCGTGGGGCCGAACCGGCCCGCGACCGCAGTCGGCTGGGCGCCGGCTGCCGCGTCGGCGGTGCAGGAGCAGGGCAGCGCAGGTCCGGCCGTGGCCGGTGTCGCCGGACGGGTGGCGAAGGGGTCGTTCATGGTGCGCAGGACTCCGTCCTGACGGGGGCCGGCGGCAGGGTGCCGGGGCCCGGGCTACTGGTCGCAAGGTCGCGCATCCCAGGGGCAGTTGGACCCTGCCGGTGGTCGGGCTGCGCGGTACAAAGCCTTCCACGCGCCGCCGTCATGCGCCTCACCCATGCGTCCCTTTTGGGCGTTATGGGAAATTCTGGCCTCGTGGGTGTTCCGCGCCCCGCTGGGGAATCCCCAGCCTGGCCGGAGCGCCAACGTGACGGTGAGGACAGCGACTTGACGGGGTACCGCCCGTAAGACGGCCCACCGTTTGTTCCAGCGGATTTGCGGTCTAGGCCCCTTCAGCAAGACGGTGTTGGACAGCACGACACCGGCGGCAAGTCCGCCGGTGTCCTCCTGACGGCTACTGGTCGCAAGCCCGAACCCGTTCCAGGACCCCTGGCAGACGCGTTGGACCCGCGTCCGCCGACACGTCGGGCCGGCACCGCTCTCGGTGCCGGCCCGACGCGCATGCCCGGTAACGCCCTGGCCCGGCCGGGCTTTCGCCCGCAGGACGTCTTGCTGCTCGCCGCTCGTGCGCGGCCGGGCCAGGGCGTTACCGGCGGTGTCGTAGGCTCCCGCGGCCGCCGACGGTCCAGGCCGGCGCTGTCGGCTGTGCTGCGGCCTGCCCGTGCGGGGTGTCGATGTCGTCGCCGGCGGCATGTCCCACCGCGCCCGCCAGCTCCCGTGGTGCCGATACACAGCGCCCAGCCACCGGCTCCTCACGGCGCGGGATGCTCGGGTAGTTCGGCCACGACAGAGGGGGACCGGAGCATGCCGTTAGGCGTACAAGTCGGGAGCCGCGCAGGCACCGCTTCTGCGGCCTCGCACGCAGCGTCGAGCTGCGCTCAAATGACGTGCAGTTCCCAAACCGCGGTCGTAGCCGTCGTGGCTGCCGCGGGACGTGGCACAGTGGCGGTACGAAGGCGTGCGGCCAACCCCGGGTGCGTTGCTGCCCGGCTCCACCCCGGGGTGGCCTGTCATCAGCTCCTTCAGCCTGGCCCGGTCACCCGTGAGGGTGGCCGGGCCAGTTACTGGTCACAGTGACGATGAGCGAGCCGATCTGCACCGCCAGGGCGACGATGGGCTCGATGCGGCGGACGGCTTGGAGGCCGTCGGCCAGACGCCGCCGACGGGACTGCCGCGGCTCCCCTTTGAGGGGATCGTTCGTGTCGTGCACCGTTCTCCTTCCTTCCCTGTGCCGGTAGGCCTGAGCCATTGCCCCCGAGACGTATCCGGCATGGGGCACGGGTGGGAAAACCAGTACACGGGCTGCGCTTTGATCACTCCAACGTGTGAACAGGTCATCTGAAGAATGCCGAACAATTCGCTGACCTGCAGCAGCAACATCGACTTCATCGAACGGGGTATGACGAGGCACTAGTTCCGGAACAATCGGCGGTCTGCAAAACAATGGGGGAGGGCCTGTGGCAGGCCGGAAGCTGAAGGACTTACCCGCAGACGGATCAGCCCGTACGCAACTTGCGCAACGGCTACGCGCGCTGAAGCGGCAGGCTGGCGATCCGACCTATGCGGAGATCAGTAAACGCAGCGGCTACTCGCGTGCTGCTCTGTCAGGTCTGTTCAACGGCCAGGTGCCCAGCCGTGAGTTCTTGTACGACGTGGTCGAATGGCTCGGTGGGAAGCCGCAGGAGTGGCTGGAAGTACATGAGCAGGCACAACGCGAGGAAGAGGCTCTGCAGCACCCCACCGACCCCTCCAACACCGCGGACGAACTGAAGCGAGCCCGGCAGGAGAACGCCGCGCTCAGGCTCATGATCGCCAATCCGGACGACGCCGGTTACTGGGCAGATCGCAAGCTGATGGCCGCTGCCGAGCGTGCACGCACCGCGGCGGACACGGAACGGCACGCACGAGAGCTGCTCAGTCAGGCACTGGCTGAACTCGAACACCTCACGGCAATGCGTGCTGACGTCCAGGAAAGATGCGACGTGATGATCATGAACGCCATGACTCAGGCCGCACTCACCGAGGAGAAAGCTCGTCTGACCGCCGCCGAGTTGATCCGTGGTGCTGAAGGCACGGCTGCTGAGCTCCTCGACATAGCTGTCGTGCAGGCAGACCGTATCCGCGGTGAAGCTCAGACCGAGATATCAAGCCTGCATGCTAGGTCCGGTGTGCAGGTCGATGCCCTGCTACGGGAAGCGGACCTGGTTGCAGCCGACGCTCGGCGGGAGACCGAGAGCCTCAAAACACGAGCCCGTATCGAGATACAGCGGATGGTCCGCGATGTTCAAGAAACCCTTCGCCGTGTCGGGCAAGCCGACAAGGCCTCGACGCTGGAACAGCTGCTGATGGACTTCGCGATCGGCGATGTCCACCCCAATGACGGCCCATCAGGACGTCACCGCCGTACCGCGGTGCCTGCCTCACGGCCTGAACTCACCGCTTGACTAGCCTTCGACCCGAGCCATACATCGCGGAAGTCACCACACCGGCCTTGGTGGCAGCCATCGTGCATCGGTCAGTCGAGGTGCTTGACGTTCTGGATACAGGTGAAGGTCAGTAATCGAGGTCGAGGTAGTCGATGTCGTTGAGGGTGACGTCCGAGAGGCCCATGGCGCGGCCACCGCCGTCCTGGAAGTAGATCTCTTTGAATCCCTCGGCGATGATCTGGCGCATCTGCTGGTCGCTGGCGCCAGCGTGGCGGGCGTCGAAGAGGCGTTGTGCGTAGGCCGGGGGAAGGTGCACCGTCAGGCGGCGGAAGCGTCCGTCGTCGGTCGTGCCGATCGGCGCGGTGTAGCCGAACCGGGCCCTGGTCTCCACCGTGATCCCGCCCGTGGTCGCGGCCTGCTGCTGCCGACGCTTGCGCACCTGCGGCTGCCAACGCTGCCGCACGGCGTCATTGATCTTCGCGGCGACGTCAGGGCGGGCGTGTTTGCGGGCGCCGCGCCGGTAGCGGTTGACGGAGTCGGCGGTGACGCCAATCTCCTGGGCGACTGCCTTCGCACTGCCCAACTGCCGGATCAGGTAGCCGATCTGGCCCTTGAGGGTCTTGGGGGGCTGGCGGGTGAAGCTCTCCCGATCGGCCCGCTCGATGGCGTCCTCGATCTCTGCCACGCCTCAGCCCTTCTCCACCATGGGGTCCTGGCCGCCGGTACCGGCCAGCGGGAACCAGGTCTTGTGCATCGGGCCGCTGTCGGACACCGGCCTACTCTCCTTCGTCGAGGACGGCGTCGCCGCCCTTGATGTGCCGGGCGGGGTTGTAGCCCTGTTCCATGAGGTCGACCGCCCACAGCATCGACTGGACGCCCTCGAGTTTGGCCAGGCCCGGAGTGGGGCCGAGGCGGAAGGCGCCGGGCTGGGGCTTGCCGGAGGCGGCGTAGGGCAGGAAGTCCAGCGGCGAGTCGCCCGGGCTGGGGTAGACGACGCAGTCGGAGAGCACGGCGAGCGGGTACAGGCCCGTCATCGCCGCCATGTTGCGCAGCTTGCGGTGCATGTTGACGCGCGCTTTGGAGATGACGGCGGCGCGGATGTCGGGGCGCCAGGTCGGCCGCTGAAGGGCCGGCCACCGCTCGCCCTCCTTGTACTTCCTGCCCTGCGGGCGTTCACGCAGTTTGCCGATGCCGCCCTTGACGGTGGCCTTGATGGCGGCCAGGACGGCGGCCATCGCCGGGTCGGTGTCCTTGTGCCGCTCCATCACCGCCAGGAACTCCGCGTCCGACAGGTCCTTCGTGACGCCGAGGTCGGCGAGGGTGTCGACGTAGGCGTTCTTCAACCGGTCGTGCCACGGGTCCAGGTACGCGCCGGTCTCACGGCGCAGATACCCCTCCAACGGAGCGACGTTGTAGCCGAGCTCCTGGGCATAGGCGACGGTGTGCGTCTGGTACCAGGCAGGCCCGGTCGGCCGGGTGCCATCCGGGGTGAAAGGCGAGGGCAGGCGCGGGTCCACCTCGACGTGGGAGAGGTCGACCAGCCAGGAGCCGGGGATCTTCGGGTTGAACGCCGGGGCGCGGAAGTGGTCCGGGGCGGACAGCCCGACGACCAGGCGGGCCGCGGCGGCGAGGAACGCCGTGTTGAGGTCCAGGCCGACCGCGTACGGCAGTGTGCACTCCTCATCGCTCAGCAGGCTGACGTCGCGCACCCACTGGTACGCCTCCTCGTTCAGGAAGCCACCAGTCCAGCCGCTGTCCACGACGACGGGATGCTCCGGGGTGGCCTCCGGCGGCGCCGGATCCATCGGCTCCGTCCCGAGGCTGCCCGGGTTGTGGCCGGGCACCCAGTTCCCGCTCGCTTCGTCGCGCACCGCGCGGGTGGGCGGGCGCAGCGCCGTCATCAGCTCCAGCCCGGACACGGCCGTGGAGCCGCGCGGGGTGATGACCCGCTGGGCGTACGTGCCGAGGACGCGGGCGACGTCGGCCGGCTCCATCTGCGCAACGCCGGGCCAGGACCGCTCATCGAGGGCGTCCCACGACAGGATCGCCAGCTGCACGCACTGCCTTTCGTGCCCCTGGACCTTGCGGTAGATCCTTGCCCACGGGCCGAACCCGCGCTGGGTGAGCCGCCACTTCGCTTTCACCACCTGCTTGACCACCGGGTGATCCTCCGGTAGACGCAGGGTGCGGCGCTGTTCGTGGCCTTCCAGGCGCTCGGGGAGTCCGAGCTTCACGGCGGCCGCGGCGGTGAGGACGATCAGCGGGTCGCTGTCCTTGCCGTTGCGGTGCAGGCGCGGTGCACCGAGGCCGGACTCGCGCAGCGTCCACTCCACCAGCTCCACCACCGTGGCCGCGGGGCAGTCGAGCACGATTCCGTCCAGGCCGTACGCGCAGCCGTCACCGTCCAGCACCACGAGCGGACCGTGCGGGAACCGCGGATCGGCTGCAGGCCTCGCAGAGGCCGGGCGCCGCGACGTCGCGGCGGACCGGGCGGCGGGACGCGTCGGCCCCGCACCTGGAACGTCGACAGGCTGCGGGGCGTCTGCCCTCGCCGCCTCGGACGCGGCCGGTTCAGCAGACGCCGCCGGTGCTGTCGCGACAGCCGAGACCGCCGGGGCTGCGCCGGGGGCGGGGTACTTCGCCGCCCACCCGTTCAACAGCCGCTGGTATGCGTCCAGGCGCGGCGACTTCGGCTCGCTGCGGCCGTTCTCCCAGTTCTTCACCGACTGGGTCGTGGTCTTCAACGCGGTGGCGAGGCGGGCCTGGGTGATGCCGGCGGCCTCACGCAGCCGGGCACGCTCCGCCGGAGGCGGCAGATGCGGCTCCTCGTTCAGCAGAGCGTCGACGGATGCGAACAGCTCTTCCTCAGATGCCATTGCCTGCACCTTCACGTTCAGGACCGGTATTGCTTAACCGCAAACTTATCCCCTTCCTTATCCCCAAGGACCTATTTCGGCACCAGCGCGTCCCGTGCGGTCAAGTGGGTCCACGGTGCGCTTCGCGCGGTGTGCTTACGGTCGTCGAGGGAGGGGAAGCGTGATCTCCATGACGAGCGTGATGCAGCACTACGGCCTGCTGTGGACCGACCCGGACGGTGCCCCGCAGGCGTCGGCCGGCGGGTACGACAAACGGTCGGCGAAGCGTCGCCGTACCGAACTCAAGGCCGTGGGCTGTACCCGTGTCGAAATCGTGCCGGTCAGGCCGGGTGAGGTTCCCGAGCCGGTTTCCTGAGCAAAGCGGCACGAGAGTAGAGCGCCTGAAGGCCCCGTGCAGCGCGCCGACCAGCCACTGACCCGACCCTTCAGTCGAACAGGCCGAAGTCCGTGAGCAGCTGGCGGCGTGTATCGGGCAGCGAGTCTCGCCTGCTGCGCATGTTGCTGCGCCACACGCCGAGTCGGACTTCGGTGCCGTCCTCGAGCTGCTCTACGTGCCCCCGGGGGACGGTCACGTGCCCTTCCCGGGTCTTGTACTGCGTAAGGGCCGCAACGCCGCGCTCGAAGGCGCCGTGGACGGTTTCGCCGGCATCTTCGGCTCCGGGGCGATCGGCGTGATGCCGAGCTGCTGCAAGCGTTCGCGCTGCCCGTCGTGAAGGGCCGCCCAGATCTCCGGCTTGCGCTGCTTGGCCAGCCATTTCCCGATGTTCATGCTGTGGACGGTGAGCCCGGGCAGCACCTCGGTCTCACTGGCCTGTCCGTGTTCGTCGGCCGTACCTTCCCGAGTGCGTGATCGTCAGCCGCCGCATGGTTCCGCTGGCCACTCGTGTACCGAGAGCGGGATGGGAGGTGCCGGGACGTGGGGCTCTGTCAGTGGGGCCCTCTACGGTTCGGCCATGGGATATACGGCAGATGAACGTCTGGCGGCAGGTCCGGAAGAGAGCCGGTACTTGGAGGCGGTGTTCACACTGGGGGCGCAGGTGGGCACGCATGCCGAGGATCCGGCGAGACCCGTATACGTCGTCGAGGTGACGGAGGTGAGCCCGATCCGGGTGCCGAGCGGTCGGCTCGTCGTCGCCTCGCCCTGGCCGGATGATTCCGACTGGGAGTTGCCCACCCCGGCCGGCCGGGAACTGAAGGACCGGATCCCCCCTGGCGTTCACCGGGTGCAGGCCTCCTGGACGGAAGCGCCGTACGAGTACAACGGCGAGCAGTTCGACGGCCGCGAGGCGGTCGCCGTCCGCCTGCTTGTCAGCGATGCCCCAGTGGCCTGCTGGGAGGCGGGCCTCGGTGTCGGTGAGAGCATCGAGCAAATCGTCCACGGTGAGCGGCCGGGTTTCGACTCTGAGGAAAATATGGGGAGTTTCGCCGACGCCACCGCCTGGCCATCGCTGACCGAGCCATTCCGCCAGGTCTGGCTCGAGGTCGATGCGGGCAAGCAGGATGCATCCCTGGCCGCCGAGTCTCTGGGCGAGTCGTTTGAGCGGGTGAGCGACGAGGCTATCGGAGCCGACCTCGTGACGTTCCCGGCCGATGGGGGGAGCGTTGTATGGCTGGGGCGCACAGAGACCGGGAGTATCGCCTCGATCGTCACGACTGGAACGCCTGCCTTTCATAACCGGCTGTTCACAGCCGTGTGAGCAAGGCCTGCCGGACGCGGTCGTAGCCCACCGGGCGCGGCGGGGCAGTGCCGCTGGTCGCCTCCTGGTCCAACGCCGCCGTGGGCTCGTACATGGCGCTCATCCCGATGTTCGACATGCTCGGATCGAGGGTGGAGACACCGAGGACGACAAACTCGACCTGCTCCTGGCGGCCGACGCCGACGGCAGTGAGCTCCGTGCCGGCGTCGCCGTCACCGAAGAAGGTTGGACGGCTGTCTCGCGCCGTGCCCTCGACCTCGCGGCCACGGAGGCTGCCGAGGGCGCCGACGGCAACACCGACCCGGCCGCCATGAGCGAGCGCGTCCGCGAGGTCCTCGCGCTCGCCGACGTCGCCGACACCGTCGGGGTGCTCTCCTCGTCGAGGTCGAAGCATCAGCCCCTGCAGCCGCGCGCTGGAAGCTGATGGCCTACATAGCCGTCACGAGGCCGCCAACCACCAGCGCCGAGATCGCCGCGGCCGCCGAGACCGCCGTGGCCCGGACCGGGCCACGGCGATCTCGACGCTGGTCAGCCCTGCCGCGTACGGAGGTAGCCGGACAACAACGCGAAGCTCTCGGAGATGACGTCGACCACGAGCGTGGTGAGCGCCGCGACCAGCAACTCGTGCTGCCACCCGTTGATCACCGTCGAACCGACAATCAACAAGGAGCTCACCACCCGTCCGGTGATCCGCAGTCCGTTCCCGCGCCGGACGGATGGTGCCCCGACCTGGACGGTGGCAATTATGTTTCCGTCCGGGTCTCGCTTCATCGACGCCCGCAGGGTCCGCAGCACCCTCCACAGGCGCCCCGAGACGCCGATCACCGACATGCCCACGTCGATGAGCACGTCGATACTCAGGAGCACCAGCGCCGCGAGCAGCAGCCCGCTGTGCAAGCCCTCCGTGTCCGGCATCAGTTGCACGCCGGTCGTGACCGCTCCGGTCATACGCGCCAGCAACCGCCCCCGCGATGCCGGACCCGGCTCCTCCCGCGCCTCGCCCAGACCCGGCACCCGCCGCCCGGACTGCGAGGACCCTCCACGGACCTCGGTGCTCTGGTTCAAGGTCTTCGGCTTCTTCCCGGACTTCATGCCGGTCGGCCGCCTCACGGAGGCCTTGGTGCCGGAGGCCGCGTCGTTCTTCTTCGTCATGCCCCACACCACTCAGCACGCGCATGAATCTTTCACCGCCCCACATGTGCAAGATTCCGGCCCCCGTTGCGTGGAGCTATGTGGCGTACCCGACGAACGGAGCTCTACATGACGACCTTCTACGCGCCGGAAGACGACCAGCACGGAGGTGATCCACCCAGGGAGGCGAGTACCACGCCCCTGAAGCTCAGCCCTGAACAGGCCGAGTGGGTCACGGCGCTGGCCAAGGAGTACGACCCGCCGGTCTACGGCTTCTTCTTGCGGGCGACCCGTGATCCGCACAAGGCGCGGGACCTCACTCAGGAAGTGCACCTCCTCATGTGCCGGGTGATCGCCAAGGGTAAGACCTTCACCGGCAATCCGATCGCCTACGCAAGGAGGATCGCGACGAACGTCCTGATCAGCCACGTATACCGCAAGCAGGTGGTCGAGTTGCCGGTGGAAGAAGTCGGCGACGCCTACACGGCGTGGCTGACCCAGCGTGGCGATGCAGATCCCACGGCGGCCAGCGTGCGCTTCGTCGAGCTGCTCCACGAAGTCAAGAGCGCCATCGGGAACGAAGCCGAGATTGAGGTCTGGGAGTACCGAGTGCTCTGGGGCCTCAGCGGCGTTGAGGTCGCGGAGCTCCTCGGTGTGAGCGGGCCGACCGTGTCGCGGCGGTTCAAGGCCGCAGTTACGAAGGCCGGCAGCGTCAAGTAGCCGACGGTCAGTAGGACATCTAGCTCCTGCCTCCGATTCGCGGAAGTCAATCAACTTCGGTTACGCCGCTTCCGCGCTTCGGGGAGGGGACCTAGCTGGTCCCGCTCGGGGGACACCCCGTCACGAAAGGAGAGAACAACGCACGACTCACAGAGATCCTGCGCCGAGCGCTGCAACGCGCGGTACAGGACCTCACCCACCGTCAGACCAAACCGAAGGGAACACTGCATGTTCGACGAGACTCCCGAGCCTCTGCCCGACAGCCCGCACCAGCGGATGCTCGACTTCCTCGCTGAAAGCGACGAAGCCACAGCCCACGTTGTGCCCGACGCCCCCGACTGGGACGCGATGATCAACCGGATCAACCGCGTCCTGGAAAACGAGGAGGAGGGCTTGCACCTCATCGGACAGGTGACGCCATGAACCACCTACAACGAAGTCGACGCATCGCTCATTGGGTTGCGCTGGTCCTGCTCTGCGTTGGCGCTGCCGCAGCAGTAGTGATGGCATCGACGCCTCAGAGCCGTAGCGATTTCAGTGTTGTCGTAGTCACGGCAGCCAGTGCCGGCCTTCCGGGGGGAGGAGCGACGTCTGTCGCTCCAGCGAGGCCGTCGTCGCTGAACAACACTGGACAGCTAGCTCGAAACGAAGCGTTCTGGAGCGGACAGAAGGCACCGCTCGCCGCCACTCATGGACTACGCAGCGTCAAGCTAGAACTCGCGTGGGTTAGCAGTTTCTTGCTGGCGTTGGCTGCTGCCACCGCCAGCACACGAGATCGGCCAACAGGCAAGAGGCACCCCACTAACGTGCCCGATCGGCATCTGCCTGACGCAACCTGGAACTTCCTACTAGAGCGGGCCGTGCCCGGACGAAGTCCGTCGCGTAACGCCTCGCTGCATCAGCTACAAACCACACTCAGCAGGTCCACGCTCTCCCCGCCAACGGGCATCACGTCCCTACCTGGCGCAACAGACCGGCACCTGCTCGATAGGGGGCGGCAACTTCTGCAAAGGCAGACCGTCTACCTGCAAAACGCGCTCCGCAACGCTGGAGTGCCCCTACTAGGCCGGACCGTCTGGCTAGGCTGCCCATAGGGCAATAACGCGGAGCAGGGGGAGGCTAAGCCCCCTGCTCCGCACCAACCTGCGCTCTGTCGGCCGGGCAGTTCGATCTGCTCAGCCACGGTCGTCATCCCGGATCCTCCTATGCTGCCCAGTCGAGTCCGAGTTCGGCGAGCTGCGCGAGCCGCTCGGTGGTGAGCTTCGCCCGTCTGGTCTTGGTGTTGGTCAGCCAGACTCCGAGTCGGACTTCGCTCCCGTTGCCCAGCCGTTCTACGTGTCCCCTAGGCACTGTCAGGTGCCCTTCCCGGGCCTTGTACTGCGCCAGGGCCGCTACGCCCTTCTCGAAGGCGCTCATGGCCGTGGTGGGCGGTTTCGCGGGTGCTTCCGGCTCCGGGGCTGGCGGCGTGATGCCGAGCTGTTCCAGGCGTTCGCGCTGCCCGTCGTGAAGGGCCTGCGAGACCTCGGGCTTGCGTTGCCGGGCCAGCCATTTCCCGATGTCCATGCCGTGGACGGTGAGCCCGGGCAGCACCTCGGTCTCACCAGCCTGTCCGTGTTCATCGGCCAGGAGCTCGCGTAGTGCGGCGTAGTGGCGTTGCCAGTCCGCCGACCACGGCGGGTTCCAGTCCTTGTCCACAGCTTCCAGCGCGGTCTTCCACTCCGGGTGCCCGTCCAACGCACCGGGCCGCCTCAAATTCGCGAGCCACATCCCCAACGGCCTGTCCAGCATCGCCGCGGACCTGGGAGCGCAGAGGGTCCAGTGCTGGTCGTACGCCTTTGCGGCCTCCAGGTTCTCCTGGAAGCGCTCGTCAGCAACGCTCCAGACCATGCCGAGCTGCTCGAGCCGACGGGCACGCAGCCCGCTCATCTCCCCAGCCGAGAAGGCCCGCCGCTGCTCTGCCACCCATTGCCCAAGCGGTGTCGCGCCTTCGCGGTGTCCGTAGGGCACGCGGGCATTCCCGACTCGCTCGACGTATGTCTTCAGTTTTGCCCAGCCGCGGGCCCAGTCCTGGCGCTCGGTGTCGATGACGTTGAAGGAGACCCAATCCGCGACCATCACCGGGTCGCGTGGGGCGGCAAAACGGAGCAGGAGACGGGATTCGACTTCGCCTTCCTCAGGCGCGACACCGATGTTCACGGATGGTTGCGCGACGTCCTTCTGAGGCTCCTGGGGAATGGCGAGCAACTCGACGGCTTCTTCATCGTGAGCCCGCAGGCCTTCCAGGACTTTCACCAGGGGCCGGTAGGAGCCGGAGGTGAACATGTCCTCGGGCTGCTCTCCGGGCTGGAGGAAGACGGGCACGATCAAGGAGGCGAGTTTGCCCTGTCCCGGCTTCTGCCGCAGTGCCCGGCCGATGGCTTGGACGATGTCGTGCGGCGCGCCCTTGGGGTCCAGGAGGGCCACTGAATCCACCGCGCGGATGTCGACGCCCTCGCCCAGGACCCGGCAGTTCGAGAGCACCGCTCGCTGCGCCGTGGACCCGAACGAGCCAAGAACCTCTCGCCGGTGTTCGGGGACGTGCTCGCCGCACAGCCAGTCGGCCCAGATCCGCTTCGGGTACGTCTCGGGCTGATCCGCGTGCAGCTTCGCAGCCACCCGCTCCAGACCCTCCGCATAGGCCTGCGCCTCGATGGTGCGGTGGTGGAAGGTGATGCACGTCGACAGGTCATGCTGCGCCATGGTGTGCAGCAACGCGGCCTGGAGGGCTCCGAGGCGCTGCCCGCGCACTTCCTCGCTGCGCCGCTCCTCGCCCATCAGCTTCTCCGGGGTGACGACGGGGTCCTTCAGCTCCAGGACGATGATCTGGTACCGCGCCAGCAGGCCCCGGGAGACGGCCGAGGCGAGTGAGAGCTTGTACAGGACGGGTCCGAAGACCTTCTCGTCATCCATGGACGCCGCCATCTGACGCGGCAGCGGATCCCGCACCCCCTCAGCGACCTCCCGGCTCAGCCGCTCCTCCCAGATCCGCGGCGTCGCGGTCAGGTACAACCGCCGCAACGCCGGGATCACACTCTGGTCGTGGATGTCCGCCCACGCCTTACCCATCGACCCCGACGTCCGGTGCGCCTCGTCCGTTTTACCGGTTGAGTGGATGCGTTGCTTGTAGCTGACCAGGATCTTTGCGTCATGGACTTGTACGCGACGTCGGGGCGGCGGAGCCTCGCCAGGTAGCCGGCGTATGGGGGTAGCGCGAGGTCCTAGTGACCGGTTTCAGCCTTGGCCGTGAGAGTGCTCGTGGTCTGTGCTTCCGGGCCACGGCTGGGAGGGTGTGCCGTCGGGCTCAAGGCCGTGAGGCCAAAACTGTCGCCAAACTTGTGGCGAGTGATTGCGTTTGCTATCGCTTCCCCGGTCTGCCGACAGTCGGGCGAGGCGCTTGGCTACCTCTGGGTATCCATCCGCAAGGTAGTACTTGGCTAGCATGTCCAGGGCGGTTGGCTCTCCGTGGCGTGACGCTTCGGCGACTAGGCGCTCAGCTGCGGCGTGGTCTTTGGACTCTTTGCGTAGGGCTGCGAGTGCCACCAGTGCCTGGGGGTTTCTAAACCGTGCCGCTTCGAAGGCGAGACGTTCTGCTTCCACGAGGCGTCCAGCGTTCTCATACTTCTCAGCGAGGACTCCTAGAGTTGCTGCGTCGCTGTGGCGAGCTGCTTCCCTCCCAAGCCGCTCGGCTTCATCGTCATGTCCTTCCGCGGCGTGTAGTCGAGCCAATGTGCCCAGAGCGATGCCGCTTTTGCGGATTTTGAGGGCCGTGTGCGCCAGTCGTTCAGCCGCCTTTGTATCGCCGTCGGCGAGCTTCACGCGCCCCAGGTAGTCCAGCCCTTCGGTGTCGCCATATTCGGCGGCTTTGAGGGCAAGACGCTCGGCCTCCGCGGTCTCGCCAGCGTCGTGCCGCCAGCGTGTCAGGCTGCACAGCGCTTTGGTTGCGCCCCTGTCGGCTGCTTCCACGGCCAGGCGTTCGGCGTCGGTCCGCTGTCCTGCTTCGTCACGCATTTCCGCAAGCGCGACGAGCGTTTGTGCCTGGACCTTGGTCCCGGAAACCACTCGCTCTGCCTCTTGCTGGCGCCCGCTCCTTTCGTAACTGGTCGCCAAGGTGACCAGCGTCCAGGGGGCGCCATGTTCAGCTGCTTTGAGCGCGAGGTCTTCAGCTTCTGTGAAATGGCCCGCCTTTGCGTGCTTCTCGGCCAACGTCGCCAATACGTATGGGCTGCCGTGCTTGGCTGCTTCCAGCGCGAACCGCTCGGCGTCCTGATCCTGCCCGACCTTGCTGAGGCTTGACGCCAATGCCGGCAGTCCACCCGGGGCGCCGTGTTCGACGGCCTTCAGGGCGAGTCGTTCGGCGTCCTGGAACCGGCCAGCTTCCGTACGTATTTTGACGAGCTCAGCGATGAGATGGCGGTGGTCATGGGCAGTTTCCAGAGCGAGCTTCTCGGCTTCAGCTGCGCGTCCCGCTTCCTCGTGAGCTAGGCAGAGTCGGCGAAGAGCGGGACCGTGCCCGCGGGCCGCTGCCTCTGCACCGAGCGCTTCTGCCTGCTGGGCCTGCCCAGCTGCGTGCAAAGTGGCTTGATCTGCGAGAAGTTGGCGATCAGGATCTCGCTGGTCAGCGGCGATGCGGAGCAAGCGGGCATGACGCAGCCTCCACCTCGTTCTGGCGGAACGCTCAAGCGCTCGAATGCTTTGGAGGTCGTCGATGTGGACGAGGGAGGCTTCCCAGAAGGATTCAGGTGGGCAAATGTCCTGGCGAACCTGGTGACCGTGCTGCTCCAGGTAGTCCGCAAGCCGGTAGACGGGACCGTTGGCAGGGCTTGGCTGGCCAGGGCGACTACGGATGCGCCGAAGAGGTGCCGTTCCGCCGTGTACGGGGCGGGCGGTGTAAGAGAGGGCCTGTTCGAACCAGTCGTCGTCGAGTGCGTGGAATTGCTCGTCGGTGAGGTAGCCGGCTGCGGCCTGTTCGAGAAACCCGATCGGCAGGTTGACGATAGCCCGAAGGCGGCGGGCGTCTACGGCGACGTCGAGCACCGCTCGTGCCGCGGTGGGGGCATGTTCGTAGCGCTTGGCCAGTTCTTCGGCTCCTGCAAGAAACTGTGCGATTCTGCCACTGTCCGCGTGGTCAAGTGCAAGAGCAAGGCGGCTGTCTCCCCGGGCAGCCGTTTTTGCGGCCTTGAGTTCGTCGCTGGTGAAGGCATCGGGTACGCGAAGATCCCGACCAGCCAACAGCTCGCGTGCCTGCGCGTAAGCGTCAGTTTCGTTGGCAGCAGGCAGAGTGGTGATCGTGTCCCAGTAGCGCGGCCACAGGGTGCCAAGCACTAGAACGGGAGCTCTGTCAGGAGCGCTGAGAAGCGACCGAAGGGCTGCTGAGATCCGCTCGCCCGTAGTGTCGGGCATGAGGTAGTGCTGGGCCTCGTTCAACCAGACCACCGTCTTGGGACCTACAGACTCCAGTCCGGCAAGGGCGGCGTCAGCGCGAGTTGGATCAAAGGGATGCCACAGAACCCACTCGTCAGCTATCAGGGCTTGAACTGCCTCCCAGCACGAGCGTGTCTTTCCTGTTGACGACTCGCCCACCAGCATCAGCATGCGGCTCTGACCGCCAGCCGCTGCTGCTACTACGCGCCCAAGAACCTCATCGTGTGGGCGCGCGACATATGCAGGCAATCCAGAATTTTGGGGATCAGGAGGGCGGACAGCCTTGATCGCGTGATGGACTTCCAGCTCGAAGGGGTCGCACTCACCGATAAGCCGGGCGTGGGGCGCTAACCCGCCTGCGGTCCCAGCTTCGGCCGTCGGGTCGTTGACATACACCGTGTTGTTGTTGCCTTCGACGTACGCTCCGATGTCACCACCAGCCGCAACGGAACTTTTTGCGATGACTCGCCTTGCACTGCCCGTCGCGGATGCCGTGCTGTGTTCAGCCTTGTTCGGCGGAACGTGTTTGTCTTTGCTCTGCCACCATCTCGGCATGGTCATGTGATATTGCCGTCACCAGAGATGATTTCGTCGATGTTGCCTGCGGCTGCTGTGCTGCCACTCCCAGCGGCACGGACCGGGCCAGTGCTCGGGGCGGGACTGACGCTTGGGTGATGGGCCGGTGCCGACGAGGTGAGGCGATTGTTGTCACCCGTCACGATGCGTCCGATACTGCCGCCTGCGGCCACGCCACCATCGGACGCTTCCACGGCTGTAGCGGGCGAGCGTAGCAATGCCCAGAGAGAGACCAGGAAGCCAGCCAGACCGATCAAAGCTCCGACGAGGCTGCCGATCTGGTCCGCGGTTGCCAGATCCACTGCGAATGCCACAACGGTTAGTCCCACTGCAGCTGTCGCGCATATAGCGGTACATGTGATCGCTGTGGCCTTCTTCCATCCCTGCATGGCCTTCATCCAACACCCTGCTTGGCACCGCTGTCAGGCACGTGCGCTTGCAGCCAACCGTGCCGGGGCGAGACGACAGGAAACAGTTCTGGCTGGCCGCGGGGAGCCGCTGTGGTGGTCTTGGTGAGGGTGGACTAAGTTGGAATGCCAGTGTGGCTGTCATCGCGGGGAGTGGCGTGGACGATGTTGAGCGGGGTTTCAATGCCGAGATTGGGCGCCGGGTGCGCGTGGCGAGGATACGGGCGAAGCTGACGCAGGAGTTGTTGGCCCGGAAGGCGGGACTGACGCGCGGGTCTATTACGAACATCGAGTCCGGCGCGCAAGCTCCTCCTCCGTACCGGCTGGTGCGCCTTGCGTCAGCACTCGATGTAGAGCCGGCTGACCTGCTGCCGGATCTGCAGGAGCCAGGCCAGGTGAACGGGCTGCCAGACCATCTTGCGAACGCGGTGGCGTCTGTGGCGTCAGAGGCGTTTGAACGGAGGGTGCGCGATGGCCAGGTCTGACGCAGCAGCCAAGGCGCTGCTGACGCAGTTTGGCATCGACGAGGCACCCATCGACCCGGTGCTGATCGCGGAAAAGCTGGGTGTACTTGTCGTCCCGCAGGAGATGCCAGATGACGTCTCCGGCATGCTGCTGCGCCGGGGAGACGAGCAGGTCATCGGTGTGAATCAGAAACACCACGAGAACCGACGGCGTTTCACGGTGGCTCACGAACTTGGGCACCTGAGGCTGCATCGCGGCCGGCCGCTGATCCTGGATACCGATACCCGTGTCAACTTCCGTGACACGGTCTCGAGCATGGCCACGGATCGTGAGGAGATGGAAGCCAACCGCTTCGCGGCGGCTCTGCTGGCTCCTGAGCCACTGATGCGTCGCGCAGCACGCGAGGCCGAGTTCCGTACAGCCCAGCAGTTGGTGCACCTCATGGCCGGACGCTTCGAGATGAGCGAGATGGCCATGAGCTACCGGCTGATCAATCTTGGCATCATCGCGGGTCCCGCGACGTAAAGCTACCTGTGCCGCCAGAAGGCCGCCCGTCACCTCGGGCGGCTTTCTTGTGTAAACGTACGACAGGGAAACTGTCACTCAAAAAATGTTGCAGGCGAAGTGCTGTGCATGCTGTCCTGGGCGTGGCGGGGCCGATGTGGCCCTCGGAACAGGAGGTGCGTCATGCCCGGCAAGGCCAGTAAGGCGAGTGGGTCTGGTGGGAAGCGTGGTCGGAGTGCGGTCACGGGGCGGTTCGTGAAGCAGTCGACGGTGCGCAGGCACCCGTCGACGACGGTGAACGAGCGCGCGTCGCGCGGCTCGAAGAAGAGCAAGTAGGCGGGCTCCGAGCCCGCCTTTCGTATATCCCGGACCGCCGCGGCGGGCCGGGAGCGAGGTGGTCGTCATGACGACGCCAGATATCCAGCAGCAAGAGAACAGGCGCAAGACGGTGACGGTCATGGTGGATGGCAATCCTGTGACCGGTGCCGAAGCACACCGCGCCGAACGTGATCCTGGCCTGGCTGGTATCGACGCGGCCACGTGCTTCCTGGTCCGGACCGCCGGGCGGCATCAGCACTCGTTCGCCGGCCGTGGGGAGGCGGAGAGCGCCGTGCACGACGGGGAGACGTCTGTGTCGATCTCCACCGGCCCGATGGCGGCGGCGTTGTCAGTGGTGCGTGGTACATCTGGCAGGAGCAGTGAACTGGTGTGCTTTTCCCGCTAGTTGATCATTATTGAGTGAAGAGGTAGGACATGGTCGAGACGGAACTTCCCGGGCAGGGGGTGGTGTTCTGGCCGGTGGGCACGGGTGACTCCACCACGATCGTGCTGGGCGGTGACCTGGTGGTGCAGGTGGACCTGCGGGATATGAAGGCGGCCGACGAGGACGACGCTGTGGTCGCCGCCGTCATCGACCGGCTGGAGGAGATCCTGCCGCAGCCCGATGGTAAGACGCCTTACCTGGCGGTTTTCGCCCTGACCCACGCGGATAAGGATCATTGCTGCGGGTTCGGCGATCTGCTGGAGAGCTCCATCCTGATCGGGGAGATCTGGGCGACGCCCCGGCTGTGGCGGGAGCTGTCCGAGGACAAGGACATGTGTGAGGACGCCCGCCGCTTCCAGGAAGAGGTCGAACGGCGCGTGGACGCCACCCTCCAGGCCATCGAGGACGGCAAGGAGCCCGCGAGCGGGGACCGGGTGCGGATCATCGGCTACGACGAGGACCGCGAGGACCACTCCTACGCGCAGCTGCCGGACGAGTACTTCACCTTCCCCGGGGAGTCCATCACGACAGTCGACGGCGTGGAGGTCTCGGACAGGTTCGAGGCGTTCGTCCACGCGCCCTTCAAGGACGACTGCGCCGGCGACCGCAACGACACCTCCCTGGCCCTGCAGGTGCAGCTGCACACGGACGACGGTACGACGGGCCGGCTGCTGTTCTTGGGCGACCTCGCCTACCCCACCATCAAGAAGATCTTCGACTACAGCGAGTTCCACGGCCGCACCGACCGCATCGAGTGGGACGTGCTGCTCTCCCCGCACCACTGCTCGAAGAAGGTCATGTACGCCAAGGGCGAGGACGGCGAGGAGGAGCTCAAGCAGGACATCCTCGACCAGCTTGAGGCGCATGCCGTCGCGGATGCCCGGGTGATCTCCAGTTCGCGGCCTTTCCGCGACAAGGACGACACGGGCAACGACCCGCCGCACCTGTTGGCCCGCACCGCCTATGAGTCGATCACCGACTACGAGGTGCTGTGCACGGGGGAGTACCCCTCCAAGGAGGAGCCCCGGCCGGTGGTCTTCGCTCTGGAGCCGGGCTTGGGGCTGGAACTCGTCGACGTCACCGACCTGGAGAACAAGGCCCAGGTACTGAAGGCCGCAGGCGGCGGCCGACGGCTGCTGGCCGCGATGGGCACCACCCGCTTCCCGGCCGCTTCATTCACCGGCGCGGCCAGCCTCCCGCATCGGCGCGGCACGGACGCCGCCCGCGCCGGTGTGCAGCAGGCCAGGGGCGACAAGGCCGAGCCGGCGGTACAGATCGGATTCGGTGCCGCGTGAAGGACAGCACCGCCCTGGACCTCACCGAGGGCCAGCGGCTCGCCCTCGACCAGCTTCACCGCATCGTCCAGGCCTCCCAAGGAGCGGTGGCGGCCACGCATGTGGCCGCTGTCGCCGACCGGGCCGGGTACGTCGAGGCCCGCATCAGCATCGGCTGCGCCAACCTGCCGCGCACCCCAGGCGGCCTGAGGCTGCGCAGCGTCGAGGCGGTCACCCTGCTGATCCCCCCGCGCTTCCCGTTCACCGCCCCCAGTGTGCGGACCCGGCATACCCGGTTCGCGGGTGCCCCGCACGTCAACTGGGGCCGCCACCTGTGTCTGTACCGTTCGACGGCGACCGAGTGGGATCCGGCCGACGGCATGTACGGGTTCATCAACCGCCTCCTGGACTGGTTCGAAGCGGCCGCCGCGGGAGAACTGGACCGCCCCGGGGAACCCCTGCACCCTCCGAATGCCCTGACCGACCGCGCGGCGGGGCTCCTCGTGATCCGCCGCGACGCACCCGTCGCACGGCCGGACGGGCCGTGGCTGGGCGCCGCCGTACTGCACCAGGTCACCGACACGCGATGCGACGTGGTGGGCTGGCTTGCCATCGAGGACCCCTGGCCCGGCAGCCCGGAGCAGCTGCGGGAGATGACCGCCCTCCCGGCCGACGCCCGCGCGTTCCTCGCCCCCGCCGTCGTCACCACGAAGCACTTGACGTTCGAATACCCGCTCACCGCGCGGGAACTGGTCGAGGCCCTGGCCCGCGACCACATCACGTCACGTCTGCTGCTGGGGCTGACGGGATTCGTCGCGGACCACAACCGCACCCTGCTCCACCCCGACGGCAAGGCGCCGGACGAGGACGACGAGGACACTCCGGTCGCGCCGGTGCACCTGCTGCTGGGTACCCCCTCACGCGGCATCGCGGGCGACGGCCCGCGCCAGACCCACCTGGTGGCCTGGCACCTGCCCGACTTCGCCGACCGGCTCGGCCGGCTGACCGTCGACACTGCCTTCAGCGGACATGCGCACCTGGCCGAACTTGGCGAGGAGGTCGTCCAGTTCGGCACCGAGTGGCTCGACCGTCTGCCCACCCGGTGGATGCGCGTGTACGAGGCCCGCCCCGAAATCACCGTTCGCCGCGACCACGCCACTCCCGCAGCCTGGCTGCGGGGCAAGCGCATCCTCGTCCTGGGCGCCGGTGCCCTGGGCGCCCCCGTCGCCGACATGTGCGCACGCGCCGGCGCCGCGCAGCTCACCGTCGCCGACCAGGCGCTCGTCCATCCGGGAATTCTGGCGCGCCAGCCCTATACGGACGCCGACATCGGCCTGCCCAAGGCGAGCGTCCTGGCCGACCGCCTTAACCGGATCGACCCCCACACCACCCGCGTCGAAGCCGTCGTTGGGGACATCACCACCCGGCTGTCCGAACTCGACCTGCGCGCCTTCGACCTGATCTGGGACTGCACCGCCAACCGCATCGTCCGCGCCCACCTCGAACGTGCCCGCCGCACCGATGCCACCCCGTGGCCCCACCTGGCCACGCTGATGATCGGCCACCACGCCACCCGCGGCCTCGCCGCCCTCTCACCCCGCGGCGCCACCGGCGGTGGCACCGACGTCCTGCGCCGCACCGCGCTGGCCGCGCACACCGACGCCACGCACGCCTTCGACGACCTGATCGAGGACTTCTTCCCCACCCAGCCACCGACCGAGCTCTTCCAGCCCGAACCCGGCTGCTCGGACGCCACCTTCACCGGATCGGCCGCCGATGTCACCGCGCTGGCCGGACAACTGGTGACGGGCATCCTCCACGCCCTGGCCGACCCCGGCGGCCGGCACACCATGGCCACGCTCATCGTCCGCATGCCCGCCGGCCCCGCCAGCGCCCAGCCCGCCGGGCCGCGCTGGCTGACCTGGCCCAACGAAACCGTCGTCACAGATGAGGCCACCGGCTACGACGTGCGCATCACCCCCGCCGCACTGGCCGAAATGCGCGCGGAAGCCCGCCGCGGCACCCGGGTCAGGGGCCCGCTCGTGGAAACCGGCGGCACCCTCCTCGGCCTCATCGACGACGCCACCGGCGTGATCTTCGTCGACGAGGCCACCGGCCCGCCCCCCGACTCCCTGCTGACGGAGGCCTACTTCCGGCACGGCCTGGACGGCGTCAGCGGCCACCTCGCCGCCCGCCGGGAGGCGACCGGCAACATCAGCCGCTTCCTGGGCATGTGGCACACCCACCCGCACACCGCCGCGCAGCCCAGTGCCACCGACCGCGCCGCCATGACCAGCCTCACCCTCCCCCTGAGCGACGCCCCCGCCCGCGCCCTGGTCCTGATCGCCGGGGGACCGGACCCCGTCTGGCACAAGTGGCTCGCGACCGGTGACGGCCCCCACCTCTACGCCCACCTCGCCACCCGCACTGCCTCCGCCGCGGCCGAGCCGCCCCCGCCGCAACTACAACCATCCGCTCGCCTCGGCCCCTTGACCTGGTGGCCCGGCGGCTACGCCACCCGCCCCCACCGTTCCGTCTCCATTCCACGCAAGGCTCGCCCATGACTCGCACCATCGGCCTCGCCCTGTCCGGCGGCGGCTCCCGCGCGGCCGCCTTCCACCTCGGCTGCCTGCGCGCCCTTCATGACCGCGATCTCCTCGACCGCATCCGCGTCGTTTCCGGCATCTCCGGCGGATCCCTCCTCGCCGCTCTGTGGGCCTACGGCCCGCAAGACTTTGCCGATTTCGACACCTGCACCACCGACCTGCTGCGCTCCGGCCTCCAGCTGGACATCGCACGACAGGCGTTCAAGCCCTCTGCGGCCGTACGCAACCTGACCGCGGCGGCCCGCGCAGGCACCCGCGGACTGCTCTCCCGCCACGGCGGCGTCAGCGTCGCCCGCCCTGCCAACCGCACCGACGCCCTGGCCGCCGTTCTCACCCACAAGGCATTCGGCACCACCACCATGGCCGACGTCACCCACCCCGGCCTCGACGTCGTCCTCACGGCCACCGACCTGGCCACCACCAACGCCGTCCGCTTCGGGAGCACCCGTAGCGGCTGCTCCCGCTATGGCACCATCACCGAACCCATCCACGTCGCCACCGCCGTCGCAGCCTCCGCCGCCTACCCCGCCTTCCTGCCGACGCTGGAACGCACCTTCACCTTCCAGCACCGCGACGGACACAGCCAGCAGCACACCGTGCTGCTCACCGACGGCGGCGTCTACGACAACCTTGGCCTGTCCGTCCTCGAGCCCGGACGCTCACCGCAACACACCCAGCACGTCTACGACGTCCCCTTCATCATCTCCTGCGACGCCGGCCTGGGCGAACTCACCCTGAAAGCACCGCACTTCATGTTCGGACGCCTCAACCGCTCCTTCGCCACCGTCCACCGCAAGGCCCAGGACTCCGCCCGCGCCCGCCTGCACGAGTGGGCGGCGAGCGGGCGCATCGACGGCTTCGCCCTCGCGTACCTCGGCATGAAGGACGACCGGCTGCCCGCACCGCCCGCCGACCTCGTCCCGCGCAGCGCGGTCGCCTCCTACTCGACCAACTTCGCAGCCATGGCCCGCAACGACTTCGAGGCCATCACCACCCGCGGCGAACAGCTCATGCGCACCGTCCTGCCGATGTACCTGCGCCCCGCACACCGCTGAGGCAGCAGCGGCGAATAGGAATTTGCGAATTTACGATCGGTTGCTGGCCGCGGCACCACGTAGCCTGCGCACGCCCCAGCTGTACCCCGGCTCTTTGTCGGCCGTGTCCCGCCGATAGCTTCAGACCTTGGGCATACAGCGCTGTTGGAGAGAGCCCGAACGGACCGCAACCCGGTTGTGCCCCTCCGGTGAGTACAAGCTGCCGTCATCCTGCCGCGGCGGCGGTGCCCGTCGCGGCAGGACGGGTGTGGCGCAGGACAGCTGCTTCTCGATGAAGGATGGATTCGCGTGATCTCTCCCAGCGGAGCGTCGTTGTCGCCGTTGGGGCAGCGGTTGAAAGAACTGCTGCGTGCCGAGCGTGTCATCGGTGACCTGCGGCATTACTTCGGCATAGGTGTGCCGCCCGGCGGGATGTCGTTCACCGGGAGCCGGTTCGAGCATCTGGCGGGTGGGGGAGACCGGCCGGAGGTTGCTGATCGGATCACGGCGGAGGACCTGGTCGCGGTGCAGACTTTGTCGGTCACCGTTCCGGCGCCTGTTGCGCTGGACATTCTGGAGGGCCGCCTCGGCGCGCGGCTGTCCGGACTGTTGCAGGCCATTCCCAGGGACATGGACATGGTCGAGGCTGCGGTATCCGACTTGGCTCCGGGATCGCCAGCGGCCCGGGCCTGGGAACTGCTCGAAGGACAGTCCGATGTCGGGTGGGTGATCGCAGGCAAGCTCCTGGCTCGTAAGCGTCCGCGTCTGTTGCCGGTCTACGACAAGGTGGTGCGCTGCGCTCTGGGCCGCCCGCGCCCCTCGTTCTGGCTTGCGTTGCATGCTGCGCTGCGTGAAAACGACGCTGCTTTGCACCGCCAACTGCTGGAGCTCCGGCGGGTCGCGGGGGTGCCGGAGACGGTGAGTGTGCTGCGGGTATGCGACGTGGTGGTGTGGATGGGGCACCGGGCGGAGGGGCACGCCTGTCCTCGCTGACGTCGGCAGCGAGGTTGCCCTTCCGGCGTTCTGGCGTGTGAGGGTGACGGACTTTACCAACCGTCACTGACGTGTGTGGGACGTTCGCGTGGAGTGGTCTGCGGGTGTGGGGGAGGGGTGTGGACTGCGGGCTGAGGTGCCGCTGCTGGGGCGGTTCCCGGTGCGGAGGGGGCGGCGCGTGGTGGGTGTTCGGTTGGTGGTGGGCGAGTTACGTGTGCAGGAGATCGTCCGTGCCGGCGGGCGGGTCTGTTACACGGTCGTGGACGCGGACTGCTCGGTGGTGGTGGAGGCGGACGGGTTCCTGCGTGCCTGCCGGGCGGGTACGGATCGTACGTATGCGTATGTGCTGGTGGATCATCTGCGGTGGCTGCGGTTCGCGGGCCTGGACACTGGGTCGGTGTCGCTTGAGGATCTGCGGCACTACATGGCGGCTCTGGGGGCGGATTATCCGGGGCCGTTCGGTCTGCCGTGGCGGGAGGGTAAACGCCCGTACGGGCACAGCGCGTTGAAGACCGCAGCAGCTTGCCTGAAGGGCTTCTACCTCCACCTGGGCACCCTCGGTGTGAACCCGTCGTTGGCGGAGGCGCTGCGTGTGACGCGGCTGCCGACGCGGGCGGACCGGCGGCGGGCGATGCTCGGGCACGTCCTGTACAGCATGCCCGCGAACCCTCTGGCTCCGGCGGAGCGGGTGCGCCGGCATCCGAAGATGCTGCCCGAAGGCGCCCGGGATCTGCTGCTGGGGGCGGTGTCGTGCGCCCGGGACCGGATGGTGATCACCTGGCTGGCCGACGGCGGTTTCCGTATCGGGGAGCTGTGCGGGCTGCGCCTGGTCGACCTGCACCTGCGGGAGCAAGCCGCGTGCGGTCAGTGCCGGGGGCCGCACGTGCACATCTGCCACCGCGAGGACAACGCCAACCGGGCCCGGGTCAAAACCAAAACACCCTGGACCTGGCAGGACAACGCGGTGTCCGGGGGTACGGTGCGCCGGGCGAGCCCGGCGATGATCCACACCTACTTCGAGTACATCACCACCCAGTACCCCGCCCAGCCCGTTCACGGCATGCTCCTGGTCAGCCTGCACGGCCCCTCCCGAGGGCAGCCGTGGACCACCGCAGCGGCCCGTGGCATGCTGCGCCGGGCTGCCACCCGCGTGGAGATCGGCCGGGTGGTGCCGCACGCCTTCCGGCACAGCTTCGCCACCGCGGTACTGGACGCCGCACGGGGCAACGCGGTGATCGCCCGGGAGGCCGGCGGCTGGGCCTCGGCCGCGACCGTCGAGCAGGTCTACGGCCACGTCGACGTCCACGACCCGGTCTTCACCGCAGCGCTGGAGGAGGTCTGGGGGACACAACCGTGATCCCGCTGACGCTGCTGCCCGGCCGCACCGATACCACCCGCATCGGCCGCGACCGGCTCGAACTGCTCACGGCCCTCATCGACGCTCCCGCATTCGATCCGCTCTATCGCGACACGTTGATCAGGATCCCGCCTCAGCACCCGGTCTATGGCTGGGAATGCTCCATCAACGGCTGCGGGCGCTCCCGTCAGGTAAGCCACGTCATCTGCGAATCCCATCACCAGCTGTGGGCTCAGGTACAGGCATCCGGCATGACCAGAGCCGACTTCCTGCGCACCGCCGAGCCGCTCCCTGCTGTCAGGGGTATCGACCACGGTCCCTGCCGGATCTGCCCGCAACGGCCGGCCACCACGGCCGCGCTCCGGCTGTGCAGCCAGCACTACGCACGCTGGCAACACCACGCCGGCACTGCACGGGCCGAAGAAGAAGCATTCCAGCAGTGGCTGGGCACACAAACCCCGCTGGCGGGATACGGCACCTGCCAGGCGGTGTGCCCTCTGCTGGCCTCCTCCTCGCTGGGACTGTGCCGCCAGCACGAAAACCGCTATCAGGGACAAGGCCGCCCCGGGGGAGCCGAAGTCGATACCTCGGCCCACGGCAGGGGGCGGCACGGCAGGCGTCTGCCGGTGACCTATCAGGACGAAGACGCCTTCCGTACCTGGTGTGCCCAGGCGCTCCCCGTCACCCAGCCCGGACTGATCAACCTGCACGGCCTGCCCCCACTGCTCGCCGCAGAGATTAAGTGGGGCCTGAACGCCCACGCACGAGTCGAACAACGCTCGACCTGGGACCTCAACGGCATCAAGAACCTGATCAACCACTGCTGGCGCGGACGCTTCACCTCCCTGAGCGACCTCGACGGGGAGGGCTACCAGGGCCTGACCCGCAGGCAGTTCGACTCCATGGTGCGCCAGATCTGCTGGGAGACCGTCAACGGCCTGCGCTGCGTCTACTACAGCCCCTCAGACACCAAGGACTCCGGCTTCCTGGAGACCGATCACTTCGGACGGCGCTTCAAGAACGCCCAGAGCCACTTCGACATCACCGCCGTTCCCCAGAGGTGGTTGCGCGACCTGCTCTGGGACCATCTCGCCGAGTGGCTCCGATCCCCGCAGTGCCCCCGCACCCGAGGCCCCTTCGACCAGATGCGCCGTGCCGCCGTCGAACTGGGCGTCTTCCTCCAGGCCGACGCCCCCGACGCCGGCCACGACCCCACCGCGCTGCGCCGTGAGCACGCCGAGCGGTTCGTCGCCGACCAGCGCCACCGCGCCCGCCACAACCTGCCGTCCCTGGGCATGGTCCTGGTCGACGGACGATCCCCCACCGTCACCGATCTGAGCTGCCAATTCGTCTTCAACGGGGCACGCAAGCTGCTCTACAGCGCCATCACCGCCGGCCACGCCGAACGCCTCGGCATCGACACCGGCTTCCTGACCGCCATCCCCTTCGGCGGCACCGGCCTAAAGCAGCGTTCCCGCAACCCCTTCAGCGACGACGTCGCCCGTGCGCTGACCGACGAGACCAACCTGCGCCGCCTGGAGGAACTCGACCTCAACGACCGGGGCCTGCGGGACATCTGGGAGACCATCGTCGCCACCGGTCGCCGTTGCAGCGAAGTCGTCGGACTGCGGCTGGACTGCCTCGGCCGCTACCGCGGCCTGGCCATGCTGTGGCACGACCAGACCAAGGTCGGCAACTACAACGAGGGCATCCGCATCCCCGAGCTCATCCACCAACGCCTCGATGCCCGCCGCACCAAGACACTCCAGCTCTTCGAAAAACGCTACGGCCGCATCCCAACAGCCGCCGAACGCCCCGGCTTAGCGTTGTTCCCCTCCCGCATCCGCAACCCCAACGGCCGGCAGCCGATCTCCTACGGACACTTCAACCAGCGCTTCAAGACCTGGATCGACGACCTCGACCTCGGCGGCGCCTACGTCGCCCACCAGGCCCGCCACACCCTGGCAACCAACCTGCTGCGCGCCGGCGCCACGCTTACCCACATCCGCCGCTACCTCGGCCAGCTCTCCGAACGCATGGCCGAGCACTACGTGAAGATCACCAACAGCGACCTCGAAGACGTCCTGAACACCGTCTGGGTAGCCGGGCCCGGCGCACCCCACCCAGGCGAACTCCTCTCCGGCGACACCACCCCCATGGACCGCGAGACAGCCCTCGCCCTGGCCCTGGACCTCTCCCGCCGCAGCACCCCCACCGACGGAGGGTTCTGCACCTACCAACCCGTCGTCGACGGCGGAGCCTGCCCCTGGAAACTCGACTGCGAGAACTGCGACAACTTCGTCCTGTCCGGCGCAGATCTCCTCTACTGGCGCCGCAAAGCCGAACAATGGCGCTCCATCGCCGAGAACGCCCCCGACGATGCCACCGCCGACTACCTCCACACCGTCTTCGAACCCACCGCCCAGGCCATCAAAGGACTCGAGCAGGCCCTGGCCGCCCTCGGCATCCTCGACGAAGCCCTCACCCTCGACTTGCGTCGCCCACAGGACTACTTCCACCGCACCTGGAGCACCGCTTTCCGCGCCCGAGACCTCGCAGCACTGCCAGCCCCCGACGACACCACAGGGCAGCCATGAGGACTTCCCGCACCGACGCGGCCGTACGAGCCCGCCGCCAAGCCACCCAAGAGATGCTTCAACGCCTCCAGACCGCCCTGACGGCTATGGCGCGCGACCATACCCCTGTCACCGTCGCAGCCGTTGCCCGTACCGCCCGCGTCTCACGCACCTTCCTCTACCAAAACCCGCAAGCCAGAGCCCTGGTGGAGCAGGCCGTCCGCACAAAGAGCTCTCACCCCGAACTGCCCAACAGCCGCAACCTGAAGCTTCCCCTTGATCGTGGACACCTGGAGACTGGAACCTGAGGTTCCAGAGGAAGTAGCACCAGGTGGGAAGCAAGTACACGAAGCGGTAC
>NZ_JBEXEA010000049.1:0-9621 GCF_040606035.1 Streptomyces sp. NPDC005483
CACGCCGGCCATGAAGCCGAGCGTGAGCCGGTCACGGCGGGTCAGCAGGCGCTTGTGCCCCCGCGGAACCCGCTTGTTGACAGGGGCAGGGCCCGGAGGCGGCACCGCGGCCGCCTCCGGGCTCTTCGTGATCGTGTCGGAGCTCATGGTGTCGGTGTTCATCCGCTTCAGAAGGGGGATCGGTCTCAGCCGGACGCGAAGATCGTCTTCTTCTGGCGCTCGATCGAGGACAGCAGACTGTCGATCCCCTTGGGGTCGCGGACGAACTTCTGCAGCGCGGGCTGCATCACCGTCGAGGTGAAGTCCGGCCGGCTGTCACGGTCCATGAATTGCGTGAGGTGCTTCGCGCCGCTGATCATGTCGTACGCCTTCTTCTGCAGGGCGCTGTAGGCGGAGGTGTCGGCCTTCGAGGAGGCGGCGATGAGGCTCGGGTCGGCCCTCAGATAAATCTCCTCGGCCTGCGGCGTGCCGAGGAATTCGAGCAGTTTGACGGAACCGGGGTGGTTCTTGGGCTTCTTGCTGAGCATGATGCCGTCGGTCGGCGCCTCGACGGTGTCCTGCCCGTACGCCGGGTCTATCTCGGGGAAGGCGAAGAAGTCCAGGTCGTCCAGATCCGCCTTGTCGGTGAACTGCTGGGCCACGAACATGCCGAGCATATACATGCCGGCCTTCTTCGCCACCAGCGTCTGGGCGGCGTCCTGCCAGGTACGGCCGACCGCGCCCTCCTGGTGGTAGGGGAGAGTCTCGGCCCAGGTGTCGAAGACCTTGCGCACCTTCGCGTCGGTCCACGATGCCTTGCCCGCCATCAGTTCGACGTGGAAGTCGTAGCCGTTGAGGCGGAAGTTGATCTGGTCGAAGGAGCCCATCGCCGGCCAGGCGTCCTTGTCGCCGTACGCGATCGGGACGAGGCCGTCCTTCTTCATCTGCTTGCACAGGGCGACGTACGCGTCCCACGTGGTGGGGACCTCGTAACCGTACTTCTGGAAGACGCTCTTGCGGTAGAAGACCGCCCACGGAGACGTCGTCAGCGGCACGAGGTAGTACTTGCCGTCCTGACCCTTGCTCAGGTCGTGCATCGCCGACGGGAAGTTGGCGCCGATCGTCTTCCACACGTCGTCGATCGGCGTGGCCAGGCCCTTGGCCGCGAAGAACTGCATCCGGTAGCCGGCGAACCACTGGAACACGTCGTCCGGCGTGCCCTGGAGGTAGGAGTTGATCTGCTCCTGGAAGGTGTTGTGGTCCTTCGTGTTGAGGGCGACCTTGATCCCCGACTGCTTCGTGAAGGCCGCGTACATGTCGCCGTACGCCTTCTTCGGGACGGCGTCGGAGGCGTTGGAGCCGACGGTGACGGTCTTGGTGTCCGACGATGTGGAATTGCCGGCGCAGGCACTGAGCAGAGGGATGCCGGCACCCAGTGCCGCGGCTCCGCCGAGGCCGCGGAGCACGGTGCGGCGGCTGGTTCCAGGCATGGTCTGACCGGGAGAATAACGGTGCATTTCGGCTCCTACGGGGCTGGCGATGCCCAGGTGTGGCACGCCAGCCGTACGGGGGTATGACGGAGAGCGGGTCGTCGAGGGACCCATCTGAGGGCCGGTCGCGAACCAGAATCCAACATGACCAAACAAACGTGATCGTCGGACGCCAGGAAGCGTGAACGCTCCGTGGGTGCACTGTCAAGGCTTTCCGTCCGACCATCCATGATCTACCCGCTCCGTCCGGAAGCTTCAATAACCGGCGGCCGGGCCGGGCGGATGGGGCTGACATGGCTGCCCCTCGAATCGCTCCGGTCTCCGCAAATGCCACTTGAGCTGCAGAAATGCATGGTGGGCTTGCATTGCTCGGAAGCCTCCGGCACCTCGCTCCGCCGGGCCGTCGGTCTCGGCCGCCGTCGCGCCGAAGGCAAGCGGCGTTGCGAGAACTCTTGACCTCGGCTCGGCGGGTGCGTACACATTGACCGCGCGGTCAGACCGCGCGGTCATGTAATTTGACCTCGTTCGACGGAGAACACACGGCCATGGGGAGACTTCATGACAACAGGGCTGGAGCGCGGTGCGGGCTCCTCCGCGCCGCGCAGTGAGGACGTGGCCAGGCTGGCCGGCGTCTCACGCAAGACGGTCTCCCGGGTCCTCAACAACGAGCCGTACGTCTCCGACGAGTCCCGCCGGCGTGTCCTGGCGGCCGCTGAGGAGCTGGGCTACCGGTTGAACAACGCGGCCAGGGCACTCGCCTCCGGCCGTACCCGGTCCATCGGTGTGGTCGCTCTGGCAACAGCCGGGTACGGAACCGCCTCCCTGCTCGTGGGCATCGAACAGGCCGTACGGGACGCCGGTTACGCACTGCGCGTGGTCAACACCCCGGACGGCGACCCGCGAAGCATCGCCGGCGCGCTGGAATCACTCCTGGATCAGGGCGTGGACGGCATCGTCGTCTCCGTACCGATCGTCGAGGGTGAAGTCCCGCTCGGCGTCGATGTGCCGGTCCTCTTCGTCGGAGCGCCGCCCGCCTTCAGTGCCGCCCGGACACTGACCGTCGGTGTGGGCGCCCATGAGCTGGCCCGCGCGGCCACCGACCACCTGCTGGACCTGGGACACACGACCGTCCATCACCTCGCCGGTCCCCGCCGGTGGTACGCCACCAAGGACCGCATCGAGGGGTGGCGGGCGGCGCTGGCGGCCCGGGGCGCGCACGAGCCGCCCGTGCTGAACGGTGACTGGTCGGCGGCCTCCGGGTATGCCGCGGGCCTCGCGCTGGCCTCGGACCGCTCGGTGACCGCGGTGTTCGCCGCAGGTGACGAGATGGCCATCGGACTGATCCACGGCCTGCGGGAAAGTGGTCGTCGTGTGCCGGAGGACGTCAGTGTCGTCGGTTTCGACGGCAACCCCGTCTTCGCCTACGTCTCCCCGCCTCTGACCACGGTCCGTCAGCCCTTCGAGGCGGCGTCGAGCGAAGGAATCCGGCTTCTCCTCCACGCCATGGAGAAGCCTGACACCGAACTGCCGCCGGCGAACGACCCACCCGTCGAACTCGTCGTCCGCGGCTCGACGGCACCCCCGCCCTCTCTCTGACCCGCCCTTTCTCCGACCCGCCCCACCCCACCCCCTTTCGTGCCACCGCCCCGGCGCACCCACACGCCGGGGCGCCCCACCTCCCTCCTTCCGCGCTCGTCGAGCCGCTTCCCCCGCGCTCGCGAGCCGCGCCCGGCAGTGCCGCCCGGCTCTCCGCGGGCGCCGTGCCCCAAGAACTCCGCCGCGTCACTCCGAGCCGTTCCGAGCCGGCGGACACCGACACACACCTTCCCCTGGGAGCCGCAATGTCCCCTGCGCAGACAGGCGCCATACCCGGCGCCGCTCCGCGTTCCCGTCCCGTCTCCTTCTTGTCCCTGGCCTTCATCCTGCTCGTCTCGGTGATGACCATGGTCCTGCCCGCCGGCCGGGCAGACGCCCTGGCCCGTCCCTCGCAGACGATGTACACCCCGCCTGCGGGTGCGCCCTCGCCCGGTGCGCTCTACCCGCGGGCGATGCGGATGCAGCACAACGGCTCCGCCAACGGCACCATCCTCGCGACCTTCGAGCAGTACACCTCCGGTACGCCGGTCCTCCCGATCTATCGCAGCACGGACAACGGCAACTCCTGGTCGAAGATCTCCGAGGTCGCCGACACCCAGAACGGCTGGGGCATGCGCTGGGAGCCCGAACTGTTCGAACTGCCCGCGGCGGTGGGCGGCTTCCCGGCAGGCACCATCCTGGCCGCCGGTGCCTCGGTCCCCGCGGACCGCTCGGCCATCAAGATCGATGTCTACGCCAGCACCGACCGTGGACAGACCTGGACCTTCGCCAGCAACATCGCCACCGGCGGCGCGGCGTTCGACACGAACGGCAACACCCCCGTATGGGAGCCGTTCTTCCTCTACGCCAATGGCAAGCTGATCGTCTACTACTCCGACCAGCGCGACCCCGACCACGGCCAGAAGGTCGTGCACCAGGTCACCACGGACCTCCACACCTGGGGTCCGGTAGTGGACGACGTCGCGATGCCCACGTACAGCCAGCGCCCGGGTATGCCCACCGTCGCGAAGCTGCCCAACGGCAACTACGTCATGACGTACGAGTACGGCGGCTCCCCCTCGGGCAACTTCGCCGTCTACTACAAGATCTCCGCCGACCCGGAGGCGTTCAACTCCGTCACGGGCATTCCCCTGCGGTCGACGGACGGCACGGTCCCCACCAGCACTCCGTACATCACGTGGCTGCCCACCGGCGGTCCGAACGGCACGCTGGTCGTCAGCGCCTACAGCACCAGCGACCTGTTCCTCAACACCCAGAACGGCGCCGCGGACACCTGGACGCGTATCAACTCCAACGTCGCCGGAGGCTACAGCCGCGGCATGGTGCCCCTGTCCGACGGCCACAGCCTGCTCGTGCTCAGTGGCGGCAACGGGGGCAGCAATCTCTCCAACCCCGTCACCTACAGCACCATCGATCTCGGAGGCGGCATCTCGGACGGGGCCACCTACACCGTGTCGAACGCGGGCAGCAACCTCATGCTGAGCATCGCGGGCGGCTCCACCAGCAACGGCACGAACGCCACCCAGCAGAACGCCGACAACGCCACCGACCAGCAGTGGCGCTTCGTGCAGCAGAGCTCCGGCTACTTCAAGATCCTCAACGTCGCCAGCGGCAAGGTGCTCGGCGTGGAGAGCCAGTCCACCGCCGACGGGGCCAAGATCCTCCAGTGGGACGACAACGGCACCCTGGACCACGAGTGGGCCGTCGCCCCGAATCCGGCCGGCGGCTACAGCCTCACCAACCGTGTCACCGGCAAGTACCTGGAGATCCCGAACGCCTCCACCACCGCCGGCACCATCGCCGGTCAGTGGAGCGGCACCAGCTGCGCCTGCCAGCGCTGGAACGTCACCCAGACTGCTCCGCCGGCGCTGGGCACCGGGCAGTACGTCCTCGTCAACAAGAACAGCGGGAAGTACCTGGACATCCCGCAGGGCTCGACCGCCACCGGTACGGCCACCCAGCAGTGGCAGAACTCGGCCTGTTTCTGCCAGCTGTTCACCTTCCAGTCCGCCGGCAGCGGAGCCTGGACCATCAGGAACGTCAACAGCAACCTGAACCTGGACATCCGTAACGGCTCCACCACCGCCGGAGCCGCCGTCGTCCAGAACACGCCGTCCACCGCGAACTCACAGAAATGGACCCTCACCGACGCGGGCAACGGCTACTACGAACTCAAGAACGTGGGCAGCGGCTTCAACGCCGGCGTCGCCCAGTCCTCCACCAGCAACGGCGCGGCAGTCGTGCAGTGGAACGACCTGAACATCGACGACCAGTTCTGGAAGATCGTCCGCATCAACTGAACGACCACTCGACAGCTCGACGAAGGGCCTCCTGGCAGCTCCGGATCGCGAGGAACCGGGCGTCAGGAGGCCTGGGTGGCGTCGGAAAGAAGAGCAACGGCAGGACCTCCGGCTTATTTGAAGAACAGCTCGTCGACCGAAGGGGTCCCATTTCCGGGTGCCCGAACCACCGGTGCAAGGAATCGAGCAGTCCGTTCTGACCCGGCGCGGATTCTGGGGGCGTTTCGTTGTTCTGGGGCGACAGGCAGGTGCAGCCGTCGCCGGGCGCACGAGCAGTGCGTCGATGGCGGCTGACACCGACAGCGTGGACGTCCGGACCACATCGATCCGGTCGGCCAGGGCTTAGGACTGGAATCAGAACGACGTCTTTGGGGCTCGGGAGTGACGGCATGTCAGTTCGCGTTGGCGTGGCCCGGAGGCCTATGAAGCTGGACTCCGGACCAGGTATCGACTTCGCACTGTCTGTCGGCATTGTTACCCGCGGTCACGACTGTGCCGTTGGCACGCAGACCAAGGGTGTGCGTTGAACCGGCCGCCACGGCGACAATGTCGCGCCAATCGCCGACTTCGCACTGTCCGTAGCTGTTGTCTCCCGCTGCGAGGACCCGCCCGGACGCCGTGACCCCGACGGTGTGGTAGCTGCCCGCGTCGAGCGCCACCACGTCTTCCCACTCATCGACCTCGCACGCCCCGGTTGCCCGGTCGCCGGTCGCTACTGCACGCCCGTCGGCTCTGAGGCCGACGGTATGGAGATACCCGGCAGCAATGGCGGCCAGGTCACGCCACCCTTCAACGGCACGCTGCCCTCGTCGGTTGTTCCCCGCAGCCAGTGCAGAACCGTCCGACCGGACGCCGACCGAGTGCCAGTCACCACACGAGAGGACGACCATCTCGCGCCAGGACTGCACGTCGCACTGTCCTTCTGAACTCCGGCCAACTGCTAGCACGCGGCCATTCGCGAGCAGCCCGAGCGTGCGTCGCCAGCCTGCGGCCACGGCCGTGACTCCTCGCCATCCGGCGACATCACATTGCCCATCGCCATTCCACCCCGTTGCCAGCACCGTGCCGTCCGACCGGAGTCCCACCGTATGAGACCTGCCGGTGTTCGTCGCGGCATGGACGTTGCCGGCTGCCACCGCGACGACGTCTTGCCATCGCTCGACACGACATTCCGTGACTGCGGTATTGCCCACGGCGAGAACGGTTCCATCCCAGCGCCGTCCGACCGAATGACGCCTTCCGGCCGCCAGCGCCGATGAGTTAGCGAGCATTCCGCTTCCTTGTGCTTGGCGCGAGTTCGCGACATGGGATGCCACCTTACTTTGGACTGGAATCAGAGCGGGGTCCTCAGTCGCCGCCAGCAGATGACGGCACAACCGAATGTGATGAAGGCCTTGTGGATGTCGTCGCGGATCTCCCAGCGGATGCGCAGGCGGCGGAACCAGTGCAGTAGTGCGACGGCGCCTTCCACGACCAAGCGGTGTACGCCGAGTCCGGAGCCGTGTTCGGTGCCGCGTCGGGCGATGTGCGGGGTGATTTCGTACCGTCGGACATGGTCGCGGTGGCTTTCGTGGTCGTAGCCGCGGTCAGCGTAGAGGTGCTTCGGGCGGCGCAGCGGCTGGCCCCGTTTGCCTCGGATCGGCGGGACGGCTCGGATCAGTGGGATCAGCTGGGTCACGTCGTTGCGGTTGGCACCGGGCAGCGCGGCACGGCCAGCGGGACGCCGTGGGCCTCGACGATAACGTGGCGCTTGCTGCCGGTCTTGCCCCGGTCCACCGGGGACGGGCCGGTGGCCGCACCACCTTTCATCGCCCGCAGATGGCTCGAGGCGACCGACGCCCGGGACAGATCCAGTATGCCGGCCGCCCGCAGTTCGGCCAGCAGCATCTCGTGCAGGCGCTGCCAGACCCCGGCCTCGTTCCACTCCCGCAGTCGCCTCCAGCAGGTCATCCCGGAGCCGAAGCCCAGTTCCTGCGGGACGTAGCGCCAGGGGATGCCGGTGTAGAGCACGAACAGGATGCCGCACAGAACCCGCCGGTCATCGAGCCGACGACGCCCCGGCTACCGAAACCCCGCTCAATCACGGCAACAGCGGCTCGATACGCTCCCACAGCCCATCGTCAACCTCCCACGGCTTGCGCCGACCACGAGTCTCGGTCGCAACCACCCCCTCCGAGCCGCATCAACGCGAACTGACGCGACCGTCATTCCCGAGCTCCAGAGTCCTCATTCTGATTCCAGTCCTTGGCCGCCACGGCGTAGCGATCGTCCTCTGTCAGGAGAAGACCTTTGCCCGTGCACAGCAGGACGCTCGTACGTGGGCGGTTCGCTCGACATCAGCACCATGTCGGGAGGCGGGCACCGAGGAGGTCGTGCTGCTCCCCCATCGGATAGCGGATACCCGGACCGGAAACCAGCCCGGCGAGGTGGCGGTTGACGTCGGGGCGTCGGCGATGACGAACGCGTCCCTCGCTTCGGCCTTGGCTTCGCCCGGGTAGAGGTCGGCGATTCCACGCATCACCAACCCCGGCAGGTAGGCGACCGGGCAACTCATCTCCCGGGCGACCGCCAGCGGCAGAGCTCCCATCGAGGCCGGTTGATCGACCACGACCAGCACCGTTCCGTGCTTGGCCTGGAGTTCCGCGAACAGTTCGCGGAGCTTGGGCTCGATGATGGGCAGACGCTTTGTCGAAGACTCTCTTCCCGGCCGGGGTGACGGCGGTGGCGCAGTGTTCGCGCTTGCCGACGTCCAGACCGAGGGAGACGTCGATGTCGGCGGTGTCGATCACGTGCAGGTCGCTCCGTCATGCCTTCGTCCGGCACCCCGCCCAGATCATCAACAACAGGAGGGGGAAGTCACGCCAGAACCCGAAGGTCGGAGGCCGCGTTGCGGAGCCGCGATATCGGTAACGGGGAGCTCCGTGTGCAAGTGTCTCACTGATTGATGCGTTTTAATCAGGATGCCGAAGGAAACTCACACACTCCCTGAACACCGTCACGTTTCGGTCGGCGGCCGCTTGCCGTTGATCGTGCAGGAGGACGCCGGAGCAGCGCTGTGACCTGCTTTTATTAGAGAATCCTATCCGTTCTTGGTGTCTGGCTGGACACAAGGGCTTGGAACGCTTCAATGCGCGTCATGTATTCTGCGGCTTGTCCGCGACAGCCTGGTCACTGTGAGTGCCGTGCGGTCCGGGGTTGAATGAGACCGGAAGTCGAGGAGCGCTGTGGCAACCGCCCGTCCGCGAGTACAAGGGCATGCAGGTCCGAGCATGCAGGACGTCGCCGACGCCGCGGGCGTCTCGGTCGGCACGGTCTCCAACGTCCTGAACCATCCGGCGAAGGTGAGCCCGGCGACGGCGCAACGCGTCCGCCAAGCCATCGGCCGACTGGGTTTCGTGCGCAATGACGCCGCCCGGTCGCTGGTGTCGGGATCGACCAACAGCGTCGGCATGGTGCTCGCCGACATCGAGAACTCCCTGTTCATCGACATGGCGCACGGTGCGCAGGGCGCCGCTCGTGCGGTCGGCCAGAACCTGCTGCTCGCGAACACGGCGTGCGACATGACCCTTCAGGACGACTACCTGGACCTCTTCGACGAGTCCCGGGTGACCGGCGTGCTGCTGGCGCCCATGGAGGACTCCTCGGCCGGCATCGCCCGCATCCGTTCGCACGGGCGCCAGGTCGTGCTCCTCAACTACGCTCCGAAACCGGGAACTTGCTGCTCGGTGCTGGTCAACAACGAGCACGTCGGATATCTCGCGGCCCGCCATCTCATCGACACCGGGCGCACGCGACTGGCCTATGTGGTCGCGCACGACGACTACCAGCCCGTGCGCGACAGGCGCCGGGGGGTGCGCGCGGCGGTCGAGGAGGCGGGCCCCGGTGTCACCCTGGAGGAGATCGACAGCGTCGGCCTGACCGCGGCTCACGGACATGTGGTCGGGCAGGATCTCGCGCGACGCACCCCCGGCGAGCTGCCGGACGGCCTGATCGCCGTCACCGATGAGCTGGCCAACGCCATCATCCACGAACTGCACACCGTGGCGGGGATCCGCGTGCCCGAAGAGGTCGCGATCGTCGGCTGCGAGAACAACCGCACGGCCGGCACCGCGGCGGTACCGCTGACCGCGGTGGACATGCCGGGCCGGATGATGGGGCAGGAAGCGATCCGGCTGCTGATGGACGAGGTGGCCTCGGGCGGCCAGCACCGTCATGCCACCGTCGTGCTGGAGCCCGAGCTGATCGTCCGCGCCAGC
>NZ_JBEXEA010000049.1:9721-49802 GCF_040606035.1 Streptomyces sp. NPDC005483
GCGCCGAGCTGAGGGTCCGCGCCAGCGCGCCGAGCTGAGGGTCCGCGCCAGCGCGCCGAGCTGAGGGTCCGCGCCAGCGCGCCGAGCTGAGGGTCCGCGCCAGCGCGCCGAGCTGAGGGTCTGCGTCGACGCGCCGAGCTGACGGTCCGTGCCAGCGCGCCGAGCTGACGGTCCGCTCGACGCGCCGAGGGGATCGTCGCGTCGGCGCCTTGACATCGCGCCAAGCGCTCCGCCGGCAGTGCCGCGACGTGCTGTCGGCACTCCGCGGCACCATGCGACCGGGCAGGCCGCCCCCGCGCTCTTCGGACCGCTGCCGAACCGCAGTCGACTTCGCCCGGACCTGCGCCCGTCCGCCGCGCCCGTCCGCAGCTCTGATCGTCCGCAGCTCTGATCGTCCGCGTCGGCCTGCCGCGCTGATCAGCGGTTCGTCACCTCGCGCTCGCGGAAGTGCAGCCGGTCGCCCTGCAGATGCGGTTCGGAAACATCCCCGACAGATCCTTGACACACGCAGAAACGGGTCATAGGTTCCCGGCATCCCTCAATTGAAGCGTTTCAACGCACCTGCGCCGAGGAGCACCTGTGCACAAGACCCTCAGAACCCGCCGTATTGCCCTCCTGGCGACCGCGGCCACCGCGAGTCTGCTGCTGAGCGCCTGCGGCGGCGGAAGCGCCTCGGGCAGCGACGTCAAGGCGTTCACCCTCACCATCAACGACGACAACCACATCGTGCAGCAGGAGCTCACCACTCTGGGCAAGGGCTCGTGCGCGACGCAGAACAAGGCTCTGCCGCTGAAGATCCAGACGCTGCCGATCGGCAACGTCGACCAGAAGGTGCAGCTTCTCGCCGGCCAGAACGCCCTGCCGGTGCAGTTCGCGGCAGGCGGCACCCCGCAGCTCACCAAGACCCTCGACAAGGCCGGCCAGGTCCTGGACCTGGAGAAGACGCTCAAGGACCTCGGCGTCTGGAACGACATCCAGCCGGCCGCCGTCAAGACCGTCGAGAACCTCTACGGCAAGTTCAACGTGATGCCCTACCAGTTCAACATCGAGGGCATCTGGTACAACAAGAAGCTCTTCGCCGACAACGGCATCGCCGTCCCGACCACGTACGACCAGTTGGTCGTGGCAGCGGCGAAGCTCAAGGGCGCCGGTGTCACCGCGTTCTCCGCGGACGGCAAGGAAGGCTGGCCCCTCACCCGTCTGATCAGCGGCTACATCTACCGCGAACTCGGCCCGGACGCCCTGCAGGCGGTCGCGGACGGCAAGGCCAAGCTGACCGACCCCGCCTATGTGAAGGCCGCACAGGCCATCGCCGACCTGGGCAAGGCGGGCTACTTCGGCAAGGGCGTCGGATCGATCGACTACGACACGGCAGCGCAGCAGTTCCTGACCGGCAAGGCCGCGATGTACTACATGGGCAGCTGGGCGCTCGGCGACTTCAACGACCCGGCCAAGAACAAGATAGGCGCGGACAACGTCGGTTTCATGCCGTTCCCGACCGTCGCGGGCGGCAAGGGCAGCGCGGACCAGATCCCCGCCAACGTCGGCCTCCCGGTCGCCGTCTCCGCGAAGTCCTACAACGCCGAGGTCGGCGACTGGCTCTCCTGCATCAGCAAGAACTACGGCGCCGCCTCGCTGAAGGACCAGGGCACCGTCTCCGGTTTCAAGCCGAACGGCGACACCGGCAAGCTGCCGCCGCTCACCCAGACCGTCCAGGACACCATCACCAAGACCGAGACCAGCACCCTGTGGTTCGAGGCGCTCTTCAACACGAAGGCGACAGAGACCAGCCAGACGAATGCTGCGCCGCTCGTCAACGGCTCCCTCTCGGCCAAGGACTTCATGCAGAAGATCCAGGCGGATCTCGACAACGGCTGACCTTTCCGCACCGCTGTGATCCGCGCCAACCCCCCTTCGTGAGAGAGCCGACATGCGTTCCGTTCTGGGAGACCGCCGTGCCATCGCCGTCCTGCTGGGCCCGGCGCTGCTGGTGTACACCCTGGTCATGCTGGTACCGATGGGCTGGTCCCTCGGCTACACCTTCTTCAAGGGCAACGTCATCGAGGGCTTCACCTTCGGGGGGCTCGGAAACTTCGACAAGCTCTGGCACGACCCGCAGGCGCACTCGGCGCTGTGGTTCACCTTCAAGTACGCGATAGCGGTCAGCGTCGGGCAGGTCCTCTGCGGGTACCTGCTCGCACTGCTCTACGTGTTCGTCCTGCGCAAGTCGTCCGCGGTCGTCCGTACCCTGGTGTTCTTCCCGGTGATCCTGCCGACGGTCGCCGTGGCCCTGATGTTCCAGAAGCTCTTCGCCGTGGCGCCGCAGAACGGCCTGGCCAACGTCGCTCTCGAAGGGCTCGGCATCCACCACGGCGACTGGTTCGCCGGCGCGGGCGGCTCCTTCATCGTCCTGGTCGTCATGGACGTGTGGCGCTCCATGGGCTTCTACGGCGTCCTCATCTTCGCCGGACTCCTCGACATCCCCGACGAGACCCTCGAGTCGGCGCGGATGGACGGCGCCACCGGATGGCGGCTGATCCGGCACATCGTCCTGCCGCTGTCCGCGCCCGTGCTGCTGTCGTCGGTGGTGTTCAGCATCAACGGCACCCTCAAGGTCTTCGACTCGGTCCTCGCCCTGACCAACGGCGGACCGGGCAGCGACACGACGCCCCTGACCCTCTACATGTTCCGCACCGCGTTCTCCTACGGCGACTACGGCTACGGCAGCACCATCGCCTCGCTGCTCACCGTCGTGTGCCTCGGGGTCACCCTCATCATCTTCCGCTTCTCGCGCCGCGACCTGACCAAGGGCTGAACCTCCATGACCGACACCCTGACGGCTCCGCCGCGGGAAAACCTGGCCCGTCCCCGGCCGGGTACCGTCCAAGGGCGAGCGTACGCCCGGCGCCTGACGCGGAACCTGCTCGTCGCCCTGCTGGTCGTCGTCGAGGTGGCGCCGCTGCTGTGGCTGCTGCTGAGCTCCTTCAAGACCCAGTCCGAGTTCGTCAACGACCCCGCCTGGTCGCTGCCGGGCAAGTGGGACCTGCACAACTACGCCGACGCCTGGACGAGCGGGCACGTCGGCCTCTACATCCGCAACAGCCTTCTGGCCACCGCGCCCTCGCTCGCCCTCATCATCGTGCTCGGCACGGCCGCCGGCTTCGCCCTGGAAGTCATGATCTGGCGCGGCCGCCACCAGGTCCTCCTGGTCTTCCTGCTGGGCATCATGGTGCCCAGCCAGATGATCCTGCTGCCGCTGTTCCGGGTGTACTTCCAGAGCGGGCTCTCCGGCACGATGTGGCCGCTGATCATCACCTACACCGCGGTCGGCCTCCCGCTCACCGTCTTCATGATGGCCACCTACTTCCGGGCCGTCCCGCGCGAGATCTTCGAGGCCGCCACCCTCGACGGGGCGAGCATGCTCACCGCGTTCTGGCGGATCGGATTCCCCGTCGTCCGCAACGCCGTCTTCACGGTCGCGCTGGTGCAGTTCTTCTTCATCTGGAACGACCTGCTCGTCTCGCTCACCTTCACCACCGACGACAGCCTGCGCACCATCCAGGTGGGGCTGCTCAACTTCACCGGGCAGTACGGTGAGACGGCCTACGGACCGCTGTTCGCCGCGATCAGCATCAACGTGGTCGGTGCCCTGGTGCTCTACCTGTTGATCAACCAGCGCATCATCAAGGGCCTGACCGCCGGGGCGGTGAAGGGATGAGCGACGCGCGGACACCCGCGGTGGACGTCCCGACCGCGGAACATTATCGGGTGCCGTTCGGCATCGGCGAGTCGTCGCCCCGGATCTCCTGGAAGACCACAGCACCTGCCGACTGGACGCAGCAGGCGTACCAGATCGAGGCCACCCGCGCCGACGGGACGTGCCGCACCGACTGGCTGACCTCCCGGGACTCCGTGCTCGTCCCCTGGCCCCTGCGGCCACTGGCGTCCAGGGAAGCCTGCGAGGTCCGGGTGCGGGTCCGCGGAGCCGACCAGGTGACCAGCGACTGGAGTCGACCGCTGCGGATCGAGACGGGGCTGCTGACACCGACGGACTGGACGGCCCGCGCGATCTCGCCGCACGAGCCGCACGAGCCGCACCGGCGGGAGAGGCCGGCCGCCGAGCGCCGGCCGCCCTTGCTGCGCAAGGAGTTCGCCGTCGCCGCGGACGTCGAGCGCGCACGGCTGTACGTCACCGCCCACGGCCTGTACGAGATCGAGATCAACGGACAGCGAGTGGGCGACCACGCGCTCGCGCCCGGCTGGACCAGCTACCACCATCGGCTGCGCTATCAGACCCACGACGTCACCGACCACCTGCGCGCCGGTGCCAACGCCATCGGCGCGTGGCTGGCCGACGGCTGGTACCGGGGGCGGCTGGGCTTCGGCGGCGGCCACGCCGACCTGTACGGCGACCGGGTCGCGCTCATCGCCCAACTGGAGATCGTCCACCGCGACGGAACCGTCACCGTCGTCGGCACCGACAGCTCATGGCGCGCCGGCCAGGGCCCCGTCCTCTCCTCGGGACTGCTCGACGGCGAGACCTACGACGCGCGCGAGGAAGTGCCCGGCTGGTCGAGTCCGGGGTTCGACGACGGCGCCTGGTCGCCGGTGGACAACGTCGAGCGGGACCCGGCGACCCTGGTCGCACCCACTGGCCCGCCGGTGCGCTGCACGCAGGAGATCAGCCCTGTTCTGGTGACCGCTCTCGACGTTGACCGTCTGCTGGTGGACTTCGGGCAGAACCTCGTCGGCAGAATCCGCATCACCGTCGACGGCCTGGCCGGGCACACAGTCGTCATCCGCCACGCCGAGGTGCTCCAGGACGGCGAACTGTGCGTCCGCCCCCTGCGCGACGCTGTCTCCACCGACCGGTACGTCCTGCGGGGTGCCGGACCCGAGACGTGGGAGCCGCGCTTCACCCTCCACGGGTTCCGGTACGCGGAGATCACCGGCTGGCGCGGCGGCGACCCGTACCGCGACGTGGTCGCCCGTGTCCACCACACCGACATGGCCCGCACCGGCTGGTTCGCGTGCTCCAACGAGCAGGTCAACCGCCTGCACGAGAACGTGGTGTGGAGCCTGCGCGGCAACTTCGTCGACCTTCCCACCGACTGCCCGCAGCGCGACGAGCGGCTCGGCTGGACCGGCGACATCCAGGTCTTCGCACCCACCGCCGCCTTCCTGTACGACTGCCACGGGATGCTCGCCTCCTGGCTGCGCGACGTTGCCGTGGAACAGCACGACGACGGGACCGTCCCCTGGTACGTACCCGAGATCCCGGGGGGCGAGCAGTGGACCCCCGCCAGACCGGGCGCCGGCTGGGGCGACGTCGTGGCACTCACTCCGTGGGATCTCTACCGGGCCTCGGGCGACACCGCTCTGCTCGCAGCCCAGTACGAGAGCGCACGGCGATGGGTCGACCTCATCACCGAACTGGCCGACGAGTCGGGCCTGTGGAATCGCGGCTACCAACTCGGCGACTGGCTCGACCCGTTCGCACCCCCCGAGGACCCCAGCGCCGGCCGCACCGACCGCCACCTCATCGCCACGGCGTACTACGCATGGTCCCTGCGGCATGTGGCATGGACCGCCGACGTCCTGGGGCGCGAGGACGAACGACGCCACTACGAAGACCTCGCGCGACGCGTCCAACAGGCGTTCGCCGACGCGTACGTGCTGCCCGGCGGCCTGATGACCAGCGACACCCAGACCGCCTATGCCGTCGCCCTCCAGTTCGACCTCCTCCCCGACGCGGCGTCCCGGGTCGCCGCTGGACATCGCCTGGCCGAACTGGTCGCGGCGGGCGGGCACACCATCCAGACCGGGTTCATCGGTACTCCGCTCGTGGCACCCGCGTTGAGCGCCACGCACCATGACGACACCGCCTACGCCCTGCTCCTCCAGCAGGAGTGCCCCTCGTGGCTGTACGCACTCAAACACGACGCCACCACCATCTGGGAACGCTGGGACAGCATGCTGCCCGACGGCACCGTCAATCCCGGCGAGATGACCTCGTTCAACCACTACGCCCTCGGCGCCGTCGCCCAGTGGCTGCACACCACCGTCGCCGGGCTGACCATGAGCGCGCCGGGCTACCGGGACATCGTCTTCCGCCCGCGGCCGGGGGGCGGCCTCACGTGGGCGAGCGCCGCCCACGAGTCACCGTACGGGCGCACGGCGATCCGATGGGAGCTGCGGGAAGCGCATCTCACCGTCGAAACGACCGTGCCCACGGGGGCCACCGGACGGATCGAGTGGCCCGACGGAGGCGTGAGCACCCTGCCGACCGGGACCACCACCACCCGACGGCCGCATCCCGGCTCCGACTCACACTGACCGGTCCATGATCCCGGTCGGTTCACGCCAACAACCCCAGCGAAACAAAGGAGTCTCGCATGAGCAGCCAGCACGCCGCCGATGAGTCCCGCCCCGGAACAGGCAGACATCGCCAGCATTCCGTCCTCGCCACGATCGTTGCCACCCTCCTGACGGTTCTCGGCTTGATCACCGCTTCCCCCGCACAGGCACTCAGCGGTGATCTCCGCATGCACGACCCGAGTGTCATCAAGGTGGGCAGCTGCTACTACGGCTTCTCCACCGGATTCGAGAACGACCCGCTCAACCCCAGCGGATCCATCACCCTCCGCAAGACGTGCGCCGCCACGGCGGCCTCCGGATGGACCAAGGTCGGCAACATCTGGTCGTCGACCCCGTCCTGGATCACCGCCAAGCTCGGTTCGACCCCGCCGAACATCTGGGCCCCGGACATCAAGTATTTCAACGGCGTCTACCACCTGTACTATGCCGGTTCGCTCTGGGGCTCGAACTACGCGGTGATGGGCCTGGCCACCGCCACGAACATCGAGGGCCCCTGGACCGACCAGGGCATGGTCACGGACGTCAACTACCCGATCGACCCCAACGTCGACTGGGGGCCGGACGGCCGGCTGTACATCTCCTGGGGCTCCTGGACCGGCAGCGGTACGTACATGCACGTCCTGGACCAGACCACGGGCAAGCTGTCCACCACCGACAACAACCTGTGGCACATCGCCGTCGGCATCGAGAACCCGACGATCATCCTCAACGGCGGCTATTACTACCTCTTCGGCTCCAAGGGCACCTGCTGCAGCGGCGTCAACAGCACCTACTACACGGTGGTGGGCCGCTCCAGCAGCATCACCGGGCCGTACCTGGACCAGAACGGCACCGACATGGCCTCCGGTGGCGGGACCACCGTTCTGACCGGCGCCTACCCCAGGGTGGCCGCCGGTGGCGCCGATGCCTATGACGACGGCACGTCCAAGTTCCTCGCCTACCACTACTACGACGGCGACAACTCCGGGCAGGAGACCCTCGACATCCGGCAGGTGACCTTCGCGGCCGACTGGCCGGTCATCGCCGGTCCGCTCGGGGCCTCGAACAACCACCTGCTGAACCGCAACAGCGCCAAGTGCGCGGACGTCTGGTCCCTGAGCACGGCAGACGGGGCGGCGGTGAACTCCGGCAACTGCAACTCCGGGGCCAACCAGCAGTGGGTGCCCACCCCCGTGGGCTCCACCTACGAACTCGTCAACGTCAACAGCGGCAAGTGTCTGCAGATCTCCGGCGCCTCCACCGCCGACGGTGCGGTGGCCGTCCAGTCGACGTGCACCGGGGCCTCGCACCAGCTGTGGACGAGGACGGCGGTGATCGGCGGCTACGTCACCTTCAGCAACGTGCGCAGCGGCAAGTGCCTGGAGGTCGCCGGGGCGTCGACCGCCAACGGCGCCGCCCTGGACCAGGCAGCGTGCACCGCCGGTGCCAACCAGCAGTGGATGGTCGTCTGACGCGCAGGGCAACCGCCGACCGGCGGGGACTCCGGGCCGGCCATGCACCTCGGCCTGCCCGGAGTCCCCATCCGCGCCCGGGGTGCGCGCGCGAAGTAGTGCCCCCCCGGGCTGGGCAGGCGAGGTCGTATCGAACAGAACGCTTCGGCGGCCGGGGGTCGTGTGGCGGCAGCCCGTCGCGGTCAGCTGACGGGGAGGGAGGAGGGGGGCGGCAGGTCCTGGTCGCCTGCGGGCCGGCTCTCAGCACTGCGCCGTGGCCTCTGCATATGAAGCGGCTGATGCGTCCGGGGCCGCCCGCACGACGTGACGCGGCAACCCGCACACAGTTCGACGAAAGCATCACACGTGTCTTCCAGCTCCCCGAGAAGCGTGAGACCGGGCCGATCCTCGACGAGCGTGCAGCGCTGCGTAGCCGATTGGCTCGGCGCCCCGACGGGATCCTCGTCCTCGACGACCCTGGGATCTGTGTGTTCGCCGCCTACGCCACCACCCGCGGACGGGCTCTGATGGACCGGGAGTTGTACTGCTCACAGCAGCCGACGGTCACCGCCGCGCGGGTAGGCGGTGACCGTCCTGTGCACACGAAGCTCAGCAACAGGCTGTCGTACGGGTGCTCGTGGCAGCCATCGTTGTCGCTGCGGGGGTGGCAGCCTCCCGGTCCTGGGCGATGCGGCCGCGCAGCATGATCTCCACGATCTTCATGAAGCGCTGTGCTGCCGAGGTGCCCACGATGAACGGGTTCTCGCGACCGTCCGGCGCGCTGCGCAGTCGCTCCATGCGCTCGAGGCCGTAGTCGGCGAATCCGTGGTTGCTGAGTTCGATGTCGACGCCGGCCCGCCTCGTCCGGGAGGCGAAGGCGAGGGCGGAGGAGAGGTAGGTCTCCTTGCTGGCGGTGGCCGCGGGCGGGTTGGTCCCGCCCCACAGCATCGCGGTGTGGGCGCGGCCCCGCCAACGGGCCGGGAAGATCGGCGAGACGGTGCCGGGTGTGTGACCCGGCGTGTGGTGGAGCGTCACGGTGGTGCCGCCCAGCGTCAGCTTCTGGCCGTCGGCGATGTCCAGGTCGCGGGCGGGCGCGTTGTCCGGGTTCGTGGAGGCGACGAGGTCCCAGTCGGCCGGGGCCATCATGACCCGGGCGCCGTACTGGTCGGCCAGGTACTGGGCGCCGCCGAAGTGGTCACCGTGGCCGTGGGTGACCACGACGTACTTGATCGTCGACGGATCGGCCCCCAGGCTGCGCAGTCCGGAGACGATGTACTGCTCTGCCTCGCCCGGGTTGTCGAGGGCGTCGATGAGGATGATGCCGCCCGGGGTGAGGATCGCCGTGGCGGACACAAAGCCGACGCTGAGCACGGCGACGTTGTCGAAGATTCGCAGTGGCGCGGGAGCGGGGGGCCTCGGCGGGGTGTAGCCGGCGGTGAGCGCGCTCACGATGCTCTTGAGGTTCGGCGTGTCGCCCGCCAGTTCGGCGGCGCGGTCGAAGTAGTCCTGTGCGGTCGGGTCCGGGGACGCCGAGGTATCGGCTGAGGCGCGCTCGGGAAGCAGGCACGCAGCACCGGCGGCGACCGCCGTGGCGGCGCCGAGCTGCCAGAAGCGGCGACGCGTCAGGTCGTCGTGCGGGTGGACTTCGGGCGATGTCGGCCGAGTGGGGTCAGCCTGCGGCTCGTTCATGCGGGGCTCCTCGAAATCGGGGGAGGGATGGGGTGGTGTCGTCAGGCCTGACCGGCCCTCTGTCGCCGGTACGCGGATCCTCAGGCGGTGACGACCGCCTGCTCGTCCTTCTCGCCGGCTTCGGCGTCACTCAGCGGCACACCCTGGCGTTCTTTGAGGAAGAAGGTGACGGCGAGCCCGATCACCGTCACCACCGCGAGGTAGACGGCGACGGAGTACACGGTGCCGGTGGTGGACTGCAGGGCTTCGGCGATCATGGGCGCGAAGGCGCCGCCGAGTACGGCCCGATGGCGTAGGACAGTGCCGCACCGCTGTACCGGACCGCGGTGGGGTACAGCTCCGCGAACAGTGCGGCCTGTGGGCCGTAGGTGAGTCCGAGGCCGATGCTGTAGAGGACCAGCGCCACCACGATGAGCCCCTCGTTCGCCGTGTTGAGCAGTGCGAAGAACGGGAACATTCATGCGAGTTGGATGACGAAGCCGATGCGGTAGACACGCAGGCGCCCGATCCGGTCGGACAGCCGCCCGCCCGCCAGGGTGCTCGCCAGCCATCCCACAGCGGCGACCATCACGCAGATGAGGATCACCGTCGGGTCCATGTCCAGATGGTTCACGGAGTAACTCTGGACATAGCCGCCGGTGGTCATGTAGCCGACGGCGTTGTTGGCGGCGAAGAGCAGGGCGCCGGCCACGACGAGCGGCCAGTGGTGTTTGAACAGGGTGGCGATCGGTGCCTGGGACCGTTTCCCGGACTCCTTCAGCTCTTGGTAGGCGGGGCTTTCCTCGACCTTTCGGCGGATGGCGATCCCGGCGGCTACGAGGACGACGCTGACGTCGGGAGGGCGGAGAGGTTCTTCCGCCAACTCGGCCGCTCGGTACGGCGCGTCCCGAAGGGGGAGGGCACACCCGGTGTCGGCGACGCCGTCCGCGTCGTCGACCCGCTCGGCTTCCCCGTCGAGTTCTTCTACGACATCGAGCACGCCGAGCGGTTGATCCAGCGCTACGACCTGCGCCACGGTGCCGAGGTGGCCCGCCTGGACCACTTCAACATCTGTACTCCTGACATACCCGCCGCCTACGCTCACTACAAGTCGCTGGGTTTCGGCTGCTCGGAGACCATCGAGGGCGACGAGCACGAGCTGTACGCGGCCTGCAGCAGCGCGAGCCCGGCGGACAACGCGACCATCACCGGCACCTGGACGACCGCGAACAGCAGTACGCGACCGATGCTGCGCACAAAGGCGTGATCGGACAACGCGTCGGAGTAGTTGCTCAGCGCCACGAAGACGGTACGGCTGCCGCCGAGCCCCAGTGGCCCGGTGTGCTCGACATCCATGACGCTCTGGTAGACGGCGTAGCCGATGGGGACGGCGAAGGTCAGCAGGAACAGCAGGAAAAAAGGCGCGACGAAGGCGACGGGCGCCAGGTTTCTGCGGCGCCGGGGTGCTCGGGTGCGGGTGGGCATCAGAATGCTTTCTGGAGTCCGGAGGGGAGAACGGCGGCGGCCGTGTCGCGCCCTCCGGAGGCGGTCACTGGCCGGTGGAAACCTTCAGGCCCTTCCTCTTCAGGTCCTCGACGGTCTGCTTCTGTGCCTGCTGGACCGCGGAGACGAAGGTGCCCTTGCCGGCCACGGTGGCCTGGAAGCCGTCGTTGAGGTGCTGGTAGGTGGCGTCGATCGTCGGTATCCACTTCCACGAGGTGTCGATGTTCTTGTCCGCCTGCGCGAAGACCTCGTTGTACTTCTGGCCTCCGAAGAACGCAGACGGCTTGTCCAGCGAGGAGCCCTTGTACGCGTCGGCGCCCGCGGGCCAGCCGTATCCGCCCTGCAGCAGCAGGTCGACGCTCGTGGGGTCAGTGTTGAGCCATTCGGCGAACTTCAGGGCTTCGGGGATGTGCTTGGCGCCCTTGAGGACGGCCGTGGAGGAGCCGCCCCAATTCGCGGAGGCGTTCGCGCCCTTGGTCCACTGCGGCATGGGCGCCACCGCCCACTTGCCGGCGGTCTGCGGAGCGTTTCCGCTGATGATGGCGTCGCCCCACTGGGCACTGACCCACGAGGTGACGGCGCCGGACTGCAGGTCCTTGTACCAGCCGTCGGCGAAGTCGGGCTCGGTCTTGATCAGTTTCTTGGTGCGCAGTTCGTCCCAGTAGGCGGCGACCTTGAGGGTCTGCGGGGAGGCGATGTTCACCGACCAGGTGTCGCCGTCGACGCCGAGCCACTTGGCGCCGGCCTGCCACGCGAGTGCGGTGAACCAGGCCGAGTTGCCGGGCGGGAAGGTGCCGATGGAGGCCTTCGGGTCGGCGTTGTGGATCTTCTCAGCGGCCTGGGCGTACTCGTCCCAGGTGGTGGGCGGAGCGATGCCCCACTTCTTGAACAGGTCGGAACGGTAGAACAGGCCCATCGGACCGGACGCCTGGGGGATCGCGTAGACGGCCGAGCCGAAGACTCCCTGCTGCCACTGAGCCTTTTCCAACCTGGCTCGGTGGGTGGGTAGTGCGCTGGTGGGGCGGTGTCCGGACGTGAAGAAGCTCCTGGTAGACGGGTTCACGACCAAGATCGCCTGTCCAACAGGAGCTTCCGCGTGCTTGTCTACCCGTCCGGCGTCGATGTGTCCACCTCGTCCTTGCGCTACCTGTCCGCTCGCCTGCGGGCCCGCCGTCAGGAACGTGGAACTCGCTGGCGCCGCGTGAGCGCGGGCCGCCAGGCCCTGCTCGTCCTGGCGCACCTGCGCTGCGGTCATACCTACGCCCAGCTCGCCGCCGGGTTCGGCGTCGGCACCACCACCGCCTACCGGTACATCGCCGAGGCCATCGATGTCCTGGCCGCCCTCGCCCCGACTCTCGCCGAAGCGATCAAAACCGCCTCCGCCAAGCCATACGTCATGCTGGACGGCACGCTGCTGCCGATCGACCGGATCGCCGCCGACCGCCCCTACTACTCCGGAAAACACAAGAAACACGGCATGAACGTGCAGGTCATCACCGATCCCGCGGGGCGGCTGCTGTGGGCCTCACCCGCGCTGCCCGGCGCGGTCCACGACATCAAGGCCGCGCGGACCCACGGCATCATCGACGCCCTGACCGAAGCCGGCGGCGCCTGCTTCGCTGACAAGGGCTACCGGGGTGCCGGCGGCACGATACGGCTGCCCTACTGGGGCCGATGGGAGACGCTGTCCGCAGGACAGCAAACCGTCAACCGCTCGCACGCCAGGATCCGCGCACTCGTCGAGCCGGCCATGGCCACCCTCAAGACCTGGCGCCTCCTGCGCAAGCTCCGTTGCAGCACCACCCGCATCACCAAGCTCGTTCAGGCCGTCCTCACCCTGCACCTCACCTGCTCAGACTGAGGTTGGAGACAGTTCACTTCCTCGCCATCGCCGCAACCCTTATATGCCGCCGCAGGCTCACCAACTGAAATGACGCCCAAGTAGGAAAAACCGGTGGACTTCGTCGGGATGCTTGGCAATAGAGGCGGTCGCTGGCGGCCCTTCATCCGGACGCGGCGTTTCGGCAATGAGTTTGGATGTCTGTGCCTAAAGCGCTCCGCAGTGAACGCGCGCTTGTTGCCGACCACTGTCCCCATCGTGACCGATGGGGCGCTGGTGGAGTGGGGACCTGCGTCGGTGCGGCGTGCCGCGGTTTCCCACGAAATCCGGTGGAGTCTCAACGGCCGGAAGTGGTTGGGTCCTGCTCAATGCTTCGCTGACACGGCCCGGCACAGTGCGAGGCGCAAGGTCCGAATCGCGGCGCGGTCTAGCCCGCGTGTCGTCGAGTGATGGAGGTTATCGCGGTGGCTGGTTATGGGGCGCTTTCCGACGTATACGAGTGGCTGATCGGGGACGACAGGTTGACCCCCGCCAAGGCAGCCGCGGTTTACTACAGCGATGTCGTGGGCTCTCTGCCGCCCAACGCGCGCGTCCTCGACTGCGCGTGTGGAACCGGCCAGCTCGCCGTCGGTCTCGCGAGTCTTGGCCTTGACGTGGTCGCCGCAGACGCCAGCAATGGGATGGTTCGCCGGACTGAGAAGGCCGCCGACGAGCAGGGTGTCTCGCTTCGAGCCCTCCGCGCGAGCTGGGATGAGCTGCCCGACCACCTGGAGGACGCCACGTTCGATCTGGTGTTCTGCGTCGGCAACTCGCTCGGGCACGCCGAGGGCGCAGCCGGGCGCCTGACCGCACTGGAAGCGATGTCGCGGCTGCTGAATCCGGGCGGACGCCTTGTGCTCCACTCACGCAACTGGGAGCTCGTGCGCTCCGCCGGCTCACGGGTAGACGTCCGCGATCGACTCATCCGCCGCAACGACCGCGATGCGGTCGTCAGCTACTACTGGCAGATCGAGCAGCGCTGGGAGCAGGAACACTTCCTCGAGATCGTGGTCGCCCAGATCGAGCCGGATGGGGCAGTGCGAGCCTGCTCGGAGCGGTTGTCCATCTGGCCCTACCGATACGAGGACCTCGTGGCTCAGTTGCGGAGTGTCGGGCTCACGGTGCAGTCCACCACCTTCGACCCCGAGAGCGATGGATACCTGGTGGTCGCCAGCCGCGACCAGGCGCGAGGCACGTCTGAGCCGGCGCGCTGATCCGCCTCTCGTCGTCGTTGCCAACCTGCCAGCTCACGACCGCCTGCAGCGCTTCGCGAAGAGTTCAGCGCTTGAAGCGGTTGCTACGGGTGCGGTCCTCACCCTGCATCTGACCTGCTCAAGCTGAGGTTGGAAACAGCTCACTGCCAGTCCACGAACTTCGACCGGTCCTTGTCCGCGCCGTACTCGGACAGGTTCACCAGGCCGTTCTCCAGCAGGAACGAGGGGATCTCCTGGTACTCCACCTGCGCCAGGTCGGGCGCGTTGCCGCTCTTGAGAGCGGCGCGCATCTTCGCGTAGCCGCCGCTGCTGCCTGACGGGATCTTCTCCAGCTTGACGTGGATGTCCGGGTGGGTGGCGTTCCACTTGTCGACGGCCTTGTCGACGCCGGGAACCCACGACCAGAAGCGCAGGTCGACCTTCTGGCCGGGCTTCGCGGGGGCTTGCGCCTTGTCCTGCGAACCGCTCGAACCCCCGCAGGCGGAGAGGAACAGGGAGGCGGCGGCAAGGGTCACGGCGAGTGCGCCCCGGCTTCTGCGGCGGGGTGTGGTGCGGCTCATGGGAGGAGGTCCTTCCTGGCTTCGTACCGAAGCTGCTTGGTGCGTGCCGGTCAGTCTCGGAGTGTCATCGCCGCGCCGTCAAGATATATTCATAATTAATTGAAACAGCTATGGTGGGCGCGTAAGCAGGAGCGAGGGGAGACGCCCGTGATGACGGAATGCCGCAGGATGACGGGGCGCGTGGCGGTGATCACCGGGGCGGCGCGCGGTATCGGCGCTGCCACGGCCCACAGGCTCGCGGCCGAAGGGGCGGTGGTCGTGGTCACGGACGTGGACGACGTGGCCGGCAAGGCAGTCGCGGCGGACATCGCGGACGGCGGCGGACGCGCGGAGTACGTACGCTGCGACGTGACCTCGGCCGCCGACTGGGAGAACCTGGCCCGGCACGTCGACGAGCACCACGGCCGGCTGGACGTACTGCACAGCAACGCGTTCGCCCAGGTCAACAAGCCCGCCCACGAACTGAGCGAGGCCGAGTGGGACGGTCAGATGGCGGTACTGCTGAAGCTCGCCTGGCGCGCGATGAAGACGTTCGCGGCCATGCTGCGCGAGACGAAGGGCTCGGTCGTCCTGACCTCCTCGGTGCACGCGGTCATCGGCCTGCCGGGCCATGCCGCCTACGCCGCCGCGAAGGGCGCGCTGTGCTCGCTGGGGCGGCAGTTGGCCGTCGAGTACGGTCCCGACATCAGGGTCAACACCGTGCTGCCCGGACCGATCCTGACCGCTGCCTGGGACGGGATCCCGGATGCCGACCGGGAGCGCAGTGTGGCGGCCACGGCGGCCAGGCGGTTCGGACAGCCGGAGGAGGTGGCAGCCGCCGTCGCCTTCCTGGCATCGGCGGACGCCTCCTATGTGACCGGTGCGAGCCTCGTGGTCGATGGAGGATGGAGCGTCATGAAGGAGTCCTCGTGAGCGACGCGCACCTTGCGGTGGGACAGGCGCAAGGACCGATACGGAAACGGAGAACGTGGTGACCCATCCCCCCAAGGGGCTGCACGGCCAGGCCGTCGAGGAGCTGGGCCGGCGCATCATCCGCGGCGACTACCCTCCGGGTTCCGTCGTGGACCCGGTCAAGTTCGAGGCCGAGCTGGGTGTCAGCAAGACCGTCGTGCGCGAGGCGCTGCGCGTACTGGCCGCCAAGGGCCTCCTAGAGTCCAAGCAGAAACGCGGGACGACCATCCGCCCCCGGGCCGACTGGAACCTGCTCGACAGCGACCTGCTGCGCTGGCAGGGCAGCAGCGCTCCCACCGACGGCTTCCTGGAGGACCTCGCCGAGGTCCGCGCGATCGTCGAACCCGCCGGAGCCCGGCTCGCCGCGGCCCGCCGCACCCCCGCCGACCTGGACGCCCTGCGGCAGGCACTCGACGCAATGGCCGCCGCCGGTACGGACGCGGAGGCGATGGTCGAGGCGGACCTGGCCTTCCACCGCGCTCTGTTGGAGGCCGCGCACAACGAACTGCTCAGCCGGATGGAGGTCGTCATCGAGGCCGGCCTGCGCGTCCGCGACCGGATCGTGCACGGCGCCCGGCACTTCTCCGACTCCATCCCCGTGCACCAGGAACTGCTCGACGCGGTCGAGGCGGGCGACCCGGACGCGGCGGTGGCCGCCGTCGACTCCCTGCTCGCGCAGGCGTCCCATGACCTGGCCGCCGTACAGGCCCGGGAAGACCACGACGACCCGCTCCCTGAGGAAGCCCCTTGAAGATAACCGGACTTGAGACGTTCCTGGTGGCTCCGCGCTGGCTGTTCCTGCGGATCGCCACCGACGAGGGAGTCACCGGCTGGGGCGAGCCCGTGATCGAGGGCCGCGCCGAGACCGTACGCGCCGCCGTGCACGAACTGGCCGACTACCTCGTCGGCCGGGACCCGCTGCGCATCGAGGACCACTGGCAGGTGCTCACCAAGGGCGGCTTCTACCGGGGCGGCCCCATCCTCTCCAGCGCGGTCGCCGGCATCGACCAGGCCCTGTGGGACATCGCCGGCAAGACCTACGGCGTCCCGGTGCACCGCCTCCTCGGCGGCCCCGTACGGGACCGCGTCCGGATGTACGCCTGGATCGGCGGGGACCGCCCCAGCGAGGTCGCGGAGCTGGCCGAGGAGCAGATGAAGGCGGGCTTCACCGCCGTGAAGATGAACGGCTCGGCCGAACTCGCCCCGATCGACACCCCGGCCCGCACCGCCGAGGTCGTCGCCCGCGTCGCCGCCGTCCGCGAGGTACTGGGCGACGAGCGGGACATCGCCGTGGACTTCCACGGCCGGGCCTCCACCGCCATGTCACGCCGCCTGCTGCCCCAACTGGAGCCGCTGCACCCGCTGTTCGTCGAGGAACCGGTCGCCCCGGAACACTCGGGCCGGCTGCGCAGCCTGGTGGAGTCCACGAGCATTCCCCTCGCCACGGGTGAACGCCTGTACTCCCGCTGGGACTTCCGCGATGTCATGACCAGCGGCATCGCCGTCGCCCAGCCCGACCTGTCGCACGCCGGCGGCATCTCCGAGGTCCGCCGCATCGCCGCCATGGCCGAGACGTACGACGTCACCTTGGCCCCGCACTGCCCCCTCGGCCCGATCGCCCTGGCCGCAAGCCTCCAGATCGCCTTGTCCGTGCCGAACTTCCTCATCCAGGAACAGAGCATGGGCATCCACTACAACCAGCAGTGCGACCTGCTGGACTACGTGATGGACCCCGAACCCTTCCGCTTCCAGGACGGATACGCGGTCGCGAGCACCCGCCCCGGCCTCGGCGTCGACATCGACGAGAAGGCCGTACGCCGGGCCGCGGAGACCGGACACCGCTGGCGCAACCCCGTATGGCGCGGAGCGGACGGGGCGTTCACCGAGTGGTGAGCACCGCCAGGCACCGAGTGGTGAGCACCGTCGAGCCCACATACCCCGAACCCCCCGCACCCCAAGGAGAGCCCGCTCCGATGAACCTGGTGGAATCCCTCCGAGCCCACCGCCTGCTGGCGATCGTACGAGGCAAGGACGCCGCCGCGGCCCTGCGCACCGTACGCACCCTCACCGAGGAGGGCATAGCGGCCATCGAGGTCTCCCTGACCACCGCCGACGCCCTGAGCGTCATCAGGCAGGCCCGCGCCGAACTCGGCCCCGACGCCCTCCTCGGCGCCGGAACCGTACGCTCGGCGGCGGACGCCGCCCGCGCCGTGGACGCCGGCGCGTCGTATCTCGTCACTCCGGCACTGGTCGACGGGCTGGAGCCCTACGGCGTACCCGTACTCATGGGTGCCCTGACACCGACCGAGATCGAAACCGCCCTCGCACGAGGTGCCGACGCGATCAAACTCTTCCCCGGCATGCTCGGCGGCCCGGGGTATCTGCGGGCCCTGCGCGACCCCTTCCCCGAGGTGCCCTTCGTGCCCGTCGGCGGAGTGGACGCGAAGGCGGCCCGCGACTACCTGGACCAGGGTGCGATCGCCGTCGGCGTCGGCTCACCCCTCGTCGGGGACGCGGCCGACGGCGGCGACCTCGGCCAACTCCGTTCCCGGGCAGCCGAGTTCCGCAAGGTGTCCGAAGGGGAGACGCCGTGACGACAACGGCTCCACCCGAGGTCGTCACCTTCGGCGAGACCATGGCGGCGCTCCGCGCCCACGGCGCACTGCGGCTCGGCGGCGGCCTCGGGCTGTCCGTCGCGGGAGCCGAGTCCAACGTCGCCATCGGCCTCGCCCGGCTCGGGCACCGGGTGCGCTGGGCCGGCCGGGTCGGCGCCGACGAACTCGGCGCGCTGGTCCTGCGCACCCTGCGCGCCGAGGGCGTCGACATCGGCCACGCGGTCACCGACGACACCGGCCGCCCCACGGGACTGCTGCTCACCGAACCCCGCCTGGGCACGCTCACGCGCGTCAGCTACTACCGCGCCGGTTCCGCAGGGTCGGCCGTCTCCCCGGCCGACGTACTGCCGGCGCTGGCCGCGACACCCCGCATCCTGCACCTGACCGGCATCACGCCGGCGCTCGGCCCGACGGCGGCCGAGGCCGCCCTGGCCGCCGCCACCGCGGCACGCGAAGCCGGCATCACCGTATGCCTCGACGTCAACCACCGCTCCCGGCTGTGGACCGCCGACCGCGCCCGCACCGCGCTCCGGCCGCTGCTGGCCCACATCGACCTGCTCATCGCCTCCGAGGACGAACTGCCACTGGTGCTGGAACACCCGGGCGCGGACGAACTCGAGGCGGTGCGCAGTGTGCTGGCGGAAGGGGTCGGCGAGGTGGTCGTCAAACGGGGCGCGAGCGGTGCGACCGCCTTCACCGCGGACGGGGCGACCGACCGCGCGGCACGCCAGGTGGACGCCGTCGACCTGGTCGGCGCGGGCGACGCCTTCGTGGCCGGATACCTGTCCGGGCTCCTCGACGGCGCGGACATCCCGGCCCGGCTGGACCGGGCCGTCACCACCGCGGCCTTCGCCGTCGCCACCCGGGGTGACTGGGAGGGCCTTCCCACGCGGGATGAACTCGGCCTGTTCGACCAGCCCGACGGCACGACCATCCGCTGATCCAGGAGACGGAACATGACATCAACGGCAGCGTCGGCGTCGGTCGTCGTGGACGGAGCGTACGAACTCGCCGAGGGCGGTCGCTGGTTCGACGGCCGGTATGTGTACGTCGACATCCTCAGCGGCCGTCTCTTCGAACTGCGCGACGACCGCCACGACGTCGGGCCGATTGAACTCGCCTGTCTGGACGTGCCGTTGGGCGCCGTGGCGCCGGTGTCCGATCGGCCCGGCACCTGGATCGCCGCCGCGGGCACCGGCATCGCGCTGCTCACCCCCGACGGCACCTTGGACTGGCTGGACCGACCCGAGGACCGCACCCCGGTCCCCAGCCGAATGAACGACGGCGTCGCCGATCCCGCGGGGCGCTTCTGGGCCGGCAGCATGGCCTACGACGGTACGCCCGGTGCGGGCTCGCTGTACCGAACAGACCTGGACGGCACGGTGGTTCGTGTCCTCGACGGCTTGACCATCGCCAACGGCCCGGCCTTCACCGCCGACGGCACCACCATGTACCTCGCCGACACGGCAGTGGGCACCGTTCTGCGCTGCCGGGTCGATCCGGTCTCGGGCGACTTGGTGGGTGGCCCGGAGACCTTCGTCCGGCTGCGGCAGGAAGAAGGCAGTCCCGACGGCATGACTGTCGACGAGGAGGGCTGTCTGTGGGTCGCGCTGTGGGGCGCCGGCGCGGTCCGCCGCTACGACCCCGACGGCCGCCTGCTCGACACCCTGATCGTCCCCGCCCCGCATCCCACGTCGGTGTGTCTGCACCCCGACGACAACCGACTCTTCGTCACCACGGCCCGGTACGGGGTGCGGAACCCGACCGCGACCTCCGGTGCCGTCCTCAGCCTCCCCGCACCGGTCAGGGGAGGGCCGGCCTGCTCCTGGCGGGGCGCGCTCTGAGTCACCCATCGGCCCCGGGATGCTGGTGCCGGTATTGATAGGCCCGGCCTATACGGGGCATCGATTTTTGGTCGTGGACCCCTCATCTGCCGGCCGGGCCACTGTGGCGAAAGCCGCGGACCGATCGGGCTCGGTCCTGCGCGATCAGGGAGGCTGCAATGACGCATACCCCGGGCAACGGACGAGCCGAACAGGCCGCGCGTATCGCGGCGAAGCCGTGGTACCGGCAGTTGTACGTCCAAGTGCTGGTGGCGATCGTGATCGGCATCGTGCTGGGCTGGAGGTGGCCGGATCTGGCCACCGACATGGAGCCGATCGGCACGACCTTCATCACCGCGATGAAGATGCTCATCGGCCCGATCGTCTTCCTGACGATCATCGGTGGCATCGCCGGGGTCGCCGACCTGAAGAAGGTCGGACGCACCGGCATCAAGGCGCTGACCTACTTCCAGGTCGGCACCGTCGTCGCGCTGCTGACGGGCCTGGTCGCGATCAACGTCTTCCGGCTCGGCGAGGGCGTGCACGCCGACCCGTCCACGCTCCAGACGTCCGGGGACGCGAGCCAATACATCGAGACGGGGTGAGCACCAGCACTGGTGGGAGTTCCTCACGGGCATCGTGCCCAACAGTTTCTTCGGCCCGTTCGTCGAGGGAAACATCCTCCAGGTCATCTTCCTGGCAGTCGTCTTCGGCATCGCGATCAAGATGGTGGGCAAGCCGGGCGAGCCGATCATCGCGGCCGTGGGGCGACTGACCGAGGTCGTCTTCAAGGTCCTGTCCTTCGTCATGAAGGCCGCCCCGCTGGGCGCCTTCGGCGCGATGTCGTACGCCATCGGGAAGTTCGGCCTGTCCACCCTCACCAGCCTCGGCTCGCTGATCGTCCTCTTCTACGCCACCTCGGCCCTGTTCGTCGTGGTCGTGCTCGGCGGGGTGCTCGCCCTGTACGTGCGGCTGAACATCTTCCAGCTCTTCCGCTACTTCAAGGAGGAGTTCTGGCTGATCCTCGGCACCTCGACTGCCGAGCCCGCACTGCCCGGACTCATGCGCAAGCTGCAGTTCATGGGAGCGGAACGGCCCACGGTCGGCCTGGTCGTACCGACCGGCTACAGCTTCAACCTCGACGGAGCGGCGATCTACCTCTCGCTGGCCACCCTGTACATCGCCCAGGCCACCGACACGTCCCTGTCGATCGGGCAGCAACTCGGGTTGCTGGCAGTGATGTTGCTGACCTCCAAGGGCGCGGCGGGTGTCGCGGGCGGTGGTTTCATCGCGCTCACCGCGACCCTGTCGACGGTCGGCTCCGTCCCGGCCGCGGGCATCATGCTCATCTTCGGCATCGACAAGTTCATGTCGGAGTGCCGCGCCCTGGTGAACTTCTTCGGCAACGCCGTAGCGACTCTGTTCGTCGCGAAGTGGGAGAACGGCCTGGACCTGGAGCGGGCCCGGCTGGTGCTGGCAGGCAAGGCGGGCGAGCCGCCCCTGACCACCGAGGCCGAAGACGTCATCACCGATGCCGATGCCGAAGCCGAAGACGTGCGGCCGGTCGCCGCGCCCGCCACCCCGCACACTGCCCCGGTGACGTCCTGATGGTGTCCGTACTGATTGCACCGGACAAGTTCAAGGGCTCTCTCAGCGCCGACGAGGCCGCCCGCGCCCTGGAGCGCGGCCTGCTGGAAGCCGCCCCGCAGGCCCGGGTCGACCGGCTCGCGCTCGCGGACGGGGGAGAGGGAAGCGTGGCCGCCGCCTGCGCGGGCCGGTTCAGCCCCGAGGAGATCACGGTGACCGGGCCGACCGGCCGCCCCGTCACGGCCGAGGTCGCGGTGCACGGCCGTACCGTCCTCATCGAGGCGGCGGCCATCTGCGGACTCGGCGTGCTGCCGGGCGGACGCAAGGCGCCGCTCTCGGCCACCAGCCGGGGCGTCGGCCAGGCTCTCCAGCACGCGCTGGCGGGCGGGGCGGACACGATCGTCCTCGCGCTCGGCGGGGTCGCCACCACCGACGGCGGCGCCGGCCTGCTGCAGTCCCTCGGCGCGACCCTGACCGGGGAGGACGGCACCCCGATCGGCCCGGGTGGTGCGGGACTCGCCGCACTGCGCACGGTCCAACTCGCCGACGTTCGCGCGGCCTTGGCCGGAGTCGACCTCGTCCTCGCCACCGACGTGGACAACCCGCTGCTCGGACCGACGGGCACGGCCGCCGTCTACGGCCCCCAGAAGGGAGCGACCGTGAGCGAGGTACGGGAACTGGACGACGCGCTCGCCGGTTTCGTACGGCGACTGGAAGCCGCGGGCGTCGCGGAAGCGGCAGGTCTTGCCGATGTCCCGGGGGCCGGTGCGGCCGGCGGGCTCGGGTATGCCGGGTTGCTGCTGGGCGGGCGGGTGCGGTCGGGGGCCGACTACTTCCTCACCCTGCTCGGTGCCGACGAACTGCTGGCCGGGAGCGCCTTCGTCGTCACCGGCGAAGGCAGCCTCGACGAGCAGTCCCTGTCGGGCAAGCTGCCGGTCGCGCTCGCCCGGCGGGCCCGTCGGCACGGCAAGGACGTGCACGCGGTGGCGGGCCGCTGCACTCTTCCCGCCAATCGGACCGCCGCCTACTTCCGCTCGGTGCAGGCTCTGACGGAGCTGACCGACCAGGACTGCGCGAACGACAGAGCCCTGTCGGCGCACCTGCTCGCCCAGTGCGGGCGGCTGCTCGCCGGCCGCTGGATCGGACGGGGCGCGACGGAAGCCGACGGGTAGGCTCACCCCGCCCGACGTACCAGCACAGAGCGGGGAGGCGCCTTGGACGCCCGGCAACTGGAGTACTTCCTCGCCATCGTCGAGCACGGCGGCTTCAGCAAGGCGGCCGCGGCCCTCCACGTGGCCCAGCCCTCACTGTCCCAGGCGATGGCGAACCTGGAGGCCGATCTCGGGGTGGCCCTCTTCCACCGGGTGGGGCGGGGCGTCGTACTGAGCGAAGCCGGTGCGGAACTGCTGGAGCCGAGCCGGCGCGTGCTGCGAGACCTGACGGCCGTACGGGACACCGCGGCCGCGCTCGCCGGGCTGCACGGCGGCAGCGTCGAGATCGCCACCATGCCTTCGCCCGGCATCGAACCGCTCACCACCCTCATCCACCGCTTCACCGAACTGCATCCGTCGGTGACGGTGAGCACCCAGGCCGCGTTCACCCCGGACGAGGTCGTCTCGCTGGTGCGCAGCGGCGCCTGCGAGCTGGGCCTGCTGGGCAGCGCCGCACCCGTGCACCCCTCCGGCATCGACGTCCTGCACGTAGAGGACCAGCCGTTCGTCGTCGTCGCCGCACCCGGCGGGACGATCCAGGACGACGTCACGATCGGGCCCGGAGACCTGGCGGGCCACAAGCTCATCGCCTCCCGGACCGGCAGCCTGATGCGCAGCATCGTGGACGACATCACGGCGGGCGGCACCGGAACCGAGATCGTGACGGTCGTGGACCACCGCACGTCGATCCTGCCGCTGGTCCTCACCGGGGTGGGTGTCGCGGTCCTGCCCTCCTCCTGGACGAGGCTGGCCCGCCGCTGCGGTGCCGCGGTCGCCCCGATCGAGCCGACCGCCCTTCTCCACGTGGCGATGGTCAGCCTGCCCGCGCACCTCACGCCTGCCGCGCGGGCGTTCCTCGCGCTCACCGGGTCGCTGGCCGAGCGGCGGGCACGCACTGCCTGACGCCGGACCGATCGGCCACACCTATACGTGGTATCGAAAGCAGGTCTTGGACGTGCTGTGACGTCGGTGTGTTGACTCGGACCGAACCGCACGACAGCGAGCCGGAGGCACCCATGACAGCCGCACCTCGCACGTTCCGCATCGCCGCCATCCCCGCCGACGGGGTGGGCAAGGAGGTCGTCGCCGCCGGGCGAGCCGTCCTGGACGCCCTGGCCGAGGACTCCGGAGGCGCCTTCGCCTTCCAGTGGCAGGAGTTCGGCTGGGGCTGCGAGTACTACGAGCGCACCGGGAAGATGATGGACGAGGACGGCCTCGACCAGCACAAGGACTTCGACGCCATCTACTTCGGCGCGGTCGGCTGGCCCACCGTCCCCGACCACGTCAGCCTGTGGGGGCTGCGCCTGAAGATCTGCCAGAACTTCGACCAGTGGGCCAACGTCCGCCCCGTGCACTTCCTGCCCGGCGTCCAGAGCCCTCTGCGCAAGGCGGACGACACCGAGCTCGACTGGGTCGTCGTGCGCGAGAACAGCGAGGGTGAGTACGCGGGCCTCGGTGGCCGCAACCTGGGCGGGCGCGGGCCCGGCGGTGAAGTCGCCGTCCAGTCGGCCCTGTTCACCGAGGTGGGCTGTGAGCGGATCATGCGGTTCGCCTTCGACCTGGCCCGCACCCGGGCGCACAAGAAGGTCTCCTCGGTGACGAAGAGCAACGCGCAGCAGTACGGCATGGTGCTGTGGGACGACGTCTTCAAGCGGGTCTCGCTCGACTACCCGGACGTGGAGACGGAGAGCGTCCTGGTGGACGCCATGTCGGCGAAGTTCGTGCTCAAGCCCGAGGACCTGTCGGTGGTCGTCGCCTCCAACCTCAACGCCGACATCCTCTCCGACCTCGGCAGCGCACTGGCGGGCAGCCTGGGCCTGGCCGCCAGCGCCAACCTCAACCCCGAGCGCCGCTTCCCCAGCATGTTCGAGCCGGTCCACGGCTCCGCCCCGGACATCGCGGGCCAGGGACTGGCCAACCCCATCGGCGCGGTCGGCAGCGCGGCCCTGATGCTGGAGCACTTCGGCCTGCCCGACCAGGCGGCCCGCCTGACCAAGGCGATCGAGGCCACGACCGGCGCGGGCATCCTCACCCGCGACGTGGGCGGCACGGCCACGACGGAGGACGTGACCAAGGCACTGATCGACGCACTCGACGCCTGACGTCCGAAAGCAGGCAGGAGAGCGCGCGGCGCGGTTCGTCCACCGGGCTGTCGACGTGGACGGTTTCCCATGGGAGTTGCCTCCGCTCTGGTAGTGCGAGTGCGCAGGGAAATGGTCCGCGTTCCCATGTGCTCCGTGTCAGCCGAATCCCTGCGGCCGACCGCACGGGGCCCCTCCCCGGCCCCCCTCCAGGCGTACGCGGATGTCCGACCATGGGGCCTACGACATCCGCCAATTCCCGTGGCCGAAGAGGGCATTGGCACTCCTCGGCCACACGATTCCCTTGAGCCTGTTTCCGCTCAGCGCCCACTCTGATCACTGGCTTCCGCTCACCAGGCCGGAAGCATTGTCAGCGTTCAGGGGAGGACGCCACCCATGCGAAGACTCCACGCCCTGTGGGCAGTGGCAGGAGCGGCAGGACTACTCACGGGCACGATCACGCCCGCCACGGCCGGTTCCGGAGCGCACGTCACCGCACCGGACGCCCCGTCGGTGACGGACAGTGCCGAGACCGCGGTCACCAGGACGCAGACCGTCACCCTCATCACCGGCGACACCGTGTCGCTCACCGTCCGCCCGGACGGCAAGTCCGCCGTCGACGTGCAGCGCGGCAAGGGCCGTGAGGCCGCCACCTTCGTGTCGAGCGAGAAGGACGGCGAGGTGAGTGTCCTGCCTGCGGACGCGATCCCGCTGGTCAACGCGGGCCGTCTCGACCCGGCCCTGTTCAACGTGACCCGGCTCGTGCGGCAGGGGTACGCGGACGCGAAGACCGGCACCACCCCGGTGATCGCGACGTACACGAAGGGCAGCGCGACGCCTGACGGCGCGCGCCGGACGCTCGCATTGTCGGCGATCGACGGCGCCGCGTTGAGCGCGAAGAAGTCGCCCGCCTTCTGGGCCGACATCGCCCCCGCGCTGGGCACCGACCCCACGGCGAAGGCCGCGAAGCGGCTCGGCGAGGGCATCGACAAGATCTGGCTCGACGGCAAGGTCGAGGCATCGCTCGATGTGAGTGTGCCGCAGATCGGCGCTCCTGAGGTGTGGAAGTCGGGCTACGACGGCAAGGGCGTCAAGGTCGCGGTTCTCGACACGGGCGTGGACGCCGGTCACCCGGATCTCGCCGGGAAGATCGGGGAGACGAAGAGCTTCGTGCCGGACGAGGCGGTGCAGGACGGCCACGGCCACGGCACCCATGTGGCGTCCACGATCGTCGGCTCGGGCGCTGCCTCGCAGGGCAAGCGCAAGGGTGTGGCGCCGGGCGCGGAGCTGCTGGTCGGCAAGGTGCTGGACAACACCGGACACGGCCAGGACTCCTGGATCATCGCGGGCATGGAGTGGGCGGCCCGCTCCGGCGCGAAGATCGTGTCGATGTCGTTGGGCGGCGACGCGTCCGGCCCCTCGGACGTGCTGAGTGAGACGGTCGACGAGCTCTCCGCGTCCACCGGCACCCTCTTCGTGATCGCCGCGGGCAACTCCGGCCCGTCCGAGCAGACCGTGGGCACCCCGGGCATCGCCGACTCGGCACTGACGGTGGGCGCCGTCGACAAGTCCGACAAACTGGCCTCGTTCTCCAGCCGCGGCCCGCGCCTCGGCGACTCGGCCGTCAAGCCGGAGATCACCGCACCGGGCGCGGCCATCACCGCCGCCCGCGCGGCCGGCACCTCCATGGGCACGCCGGTCGACGAGTACTACACGACGTCGAGTGGTACGTCGATGGCGACCCCGCACGTCGCGGGCGCCGCGGCGCTGGTCGCGCAGGCCCATCCGGACTGGACGGGGCAGCAGATCAAGGCGGATCTGGCGAGCACCGCGAAGACGAACACCGTCAACTCCGTGTTCGAGCAGGGCGACGGCCGGGTGGATGCCGTACGGGCAGTCAACCAGGGTGTCTTCGCGACGCCGGCCCTGAGCTTCGGCACGTACAAGGAGAGCGCCACCGAGGCGGACAGCAAGGACATCACCTACACCAACACCACTGACAAGGCAGTGACGTTGAAGGTGGCCTCGTCGCTCCCCGATGTCGCGCTGAACGCGGACACCGTGACCGTCCCGGCGAAGGGCACCGCCACCATCGGCGTCACCGTCGACCCGGCCAAGGAGAAGGCGGGCCGGTACACGGGCCACATCGCCGCGAGCGCCGACGGCGTCCAGGTCACCACCGCCGTCGGCTTCGAGAAGCAGGCGAAGACCTACAACCTGAAGGTGTCGCTGGTGGGCCGGGACGGCAAGCCGTCCACCGCGGCGTCGATCTACATGCTGCAGGAGATCAACGGCGCGTACCCGGACACGTACGGGTACATCGGCAAGGGCTACACCTTCAAGGTGCCCGCCGGTACGTACAACGTGGCGTCCTGGATCTCGACGTTGGACGCCGCCGGACTGGAGGCCGACACCTCGGTCGTCGGCAATCCGGAGATCAAGGTCGACAAGAACACCGAGGTCGTACTCGACGCCCGCAAGGCGGTGGAGATCAAGCCGAAGACCAAGGAGGACTCCGAGTTCCAGGGCTTCAGCACCAACTGGCACCGGGAGGGCCCGGGCAGCGCCTGGGGCATCACCTACAGCCAGGGCTGGTGGACCGACCACGTCTACGTGGCGCCTACCGAGAAGGTCACCGAGGGCATGTTCGAGTTCTCCTCGAAGTTCCGTCTGTACGCCAAGGAGCTGACGGCGAGCGTCACCAGCCCCGAGAAGTACGCGCTGCCCCTCGACTACGCGCACACATCCAGCGGTTTCCCGGTGAAGATCAACGGTGAGCGCACGGTCCGGGCGGTGGACGCGGGCAGCGGCACCGCGGCGGACTTCGACGGGCTCGACGTCAAGGGCAAGGTGGCGGTCGTTCGGGTGGGCGCCAAGGCGACGGCGGACGAGGCACTGGCCAACGCCACCGCCGCCGGGGCCGGTTACGTCCTCGCCTACCACGAGACGCCCGGATACTGGATCTCCTGGGTGGACAGCGCGACGATCCCGCTGATGACCGCCACCGGCGAAGACGGCGCGAAGCTCGGGGCCCTGCTCAAGAGCGGGAAGAAGGTCAGTCTGAAGCTGAAGGGCACCGCGGTCAGCCCGTACGTGTACAGCGTGATGTTCCCGCAGCCGGACGCCGTCTCGGCCGACCAGACGTACGACCTGAACAGCTCCAACACGGTGAGGCAGACGGTTCGCTATCACGGGGGCAAGGCCGGTCAGGTCGGCAAGGACGCCGTGTACAGGTACCGTCCTTGGCAGTTCGCCGACATCGCGACGATCGACAACGTGCAACTCGGCACGGAGCGCACCGAGTACTACAACGTCTCCGACAGCCGGATCTGGCACGCCGTCTATCCCGACACGAACGCGAACAAGCCTCAGTGGAACGCCCTGCGGACCTTCGACAAGGCGGGCAAGCTGCCCTCCGAGGAGTGGCTGCGCCAGGTCGTCCGCCCGGCGACCAGTCAGCAGTACGGCCTCTCCCAGCGCACCGGCGACAAACTCACCTTCGCGATCCCGGAGTTGAGCGACTCGGCACCCGGGCACTACGGGTCGGTGGACAACATCCTGGACACCGCGAAGGGCACGCTGTACAAGGACGGGCAGCTGGTCGGCGTCACCGCGCTCGGCGGGCTCGGCACCTTCGACGTCCCCGCGACGAAGGCCTCGTACCGTCTCGTGCTCGACGCCCGGCGCACGGCCGGCTGGGCCGCGTACTCCACCGGCAGCCACACCGAATGGTCCTTCGCCTCGGCGCACACGGACCAGCGGACGGCGCTGCCGCTGCTCTCGGTCGACTATGGCGTGGCGGGGCTCGACCTCCTCAACCGCGTCGACCGCAAGCACAAGTCGGAGCTCGGACTCGCCGTGCGCACTCAGTCGGGCAGCGTCACGGCCGCCGAACTGAAGGCATGGGTCTCCTACGACGACGGGACGTCCTGGAAGGAGGTGAAGGTGAAGCGCGGTGAGCTGGAGCTCAGGCATCCGAAGGGCGCCGAGTTCGTGTCGCTGCGGGTGCGGGCCGCAGACCGCGACGGCAACGCGGTTGACCAGACCGTACTGCGGGCGTTCGGTCTGAAGTAGGCGCCCAGCAGGGAGGCGACCTGAAGTGATCGGCCTGAAGTCAACGGTGTCCCGGGACTGTTAACAGCCTTAACAATGATCGCCTACGGTGTCGAGCCATGGTGGACACGGCATACGACACGGCAGACCGGACCCCCGCCGCGAGCCCCTGGGCCGCGGTGGGGGTCTCCGCGTTCGACGAGGTGCTGTACCAGGCGGTCCTCAACCAGCCCGACGCCGGCGCGGCGGGCTGGGCGTTGCTGACCGGTGCCTCCCTGACCAGGGTCCGCGAGGCCTGCGACAGACTCCTGACGCTCGGGTTGCTGCAACCACCGGACTCCATGGGCGGGTTACGCGCGGTCGACCCCCGGGTGGCGATCCGCGGGCTGATCCGGCGGCGCGAGACGGTGTCCGAGTTGCTGGCCGCCACCGCCGAGGAGATGGCGACCGCCTACGAGGCGGGGCTGCTGCGCGAGGAGCCGTCCCGGCTGATCGAGGTGGCCTCCGGCGAGGGCGCCATCGCGGCACGCCTGGAGGAGATGTACGCGCGCGCGGAACACGAGGTGTGCCTCTTCGACACTCCGCCTTATCTCGCCCCGGCCGCTCCGCAGGTGGATCTCCAGGCCGATCTGCTCAACCGGGGGATCGTCTCTCGAGGGATCTACGCGGCGACCGGCCTGGAGGATCCCAAAGTGCTGTCCCGCGCGCTCAGGATGGTCGAACTCGGCGAACAGGCCCGGGTGTTGCCGTCCGTGCCGCTCAAGCTGCTGGTGGTCGACGGATGCCGGGCGCTGCTTCCGCTGACCGCTTCCGTGGCCGGCGGTTACTGTGCCGTCGTGGTGTGGCACTCGGCGGTGACCGAAGCTCTGCAGAAGCTCTTCGAACTGGCCTGGCAGCAGGCGACGCCTCTGGGACAGGCGACCGAGGAGGGGGAACTCTCCGAGAGCGAGCGGACGTTGACCCGGCTGCTGGCGGCCGGGATGAAGGACGAGGCGGTGGCGCGTCATCTGGGGGTCAGTCTGCGGACCCTGCGGCGCCGGGTGAGCGAGCTGCAGGAGCGCCTGGGCGCGGCGAGCAGGTTCCAACTGGGGATGCGTGCCTCGCAACGCGGCTGGGTGTAGGTGTAGGTGTGGCTCCGGGGTGCCGGCTCGTGGTGGATGGTCCGGTTGTCCGGCTCTGAGTGTCAATGGTGCATGAGCAGCACGATGGCGGTACCCATGGCCGTCGATCCGTGCCAGAAACGGTCGTAGGTCCCGGCGAGGTCGGTGGAGAAACCCGCACTGCCAGGGCGGCCGCGCAGTGCGGGCATGTCTCGGGTCAACGACCGGAGAGCGTAAGCCAGCAGACAGAGCGTCAGTACGCCGGTGACCACACCGCCGATCTGCGCGTTCGTCGTTCCGCCGTGCCGCACCGGCATCCACGCCATGGCGGCCATGCCGACCGAGTGCGGCGACCTGCGCATGAGCCCGACCCATCTGGGACCACGGAGCCTGAGGACCGCGGTCGACGGGAACCACAATGCAGCGGCGGCGAAGAAGAAGGCCGTCCGCCCCGGTGACGGCCCGTCGCCGATCCCGTACCAGGGCATCACCGCCATGGCCGACGCCATGACGGTGTGCAGCAGACTGTCGCCTCGGCCGCGCCATCCGCAGCCTCGCGTCAGCACGGCCTGCCGGAGCGCGTACACGGCCGCGGCCGCGAACAGCGCTGTCAGCATGCCGTGCACGACAGAGGTGGCGCTCATGGCGCCTCGTTGGGCACGGTGTTCAACGCCGGCCCGCAGCTGCTGCGCAGTTTCGCCACCGGGATCGCCCCCCTGGGCGGCACTGTGGTCGTGTCGACGGGACAGACCGATCCCGACGAGCCGGGGCCGCTACCCGCGAACGTGCTCGCCCGGCGCTTCGTGCCGCAGCCGGAGGTGCTGGCCCGCGCGGCGCTGTTCCTCACCCACGGTGGGATGAACAGTGTCAACGAGGCCATGCGCGCCGGGGTTCCGCTGTTGCTGGTCCCGCAGGGCGCCGACCAGCAGATGGTGGCCCGCCGCGTCGTCGAACTCGGTGCTGGCCTGACGATGCACACCCAGCACATCACCAAGGACTCCGTACATCGTCTCGCCCGACGCCTGCTCCACGAACCGGGGTTCAAGGCAGCGGCGACGACCCTGAAGGCGGCTCAGCACAGGGCGGGCGGACACCGGCGGGCCGCCGACGAACTGGAGCGGTACGCGCAGGCCGCGGGCTTGGTCCATGACCCGCTTCCCCTCGATCCGTCGAAGCGAGGCTGAACGATGTCGATCCTCGCCGCCGCCCTGCTGCTGCTCGCCGGGGTGTCGGAAGCGGTCGGGCGCATCGTTCCCCTCCTCGCGCGCAGACCCGGCATGCCCCGCACCCTTGTCGCGGGGCTGTCGCTGGCCGCGGGACTTGTCGAGGGCGCCGTTTTCGCGCTGTGGCCGCTGACCGCGTGGAACCTCGCCGAGCTGGTCATGTCCACCCCGCCACCAGGAGAGAGCCTGCCGTGGACAGCCGGCCTGGTCGCCCCGCTGCTCCTCGCCGCCGTCCTCGCGTTCCCGATGCTCGGGCCCTTTCTCCATCTGCTGCCGGAGCGCCGGAACTGCGGGTGCTGGGCCAGGTACAGCCCTACTCACCGCTGGCCGACCCGCTGGCCGACCGGCCGGTGTGGGCGTGGCTGCGGCGGCGCATCGGGCTGCTGCTGTTCCTGCACAACGTCATGCAGGTCTTCGTCGCCGCCGACCACCGGTACCGCCCCCTGTACAACCGGGCCGTAGGCTCCCAGATCGGCACGCAGCTGCAGCTTGCCGGATACCGGCCCGGCAGCGGAGGTCCCGTGGTGCTGCTCAGTTACAGCGGTGGCGCCCAGGTCGCCACCGGCGCGGTCGAGGAACTGCACGCCCAGTTGCACGCCCAGTTGCGCGCCCCGGTTGTGGTGATCACGCTCGGCGGGTTCCACAACGGGGCCAACGACCTCACCCACGCCGAGCATGTGTATCGACTCACCAGCGCCGGCGACCGCATCGAGCGGGTCGGCACGTGGATCTTCCCGCAGCGCTGGCGCCTGTTGCGCCACAGCGGCTGGAACCGGGCCCGTCGTGCCGGGAAGATCACCGTGCACTGCCTCCACCCGGCCACGCACCTCGGGCCGAGCAGCTACATCAGTCCGAAGTGTCTGCTGCCCGACGGTCGTAGCTACCTGGACCACACGACCGACGCCGTGATCGCGCTTGTCCGCAGCCAGCGCGGTGCGGCGGCGGTGACGGACGAACCACGGTCGTGACGCCGGACCCGGAGGGCGGTCAGCGGCCGGCACCCTCCCGGCCGACGGCGGTGCCCTCGTCGTCGAGTCCGCCGACCATGCCGCGCAGGAGGGGGCCGTACTCGGGATGGGCCAGCGCATGTGCCATCTGGGCAACCAGGTAGTCGGCCGGGTTGCCGGTGTCGTACCAGCGGCCCTCGATGACCTGGCCGTAGACCGCGCGGGTGGCGGCGTATGAGTTGATGGCGTCGGTGAGGTAGATCTCGCCGGTCCGGTGTTCGTACCAGCGGCGGGTCTGCTCGCGGAGTTCGTCGACGATGCCAGGTGTGATGACGTATCCGCCGATGGCCGCGTACGACGACGGGGCGGCGGCGGGCTCGGGCTTCTCGACGAGGCCGGTGATGCGCAGCTGGCCGCCGCCGAGGTCCTCCTTGACGAGGGGCACGCCGTACCGCTGGGACTCGGTGGGGTTCATCGGCAGGAGGGCCAGCACCGGGCAGCCGGTTTGTTCATAGGCTCGGATCAACTGCTGGGCGCGGGGCACCTCGGCGACGAAGACGTCATCGGGCCACAGCACCAGCACCGGCTCGTCGCCGAAGGCCCGTGCGGCGTTCAGCACGGGAGTGCCGTTGCCGTACGGGCCGTACTGGTCGAGGTAGGTGATGTGTCCCCGGCGAGCCAGTTCGCCGACTTCTGCCACGGCGTCGGCGTAGGCCGTCTTGCCGTCTGCGCGCAGTTGTTCGACGAGAGTGGGGTTGGGGCGAAAGTGGTCCTGGATGAGGCTCTTGCCACCGGAGACCACGATCGTGATGTCCGTGATACCGGAGTCCACCAGCTCGCGCACGGTGTGTTCGATGACCGGCTTGTCGCCGACCGGGAGCATTTCCTTCGGCGTCGCCTTCGTCAGGGGCAGCAGACGGGAGCCGAGTCCGGCGGCGGGGATCACGGCCCGGCGGATCGTCGCAGACATCAAGGTGCCTCTCGATCGGGACGGCCAGGTCGGTGAAGCTCAGCCGATCCTGCCACGCCAGCCTCCTCTGGGGGTGTCGGGCTGGTCGTGCGGGCAGCCGGAGCACAGCGCCGATGCCCTTTGCTCCACTCGTAGAAGTCCACGATCTCTGGGCGCCGTTCCGCGTCACGAGCCTCGACCCGTGCCTCGGCCCGTTCGGCGACAGGACCGCCGCAGCCGATGGGCCGCACCCCGACCGGCTCTTGCCTGTGCGCGTTGACCTTGCCGTCCATCAGGTCCCCTCTCGGAGTGTTTCGCGCGTACTGGAAGAGACCGGGCACGCGCCCTGTTCGTGACACCTGTGCTCGGCGGGATTCCCCTCGGGCGACAGTTCTTCCCTCAGCAATCAGCACGGAAATCATGTCGGGAACAGTAGGAGCTTCCTCGTCGATGCACTCGCCGCCGGGGATACGCGAAAGCCACGACGACCGGGTCGCGTGCCGGGCCGTCGGCGCTTTGGGGCGGGGGACGTCCGAGCGCAGCTGTTCGGCCCCCACTACCGACGGGATACGACGCACACTCTTACCCTGACGCCTGACAACCCTCCTTTCCCCGATCAGCCGATGTCCCCCATGGTTCCGTGGAAGCGTTCTGGGCGGCCCGCCGCTCCGGAGATTCTTGTCGCCAGTGTCGACACCGTCACAGAACCTCGGGCTGCCCGGTCATTATCTGCAGACGGCTGTGTGAGCCCGGGCATGCGCGGCGTGTGGAGGTGAAGCACCGTGTCATACAGGACCGGGTCTCAGTAGTGATCCGAGGTGGGGAAAGACAGCGGTGAAACTGCTCGAGAACGCCGAGCCGCCTCTCGCCTCCAAGGGCGAACCCGATTCACGGTGACCACGCCGCATGAGTCCGGCCGAGTGCTCACCCCGGTCGGCGAGGACCAAGGAGCCGAGCGGGCCCGCTTGCCTGCACGGCGTTCCACGAACTGACAAAGGAGACAACTGTGTTCGAGCAGCGGACAGAGGCCGAGATGAGGCTGTACTCCGAGAAGACGGCCAGAGAACTCGCCCTGCAGAGGCTGAAGAAGGAGAGCGATGTCCCGGAGGACGGCGACGCCACCGAGGATGGTGCCCTCAGGGATACGCCCGCGTCGGCCGACGAGGCGCAACTGGCCACGGATACGACGGTCACCAGGAATCCAAAGGGAGCTGAATGACTGCCGATGCCGGCCTGGCAAGGGCGCGTCCAACGCCGACAACGCCGTCGAGGCAGTCGCTGCCCCGCAGGAGAGGCAGAGTTGACGGAATCCCAAAGGTTCCCGTGGGCCTGGGGCGGCGGTATGGAAATCCACCGGCCGTTCGACCACAGTCTTGGCAGGATGTCTTCCTGTGAACCATGTACTGTGCGGGCTTGCCGCCAATACGGCTCTGCCGTTCGAGCTGGTCGACCGGCTGGTCTCGGTCGCGGACGCGGACATCGCAGAGTGCCTCGCGGGTCGCGGCGACCTCAGCCGAGAGCAGGCGCTCGCCCTGGCTTCATGGTTCGCGGAAAACGCTGCGCTGCTCGCGTACGAAGGTCTGCTGAGCGCCGCCGACGTCGATCCCGTCGTACGGCCGCAGGCCGCGCTCGCCTTGCTCGACGACGGGGCCGGTGCCCCCGAGTGGGCGCGGCTCTTCGCGGCGGATCCGGAGGTGGAGCGTCGGGAGAAGCTGGCCGCCTGCCCCGGACTCCCGCCTGATGTGCGGGAGACGCTGGCCGCCGACCCGGACGTAGGCGTCGTCGCGGAGCTCGCGTTGTGGACGACGGCGGACATGGCCGCCCGACTCGCGCGCCATCTGCATGCCGAAGTCCGTCGCGCGGTGGCGGCCAACGAGGCGACGCCACCGGATGTACTGGCGATGCTGGTCACCGGCGAGGGGCTGCTTCCCGCGGAACGGTGCCTGGTCTGTGACCGTGAGGAGACGCCCTTCGTGCACGATCCGCAGTGCGCCCGGCGCGACTGCGATCTGCGGTCCGGGGCCTCGTGCTCGGGATCCCACGAGTCCACCATGCTTGAGTTGGCTGCGTTGGCGCTGCAAAACCCTGCCACGCCTGCCGAAGCCGTCGTCCAGTTCGCCGACCACCCCTCGATGCTGCTGCGCTGCCGACTCGCGGCCCGTCCCGACCTGCCGCCGCAGGTGCGGGCGCGGCTCGCCGGTGACCCTGAGCCCGGTGTGCGAGCCGACCTCGCCGGGAACCCTGGGATCGAGGACGCCCTATCCGTACGTTGGCGACCGATCGTGGCCATGACGTGCAGCGCAGGCTCGCGCACAACCCTCGCGTGCCCCTCGACGTCCTGTCCCGCCTGGCCGGCACCGTCAAGACCGGCCCGGCCCTCCTGCCGAGGATTGCGGCCGCCTCGCCCGCCGAGGTCAAGGAGCTGTCAGGGTCGTCGAATCCGGCGGTGCGGATGCTCCTGGCTGAACGGCGCGATCTGCCGGCCGAGATCCGCGACGCGCTGGCCGCCGACCCCGACGCGAAGGTGGTCAAGTCCATCGCGCCCCACCCGGGACTGTCGCAGACACAGCTTCGCGGCATGGTCGAACGGCACGGGGTTCAGGTCATCTCCAAGGTGGCAACCAACCCGGACGCACCGCCGGCACTGCTGGAGGACCTGACCACACACGTACCGCCGGTGCGGAAGGCATTCCGCGAGATCGCCCGGCACGGCAACGCCACGGGCCCGGCCCTGCTCGCCTGTTTGGAGGACACGCTGGCACGGCCCATAGCCGCCGGGCACCCGGCGCTCCCGCCGCCGGTCATAGCCGGACTACTCGCCGACGACGACTGGCGAGTCGTGGAAGCGGCTGCCGCCAACCCGTCGCTGCCGCCGGCCGTGATGTGGGATCTGGTGCCTGAGCCGAACAGCGCATAGAACCAGCGAAGGGTGCCGCCCAGCCGTGGGCGGCGCCCTGCACGAGGTCAGGCCGCGTGCCCCAGGGCGCCCAGGCCTCCGTCGCCCGGGCCGGCACGGTCGTCTTCGCGGCCATGACCCCGGCCCACGGCAACGGGTCGTCGTCGACCACTGAAGGGCCGGTTCAGAGCGCGAGGCGGCTGCCCATCGACCGCGCGGCCTCGGTGTGGGAGAGGTACTCCACGATGCTGTGGGCCCGGTCGCGGGCGTTGAGGACGCCGACGACGGCACGGAGGCCTTCGCCAAGGACGCGACGTTCATCGCCCGCACGGGTTCGTCCTCGGGCGGTGCGCGGGAGCGGACGCCTGGCCCCCGACCGGCACTCGGATGCGGCTCTGGCTCGGGCCCGGCACCTCGCCGACACCACCCCTTTCCGCGGCCCGCTCAACCGGTGGATCGACGTCCTGTGCGGCACGGCTCCACGACCCAGCTGGCCGCCCGCCCCGTCGACCGTCTGCTCCTACCTGCGTCTGGCCGCGCTCGCTGCGCACCTGGCACGACAACGGCGTCACCGATCTGCGGGCCGTCACCCGTACCCACATCGAGCAAGCCCTCGAACCGGTCCAGGGAGAAGCCGTCAAGTCCCGGGCCACCGGCCTGCGCTCGCTGTTCCGCGCCCTCAAACGGGAAAGACTCATCTATCCGCGACCCGGCCCGCACCTCTCCCTGACCACCGCAGTCGTGCTGCCCAGGGCGCGCTGGCCGAGGACATGCTGCGCGGCACTTTCGACCGCCTGCCCCACGCCCGCGACCGGCTCAGCTTCGTGCTCGCCGCCGTGCACACCCTGAGCACCCATGATCAGCGTCACCTGTTGCTGGACGACCTCGACCGCAGCCGTGCCACCCTCTTGTGCGCCCTACCGGCAAGCCCGTCCACAGCGTCTACCTTGACGAACTCACCCCGCCTGGCACGGCAGTGGCCGGCCGAACGCCACCGACGCCGGCCCGCCGCTACCTGCTGGCCACCGGCCATACCGCCACCGACGACACCCAGCCCCCGGTGTCGATCCAGGCGATCAACAAACCTCTGCGCGCCCACGCCACCAGGCGGGCCGCCTGCGTGTGGACCACATCCTCGACGAGGCTCAGCCACCGACGATCCCCTCCACCCCATCCGCCTCTTCGGTCTCTCTCCCCGCACCGCCATGAAGTACATCCACGCCGCGCACCCGCACCGCAGCCAGAGCGATCTGATCGTGTCCCGAGCAGCACGAGCTGTAGGCATGTGAGGTGCTTGGGCACTCCAACCTGGAACGTTGCGGTGATGAGGGTCCCCGTAGTTCTCGCGGAAAAACAGCACTGCGCCGTGCGGCAGCCCATTGCTGTGGGCTCGGCCCCTGATCGAGCGCGGCTGGGTGTGGCGTTGACCCTCATAGCTAATGTGACTAGTCTGCAGCTAACAACATTAGCCATCTTGTTGGAGGACGGGCATGACCGAGCACCTGAGAATCGGCAAGAACACCATCGCCTTCGACGTGACCGGGGAAGGTCCCCTGGTCGTGCTGGCGCACGGAATCGGCGACAGCCGGCACTCCTACCGCTTCCTCGTCCCCGGCCTGGTGGCCGCCGGTTACCGGGTCGCGAACGTCGACATCCGCGGGTGCGGGGAGTCCAGCCTCGGCTGGGACGGTTACAGCCGCACCGACATCGCCGGAGACCTGGTCGCCGTCGTGCGTCACCTCGGCGGCCCGGCCGTGATCATCGGGCAGTCGATCAGCGGCGGCGCCGCGACCATCGCGGCCGCCACCGCGCCCGACGTGATCAGCGCAGTGATCGAGCTGGCTCCGTTCACCCGTGCCCAGCCCCTCGACCTGGGCGGGCTGATCCGGGTCAAGCGCTTCCGGACCGGATACATGCGGATGGCGCAGGTCATCGTCCGGGGGCGCGTGGCGGACTGGAAGAAGTACCTCGACGTGGCCTACCCGGCCAAGCCCGCCGACTGGAACAGCGAACTGACCCGCATCGAGGCCACCCTGAGTGAACCCGGCCGAATGAAGGCCCTGCAGGACATGTGCAAGTCCAAGCCCACCGACGCCGGCGCCCAACTCGCCCACGTCACCTGCCCGGTCCTGATCGTCGAAGGCAGCCTGGACCCCGACTGGGCCGACCCCCGCGCCGAAGGGGCGAAGATCATCGCCGACCTGCCCGCCGGCCTCGGCGAACTCGCCGTGATCGACGGCGCCGGCCACTACCCGCACGCCCAGACTCCCGACCAGGTCCTCGCGCTGGCCCTGCCGTTCCTGGCCAAGGCGGTTTCCGGTGCCTAGGGCCGGACTCACCGCCGCGACGGTCACCGAAGCCGCCGCCGCCCTGGTCGACGAGGTCGGATTCGACCAGCTCGGCATGGGCCTGGTCGCCGAACGGCTCGGGGTCAAGACCCCCTCGCTGTACAAGCACGTCACCGGTCAGACCGACCTCGCCCACCGGATCGCCATCCTGGCCATGAACCAGTGCGCCGACGCCATCCGCGACGCCATCCAGGGCCGGTCCGGCACCGAAGCCCTGGTCCGCGGCGCACAGGCGATGCGGACCTTCGTCAAGGACCACCACGGCCGATACGCCGCAGCCAACGCCGCACGCCCGACCGGACCCGACGACCCCCTCATCGACGCCCTCAACCGAGTGGTCGACTCCTGGGCGGCGATGCTGCACGGCTACCGGATCGACCCCGACCAGCAGATCCACGCGCTGCGGATGCTGCGCACCGTCCTGCACGGATACGCATCCCTGGAAGCAGCCGGCGGGTTCCGGTTCGCCACCGACATCGACGACAGCTTCACCTGGATGATCGACTTCATCGACCACGGCCTGCGGGAGACCACGGCCACCGGCATCCACGGCGCCCCCTCCCACAGGGCCGCGCCGGGCAGGACGCTCTGACCCGCCGCGGACCGCGCCCCACACCGTTGCCCGGCCCCACCGGCCACCGGTGGGCCACTCGCTCGCCGAACCCCCGCCCCTGTCCTTCACCAGCCAGAAGTGGAAACCACCATGAAGCCGGTCCTCACCGCGGTCATCGACATCGACGCCACCCCTCAAGCGGTGTGGGACGTCCTCACCGACTTCGCCGCCTACGGCGAGTGGAGCACCTTCTCCGCGGCCGAGGGATCCGCCCAAGTGGGAAGCCGGCTCACGATGCGCATGCCGGGCATGACCTTCAGGCCCACGGTCACCGTCGCGACGCCCGGCCAGGAACTGCGGTGGGTCGGCACACTCGGCATCAAACAGCTGTTCCACGGCCGGCACTCCTTCATCCTTTCCCCCAACCACGACGGCACCACCCGCCTGACCAACCACGAGGAATTCTCCGGCGCCCTGGTCACCCTGATCCGGCCCTTCCTCAGAACACCCAAAAAAGACGGGTACGCCGCCTTCAACACCGGCCTCAAGCAGCGAGTGGAAGCCCACACCGGACTCGGGCCGGATGTGTGAGGTGCCGTGGGTCGCGGGAATCGCGATGGCTGCCGCGATGCCCTGCCCCAGCTCTCATACTGCTGACCTCTGCGGTGAAACCGGCCAGCCACGGTGACTCACTCAAGGGCTCAACATGAACGGGGTCCCAGATTCGGTGACCGTGCTGGAGATGGGACCGCAATACGAGCGAGAAGGGCTTCGCTGTGCTGCGGAAGGTCTCCCAGCACACCAACACCAAACTGACCCATGTCGCTGAACAGGTCCTCAACCATGCCCAAGGCGTGGCGTTGCCCGACGTCCTTCACAAGGAACTGCGTGCAACCCTGACCCGCCATGGCCCGGCTCGCGCCCCATCTGAGAGGGACGGCCGGGGCCGTCCTACAGGGGCCGGTGTCCGTTGACGACACCGCTGGGGTCGTCAACGGAAGCGGTAGGAGTGTTGGGCCGTCGGCACTCGGCCGTTGACCGCGATCCCTGACTTCGGGCGTCGCCTCACTGCTGGGGATTGCAGTCGTAGAGGGCGAAGCTGCTGTCGGTGT
>NZ_JBEXEA010000050.1:0-49732 GCF_040606035.1 Streptomyces sp. NPDC005483
GGGGCCGTTCCCCTAACCCCCCGGGCGGGGGGTGGGCCCCTTCGAAAGGGGCCCACCGCCGGCCGAACCGCTGTGCCGTCAGGCGGCGTTGAACGTCGACGGGTCCGGGCCGAGGCGCCGGTCCTCGTCGAGCGCGCTGATCGCCGCCAGGTCCTCGGTGTCCAGGCTGAAGTCGAAGACCTCGATGTTCTCCTTGATCCGGGACGGGGTCACGGACTTGGGGATCACGACGTTGCCGAGCTGGAGGTGCCAGCGCAGCACGACCTGGGCCGGGGTGCGGTCGTGCTTGCGGGCGATGGCCACGACGGCCGGGACCTCCAGGAGGCCCTTGCCGGAGCCGAGCGGCGACCAGGCCTCCGTGGCGATGCCCTGCTCCGCGTGGTACTCGCGGGCCGCGTGCTGCTGGAGGTGCGGGTGGAGCTCGATCTGGTCGACGGCCGGGACGACGGACGTCTCGGCGATCAGCCGCTCCAGGTGCTCGGGCTCGAAGTTGGAGACACCGATGGCCTTGATCCGGCCGTCGGCGTGGAGCTTCTCGAACGCCTTGTAGGTGTCGACGTACAGGTCGCGGGAGGGCGTGGGCCAGTGGATCAGGTACAGGTCCACGTAGTCCAGGCCGAGCTTCTCCAGCGAGGTGTCGAAGGCGCGCAGGGTCGAGTCGTAACCCTGGTCGCTGTTCCAGAGCTTGGTGGTGACGAAGATGTCCTCACGGGCCACTCCGGAGGCGGCGATGGCCTTTCCGGTGCCCTTTTCGTTGCCGTAGATCGCCGCTGTGTCGATGCTGCGGTACCCGGCCTCGAGTGCCGTGGCGACGGCGTGCTCGGCCTCGTCGTCCGGCACCTGCCAGACGCCGAAACCCAGCTGGGGCATCTCCACGCCGTTGTTGAGGATGATCGAGGGGACCTTGCTACTCACGAGCTCTTGATCCTTACGGTTGTCGTCAGGTGGTACTCCCATCGTCAACGATCACGAGCCGTGATGCATTCCTGACGGGGGAATACGTCCGAACTGACCCGCCGGTCAGCAGGCGATGGTCGAAGTTGGCCGGAAATGCATCCGACGTCTTCGGTACAGACCATTGACCGCTGACCCGACTGCCGCGACTCTGGATCGCGCCAACGAGCGGAATCCTGAACTCAGTTCATGTACATGAATTAGCGTTGGCTTTCATCCGATGTTTCCCGTGTCTCCTGACCCACGGAGAGGGAGGAACATGAGACGCCGTCGTCTGCGAACGGCACTGACGACCCTCGCACTCACCGCCGCGACCCTGGTCGCCCTGCCGGCGGCCGCACCCCCGGCCAACGGCCCCTCCACCGGCCCGGCCCCGGACCGGGACTGGTCCGTCGCCATGGTCGACTCCACCATGGCCCGCTACACGCCGAGCACCATCGGAGGCTGGTCCTACCCGGTCGGCCTGTATCTCTATGGCCAGTACCTCACCTACCGGCGCACGCACGACGCCCGCTACCTCACGTACATCAAGAGCTACGTCGACCGGTTCGTCGGTGCCGATGGCTCCATCGGCCAGTCGTTCAACAGCCTGGACAGCATGCAGGCCGGCCGGCTGCTGGTGATCCTCCACCACGAGACGGGCGAGGCCCGCTACCGCACGGCCGCGCGCAAGATCCTCGACCGCCTCGCCACCTACCCCCGCACGGACGACGGCGGTTTCTGGCACGCCGACACCGCGAGCCGGGCCCACCAACTCTGGGCGGACGGCGTCTACATGGTGAACCCGTTCCTCGTCGAGTACGGCGCAGAGTTCGGGGAGAGCGGCGACACGGGCGCCGAGGCGGTGCGGCAGCTCGCCGTCTACGGTGGCCACCTCCAGGTCGCGAACGGGCTGTTGAGGCACGCCTACGACGAGTCGAAGAGCGTGAGCTGGGCCGATCCGGAGACCGGGCTCGCCCCCGAGCACTGGTGCCGGGCCGTCGGCTGGTACTCCATGGCGATCGTCAACGTCCTCGACGCCGTCCCGGCGGACCAGCCCCGTCGTCCCCAACTCCTCGCGATCCTGCGGAAGCTGGCGGCAGGCCTCGAGAAGTACCAGGACCCGGCAACCGGCCGCTGGTTCCAGGTGATCGACAAGGGCGGGCGGAGCGACAACTGGACCGAGACGTCCTGCTCCAGCATGTTCACCTACGCCCTCTCGCGCGGCGCCGAGCGCGGTTATCTGGCCCCGCGCTACGCCGCCGTGGCCCGGCGCGGCTATCAGGGGGTCCTGGCGAAGCTGTCGGTCGGCTCCGACGGCCGTACCGAACTCGCCGACGTCTCGGTCGGCACGAACGTCGGCGACTACGCGTACTACGTCGCCCGCACCCGGGCCGTCAACGACTTCCACGGCCTGGGCGCCTTCCTGATCATGAACGAACAACTGCGAGGTGATTAGTGTCATGAGCACATCACGAAGGGGGCTGCTCGGCGCCGCGCTGGGCGGTGCCACGGCGGCGGCGGTCGGTCTGCCGCAGGCGACCACCGCCCACGCCGCCTCCTGGCAGCAGAAGTGGGCCCCGTCCGCGAGCGGCGACGGCCTGGGCGCCTTCGAGACGATCGAGGACGACCGCGCCGACTCGCACCCCGCCGGATCGCCGCACATCTACGCCACCGGCAACAACTGGCGCTTCGACATGCACACGGTCGACCGCGACACCTCCACCGACCGCCAGCGCCAGGAGGTCACCGGGCTGCGCAACGGCAGCGGCGGCGACTACCTGAAGTGGACGAAGGGCCAGACCTGGCGGCTCACCTACTCGATGTACATCCCGAGCTCCCTGAAGGCGACCACCACCTTCACCCACATCATGCAGATGAAGCAGCCCGGCAGCGGCACCTCGCCGATCGTCGTGCAGTCCCTGCGCCGGGTGAACGGCAAACAGACCATCGAGCTGAAGCTCGCCATCGACGACATCCTCGTCGGCCGCACCGACCTGGACCCGCTGCACGACAAATGGACCGACGTCGACTTCCAGATCAAGGTCGGCGACGGCTCGGCGGGTTCGGTCCGCTGGATCCTGAAGTCCGGCGGCTCGACCGTCATCGACGCTTCCAAGACCGGCGTCGACACCTTCCTGGCCGACCGCGTCCGCCCGAAGTGGGGCATCTACCGCTCCCTCGGCGACACCTCCGGCTCCCTCCAGAACACCTATCTGCTGCTGACCAATCTGCGCGGCTACCAACTCGTCTGAGGAGCCGTCACCTTGAAACCCCCCACTGATCCACGCGCTCGAGCGGCGGCGATCGTCCTCTTCGTCGTCGCCCTTGTCCTCGGACTCGGCCACCCGGCGTCCCCGGCCGCCCGGCAGGACCCGTCCCGAGCCGCCGCCGTCTTCGACGTACGCGACTACGGCGCCAAAGGCGACGGCTCCGCCAACGACACCCCCGCCGTCAACAAGGCGATCACCGCGGCGAGTTCGGCGGCGGGCGGCGGAGTCGTCCGCTTCCCGCCCGGTGACTACAAGTCGAAGAACACCATCCACATGAAGAGCCATGTGACGCTCCGGCTCGACAAGGGCGCCACCCTCCAGGGCTCCAGCGCCGACACCTACGACAAGGCCGAGTCCAATCCGTACGACGACTACCAGGACTACGGACACAGCCACTTCCGCGACGCGATGATCCACGGCGACCAGCTGACCGACATCGGCTTCGTCGGCGAGGGCGTCATCGACGGCATGGGCAACCTGATCACCGGCAACCCGAAGTCCGGCGAGGCCGACAAGATCATCTCCCTGACCCGGTGCGACGGCCTCACGATCGGTGACGGCCTCACACTCCGCCGCGGCGGCCACTTCGCGGCGCTCATCAACGGCTGCAAGAACGTGACGTCGGACCACCTGACCATCGACACCGCGAGCGACCGCGACGGCTGGAACATCATCTCCACGACGAACGTCACGGTGACCAACGCGAACATCAGGGCCAACGACGACGCCCTGGTCTTCAAGAGCGACTACGCGCTCGGCGCCAAACTCCCCAACGGCCACGTCCGCGTCAACGACAGCTTCCTGTCCGCCCGTTGCTGCAACGCCCTCATGTTCGGCTCGGAGACCTGCGGCGACTTCTCGGACTACCGGTTCGAGAACATCCGTATCGACGGAGCCGACAAGTCCGGCCTCGGCATGGTGTCGATGGACGGCGCGAAGATCTCCGACGTCCACTACCGCGACATCACGATGACGAACGTCCACTCGCCGATCATGCAGAAGATCGGCACGCGAAAGCGGTGCGGCAACAGTCCCGGGGTCGGCTCGATCAGCGACATCACGTACGACGACATCACGGCCACCGGCAGCAGCCCGTCCTTCAGTCCCACCCTGTGGGGTGAGACCGGCCACCGTATCAAGGGCGTGACCTTCAACAACGTCGACATCACGGTCCCGGGCGGCAACGGCACCATGTCCACCGGGGTGCCGGGCAACGACCCGAACGACTACAACCCCAAGGCCATCGGCACCCGCCCGGCCTACGGCTGGTACGTCCACAACGCCGACAACGTCCGGTTCACCGACAGCTCGGTCAAGTTCGCCGCGGACGACGGCCGGCCCGCGTTCATCGCCAACGCGGCCGACGGCATCCGGCTCACCCGGTTCACCGCGCAGAAGGGCTCCGGCTCCCCGTACGACGTCGGCCTCCAGGACACCTCCGGCGTCTGCCTGACGGGCAGTCACAACACCTCCGGCGGCGCCCTGCGGGTCTCGGGCAGCCAGGACTGCGGCAGTGCGGCGGTGAAGCCGCTCGACCTCGAGAACCCCCGCCAGGACTTCCTGCGCAACTCCGTCGGCGGCCTCTTCCTGCACTGGGGCCTGCGCACCGCACCGGCCCACACCAGCTGCACCGCCTGGGAGAACGACGTCACGAACGGTGGCTGGAGTCCCGACTACTGGGTGAAGGAGGCCCAGAAGCTGCACACCCAGTACCTCGTCCTCGCCAGCTTCCACAGCCGCCTCGGCTACGCCCGCCCCTGGCCCTCCAAGATCCCCGGATCCTGCTCCACCAAGCGGGACTTCCTCGGCGAGTTGATCACGGCCGCCAAGGCCAAGGGCATGAAGGTCATCCTCTACATGACCAACGACCCCCAGTGGCACGACGAGGGCGGCCACGAGTGGCTCGACTCGGCCGCGTACTCCTCCTACAAGGGCAAGGACGTCGACCTGACCACCAACGACGGCTTCGGGCAGTTCAGTTACGACAACTTCTTCGAGGTCATGGACCGCTATCCCGACCTCGGCGGCTTCTGGATCGACAACGACAGCTCCTACTGGGAGAGCCACGACCTCTACCAGCAGATCTACGACAAGCGCCCGAACTACACGCTCAGCAACAACAACGAAGACACGCCGATCATGGACATGATCAGCAATGAGCAGAAGACGGGCATGACCCCGGCCTACGACTATCCGCAGGCCGTCTACACCGCCCAACCCCGCCTGACCGAGGCGGACTTCAAGCTCCCGTCGACCGGTGCCTGGTGGTACGGCGGCACGGACCCCTCCGTCGACCGCGCGCTCACCCTCGGCCGCCTGATCACCAACGCGGGCTCCTCGGTGAAGGCGCTGATGGCGGAGACCGCCCAGGTCAACGGCACGTTCCCGGCCAACCAAGCCGCCTTCAACACCTTCGCCGACTCCTACCTCGACCCCATCTGGGAGTCCCTGCACGGCACCGAGGGCGGCGGTTACCTGTACGGCGGCCTCAAACCCGGCGCCTGGAACGACGGCGCCTACGGCGTCACGACCATCGCGAAGGGCGACGGCAACCGGCAGTACGTGCACGTCCTGACCCCGCCGAGCACCAGCACCCTGCGCGTCCGGGACAACGGCTACCGCATCGCCGCGGTCACCAACCTCCGTACCGGCAAGGCGGTTTCGTGGTCCCAGTCCGGAGGTGTGCTCTCCCTGACCGGACTCGGCACCTGGGACCCGTACGACACCGTCTTCAAGGTCACCACCGCCGGCCGCCAGGGCATCCTCACCGGCGTCAAGGTGAGCGCGAGCGCCTCGGCGAGCGGGCATACAGGCCAGGCCGCCGGTGACCGCGACTACCTCACCTACTGGGACAACAACAAGACGCTGCCCGTCAACCTCACCTTCGACCTCGGCTCGGCGAAGAAGGTGCAGTACATCGGCCTCAACCAGCGCGAGGACTCCGTCGCCTACGCCCGCTCGGACACCGAGCAGTCCGCGCGGATCAAGGACTACAAGGTGTACCTGAGCGACGACGGCTCGACCTGGGGGAGCGCGGTGAAGACCGGTCAGCTGCCAAGTCGCCGCGGAATCCAGGGCATTGACCTCACCGCCGCCAACGCCCGCTACATCCGCCTGGAGGTCGACACCACCTGGGCCGCCTCCACCGACACCACCCGCTACAAGCGACTGCGCATCGACGAGGCGTGGATCGGCACGTCGTACGCCACACCCGCGAACGGGGGACAGTCATGATCCGTATCAGATCGCTCACGGCCACGGTGGCGGGTGTGCTCCTCGCCGCGGCGGTGCCGCTCCTGGGCACCGCCCATCCAGCGGCCGCCTCCGACAACGGCCAGTCCGTCCGGCCCGCCATGGGCTGGTCCAGCTGGAGCTTCGTGCGCCGCACCCCGACCGAGGCGAAGATCAAGGCACAGGCCGACGCACTCGTCGCCAGTGGCCTCAAGGACCACGGCTTCGTGTACGTCAACCTCGACGACTTCTGGCAGAAGTGCGACTCCAACGGCTTCGTCGTCGACGACCACGGCCGCTGGACCGTCGACCCGGCCAAGTTCCCCGGCGGCATCAAGGCCCTGGCCGACTACGTCCACTCCAAGGGCCTGAAGTTCGGCTTCTACGTCACGCCCGGCATCGCGAAGAACGCCGTGCTGAAGAACACGCCGATCGAGGGAACCCCGTACCACGCCAAGGACATCGCGGACACCTCGAAGACCGAGAAGAACTACAACTGCAAGAACATGTACTACATCGACTACTCCAAGCCGGGCGCCCAGGAGTTCGTCAACTCCTGGGCCAAGCAGTTCGCTTCCTGGGGTGTCGACTACCTGAAGATCGACGGGGTGGGCAGTGCCGACATCCCCGACGTCCAGGCCTGGGACAAGGCACTCAGGGCGAGCGGACGGCCCATCAACTACGCGCTCTCCAACAACCTTCCGATCGCCGACGCCACCACCTGGCGCAAACTGGGCAACAGTTGGCGCACCCAGGGTGATGTGGAGTGCTACTGCGGCCCAGGCTCCAACGGCAGCGGCTATCCGCTCACCGACTGGTCCCACGTCTCCAAGCGCTTCGACGCGGCCGCCTCCTGGCAGCCGTACGCCGGACCGGGCGGCTGGAACGACCTGGACTCACTGGAGATCGGCAACGGTGACCAGGTGGGCCTGACCGCCGACCAGCGGCGCTCCCACTTCACCCTGTGGGCGATGGCGGCCTCGCCGCTGCTGCTCGGCACCGACCTCACCCAGCTCGACTCCGTCGACAAGGCGATGCTGACCAACGACCGGCTGATCGGCGTCGACCAGGACGGGGTCGCGGCCAAGCGGATCGTCAACAGCGGTGCGCGGCAGGTCTGGAGCAAGAAGGAGAGCGACGGCCAGTACGTCGTGGCCCTGTTCAACACCGGCACCTCGGGCAACGAGACGGTGAGCGTGAACTGGTCGCAGGCCGGCTTCACCGGCTCCGGTGACGTCACCGACCTGTGGTCCGGCGCGCACAAGGGCGTGATCGCGAACTCCTACAGCGCGACCCTGCGCCCGGGCGAGACCCGGCTCATCAGGGTCAAGCCCGTCAACTCCCTGAAGACTGCGGCGGCTTCACCGGGCATGGCCGTCGCCCCCTACGAGTACCTCGGCTGGGGCAGCCCCCAGAACCCCACGGCCGTGATGTCGGCGACCGGCGTCAAGTGGTTCACCCTCGCCTTCATCCTCTCCGACGGCACCTGCAACCCGAAGTGGGACGGCTCCCGCCCGCTCACCGGCGGCGACGACCAGGCGAAGATCAACGCGATCAGAGGGGCCGGCGGGGACGTGATGGTCTCCGTCGGCGGCTGGAGCGGCGCGAAGCTCGGCGAGAAGTGCTCCAGCGCCTCGGCGCTCGCCGGCGCGTACCAGAAGGTGATCAACGCCTACCAGCTGAAGGCCCTCGACATCGACATCGAGAACACCGAGTGGTCCAACGCGACCGTACGGCAGCGGGTCGTCGACGCGCTCAAGACGGTCAAGGCGAACAACCCGGGCCTGAAGACCGTCATCACCTTCGGCACCACGACCAGCGGCCCCGACTCCACCGGCGTCGACATGATCAAGCGGGCCGCCAACTCGGGCCTGGCGAACGACGTCTGGTGCATCATGCCGTTCGATTTCGGCGGCGGCACCACGAACATGGGCACCCTCACCACGCAGGCCATGGAAGGCCTCAAGGCTCGCGTCAAGTCGGCCTACGGCTACGGCGACACCGCCGCCTACGCCCACATCGGCCTGTCGTCGATGAACGGAAAGACCGACGACTCCGGTGAACGCGTCCGCGTCGCCGACTTCAAGACCATGCTCGCCTACGCCCAGCAGCACCACATCGGGCGCCTCACCTACTGGTCCGTCAACCGCGACCGCCCCTGCGGCTCGGGCACCGACGGCGACTCCTGCAGCGGCGTGACGCAGCAGCCCTACGACTACCTCAAGGTCTTCACCCAGTACACGGGCTGAAGGGAACATCCGTGAAAATCAACAGACTTCTGCCCTACGGCCTCGTCGCCGCCCTCGCCCTGCCGCTCGCCGGCCTGAGCCAGGGCACCGCGCTCGCGGCCACCGACTACCAGGCCGAGGACGCGACCGTCGTGCAGGGCACGGTGGCCACCAACCACACCGGTTACACGGGCACCGGCTTCGTCGACTACACCAACGTCGAGGGCTCGTACGTGGAGTTCACGGTGAGCGCGGCCTCGGCGGGCACCACGTCCGTCACCTTCCGCTACGCCAACGGGACCGCGACCGACCGGCCCATGGACATCTCCGTGAACGGCACGGTCGTGTCGCCCGCCGTCTCCTTCCCGGCCACCGCCGACTGGAACACCTGGGCCACCAAGACCGTCGACGTCCCGCTCACGGCGGGCTCCGCCAAGATCCGCGCGACCGCCACCACCGCCGCCGGAGGCCCCAACCTCGACCGCATCGGCGTCGACGCGGCCACCGACTCCCAGGCCCCGAGCCGCCCCGGGCAGCCCAGCTGCTCCGACATCGGCGAAAACGGGCTCACGCTGGCCTGGGGCGGCGCCACCGACAACGTGGGCGTGACGGCGTACGACCTCTACGAACACGGCAACAAGATCGGTGAGGCGCCCGGCGGTTCGACCAGCAAGGCGCTCACCGGCCTCACTCCCGGTACCACCTACAACCTCACCGTCATCGCCCGCGACGCGGCCGGCAACACATCCCCGGCGAGCCCCGTCGTCGACTGCACCACCAGACCCAGCTCCGACACCACCCCGCCGACCAAGCCCGGCACCCTGTCCGCGGCGGACGTCACGGCCAACAGCGCCGCACTGAGCTGGGGCGCCTCCACCGACGACCGGGCGGTCGCCGGGTACGACGTGCGCAGTGACACCACCGTCTACAAGTCCGTCACCACCGGCACCTCGACCACGCTGACCGGTCTGGCCTGCAACAGCCCGTACAGCTTGAACGTCGTCGCCCGCGACGCGGCCGGCAACGTCTCCCAGCCGAGCAACACGGTCACCTTCACCACCAAGGCCTGCGCCACCGACGGCGGCGTCCCCTCCTCCGTCTCCACCCTCTCCTCCGGCTGGACCATCCCCTGGGGCATCTTCTGGATGCCCGACGGCAAGACCGCACTCGTCACCGAGCGGGACGACTTCCGGGTCTGGAAGGTCACCAAGGACGGCACGAAGACGCAGGTGGGCACCGTCCCGAACGCCGTCACGACCAATGGTGAGGGCGGACTGCTCGGCGTCGCCGCCGACCCGAAGTGGGAGACGAACCACTACGTCTACTTCATGCACACCGCGTCCGAGGGCAACCGGGTGGTCCGCATGACGTACGACGGGACCGCTCTGAGTGACTACAAGGTCCTCCTCCAGGGCATCAAGAAGAACCGCTACCACAACGGCGGCCGCCTCGCCTTCGGCCCCGACGGCTACCTCTATGTCTCCACCGGCGAGGCCCAGACACCGGACCTGGCACAGGACAAGAACTCCCTCAACGGCAAGATCCTGCGCATGACGACGGACGGAAAAGCGGCCCCGGGCAATCCGTTCGGCAACTACGTCTACAGCCTCGGCCACCGCAACCCGCAGGGCCTCGCCTTCGACCGCAACGGCCGCCTGTGGGAAGCCGAGTTCGGCAACAGCTCCAAGGACGAACTGAACCTGATCAAACCCGGCGCCAACTACGGCTGGCCGACCTGCGAGGGCACCTGCTCCACCGCCGGGATGACCAACCCGAAGGCCACCTGGAACGTCTCGGAGGCATCGCCCAGCGGCATCGCGATCGTGCGCAACGTCGTCTACATGGCCTCCCTGCGCGGCGAGCGGCTGTGGCGGATCCCGATCAACGGAGACAACGAGAGCGTCGGCACGCCGACCGCGTACTACGTGGGCACCTACGGCCGGCTGCGCACGGTCACCAAGGTGCCGGGCGCCGACCAGCTGTGGCTGTCCACCACCAACTGCGACAACAACGGAGGAGCGGCGGACGGATCGGACAAGATCTTTCGCGTGACCATCGGCTGACAGGCCGCCGGACCGGGCCTGAGAGGCGTCAGGCCCGGTACAGCGCCTCGACCTCGCCCGCGTACGCCGTCTCGATCGCCTTGCGCTTGAGCTTCAGCGACGGGGTCAGCAGTCCGTGCTCCTCGGTGAAGGGCTGCGCCAGGATGCGGAACGTGCGGATCGACTCGGCCTGCGAGACCAGGGTGTTGGCGGCCACCACGGCGCGCCGCACCTCGGTCTCCAGGTCGGCGTCGCGCACCAGCTGCGCCGGGGACATCCGGGGCTTGTCGCGCATCCCCAGCCAGTGCTCCACGGCCTCCTGGTCGAGGGTGACCAGGGCGGCGATGTAGGGCCGGTCGTTGCCCACGACGATGCACTGCGAGACCAGCGGATGGTCACGCACCCGCTCCTCCAGCACGCCGGGGGAGACGCTCTTGCCGCCGGAGGTGACGAGGATCTCCTTCTTGCGGCCGGTGATGGTGAGATAGCCGTCCTCGTCCAGGGAGCCGAGGTCACCGGTGGCGAGCCAGCCGTCGTGCAGGGTCTCGTCGGTGGCCTTCTCGTTGTTGAGATAGCCCTGGAAGATGTTGGCGCCGTGCAGCCAGATCTCGCCGTCGTCCGCGATGTGCACGGTCATGCCGGGGATCGGCTGGCCGACCGTGCCGTAGCGGGTGCGCTCGGGCGGGTTCGCGGTGGCGGCCGCCGTCGTCTCGGTGAGGCCGTAACCCTCGTAGATGTGGACGCCCGCGCCGGCGAAGAACAGCCCCAGCTTGCGGTCCATGGCCGAGCCGCCGGTCATCGCGTGCCGGATCCGGCCGCCCATCGCCGCCCGCAGCTTGGAGTAGACGAGCTTGTCGAAGAGCTGGTGCTGCATCCGCAGCCCCGCCGACGGGCCGGGACCGATACCCCAGGCCTTGGCCTCCATCGCTTCGGCGTACTTCACCGCCACGTCGACGGCCTTCTCGAACGGCCCGGCCTTGCCCTCCTTCTCGGCCTTGCGGCGGGAGGCGTTGAAGACCTTCTCGAAGATGTACGGCACCCCGAGGAAGAACGTCGGCTTGAAGGCCGCGAGGTCCGGCAGCAGGGCGGCCGCGTTCATCTGCGGCTGGTGACCGAAGCGGACCCCGCCGCGGATCGCGGCGACCTGCACCATCCGGCCGAAGACGTGCGCCAGCGGCAGGAACAGCAGGGTGGCCGCCTCGTCGCCCTTCTTGGAGTGGAACACCGGCTCCCAGCGCTCGATGACGGTGTCCGCCTCGTACATGAAGTTGCCGTGGGTGATCACACAGCCCTTGGGGCGACCGGTGGTGCCCGAGGTGTAGATGATCGTCGCGACCGAGTCCGGGGTCACGGCCTGCCGGTGGCGGTGCACCACCTCGTCCTCGATGGCGGCGCCGGCGTCGTACAGCTCCCGCACCGCGCCGGAGTCCAGCTGCCACAGCCGGTGCAGCTGGGGGAGCCGGTCGATGACGGTGGCGATCGTCATCGCGTGGTCCTCGTGCTCCACGATCGCGGCCGTGCACTCGGCGTCGTACAGCGCCCAGAAGCACTGCTCGGCGGAGGACGTGGGGTAGACCGGCACCACCTGGGCGCCGATCGTCCACAGGGCGAAGTCGAACAGGGTCCACTCGTAGCGGGTGCGGGACATGATCGCGACCCGGTCACCGAAGCGGATGCCCTGGGCGAGCAGGCCCTTGGCGAGCGCCATGACCTCGTCGCGGAACTCCGCGGACGTCACGTCCCGCCACTGTTCGTTCTCGTCCTTGCGGCCGAGGGCGATGTGCACGGGATCGTTCTGGGCATGCTCGAAGACGACGTCGGCCAGTCCGCCCACGGGGGGTGCCAACGCCAACGGAGGGTTGGTGAACTCGCGCAAACCCCGCTCCCCGCTCTCCCTGGCGCTCAGTGAAGCTCCGCACAGCGCCGTGAAAGCTACCCCACCCTGGCATCCGGCGGGAGAGGGGCCGAAACCGAGCGGTGCTCATGTATGGCCAGGTCAGCACCGGAAAATACGCTCACATGGGGAAGGGTCGGACACAAAACTGACGGTTGGGTAAGGTTCTGGACCGTAATCTCCACCGAATCTGTACGACCCGGCTATGGCTCCGGATCATGCAGAAACGGTCAACCTCGGGTTGCCCTCCTCTCTTCCGTCAGCGTCGTCGGCCCGGAATTTGTCACTCCGGGAGGGGGCGGGATCTGTCGGAACCAGGACGAACACGGGTGCCGCCATCGCGCCACCCCGTGCGGCAGGGACGTCAGTACGGTGCCGCCGACAGCGACCTGGACCAGACCCGCCGGGACGCGATCAGGCCCCTGTCGGCCGTGCCGAGCGCTAGGCCGGCCCTGGCGGCGTCGGCCCCCGGGCGTCGATGCGGAGGGCACCGTCGATGCAGTCGGTCTCCGCTGTGGGGGTCGCGGAGGTGAGGGTGGTAGCGGCCCCCTGCGCGGCACGAGGTCCACCCGCCCGAACTCCGGCGGCGTGGGGCGGTGGGGCAGCCGTACCAGCGCCCCGGTGTCGATGCGGCGGTCACCGTCGTTGCAGTCGGTCCCGCCCGGGAGGATCGCGGAGGTGAGGGTGGTGGCGCCTCTTGTGCGCTACGAGGTCCACGCGCCCCAGCTCCGACGGTGTGAGGCGTTTGTGCACCCGGAGCAGCCCCATGGCGTCGATGCGGTGGCGACCGTCGTTGCAGTCGGTCTCCGCTGCGGGGATCGCGGAGGCGAGTGTGTTGGCGGCCTCCTGCGCGGTACGAGGTCCACCCGCCCGAGCTCCGGCGGTGTGAGGCGCTCGGTCACCCGGAACAGCCCTCCTCGGGGCCGACACGGCGGTCACCGTCGATGCAGTCGGTCGCCGCCCGTCAGGATCGCGGAGGCGAGGGCGTCGGCCGCCCCCTGTGCGGCCGTGCGCCGGCGCCCGTGGATCAGTACGAAGTCCACCCGGCCCAGCTCTGGCAGCCCGGACCGGTCGGGCACCCGAACCAGCCCCGGCGGCACCAGGCCCCGGGAGTGCGCCATCACCCCCAGCCCGGCCCGCGCCGCCGCGATCAGGCCGTTCAGGCTCCCGCTGGTGCACACGATCCGCCACTCCCGTCCCTGTCGCTCCAGCGCCTCCAGGGCCAGCGTCCGGGTGATCCCCGGCGGCGGGTAGACGATCAGCGGTACCGGACGGTCCGCGTCCAGGCGAAGCCGCTCCGCCCCGATCCAGACCAGCCGGTCGTGCCAGACCAGTTCACCCCGGGGATCCTCCGGCCGCCGCTTGGCGAGCACGAGGTCCAGCTTCCCGGCGGCCAGCTGCTCGTGCAGCGTGCCCGACAGCTCGACCGTCAGCTCCAGGTCCACCTCGGGATGGTCGTACCGGAAGCTCTCGAGGATCTCCGGCAGCCGGGTGAGCACGAAGTCCTCCGACGCCCCGAACCGCAGCCGCCCCCGCACGCGCGTGCCGGTGAAGAACGCGGTCGCCTGGTCGTGCACCTCCAGGATCCGCCGCGCGAACCCCAGCATCGCCTCGCCGTCCTCCGTCAGCTCCACGGAGTGGGTGTCCCGGGTGAACAGCTGCCGTCCGGCGGCGTCCTCCAGGCGCCGCACGTGCTGGCTCACCGTCGACTGACGCAGCCCGAGCCTGCGGGCGGCCTGCGTGAAGCTCAGGGTCTGCGCCACCGCCAGGAACGTACGCAACTGCGCCGGGTCGTACACACCGCGAGCTTATCGCGGAACGTGATGACAGTCAGAGTGGTATGCGGGATTCCCGATCAAGGGGTGAAGGAGGACGATGGAGGGGGACCCTCCGTCCCGAGGGAGGTGGCCTGCCATGTCCATGTATCACCGTCGAACACGAGCAAGTGGAGCACCGTGAAGCGCCTGAAATGGCCGGCCTGGATGCCGGTCGACCCGTACATCCTGTTGCTGCTCGGCACGGTGGGCCTCGCGGCCCTCGTACCGGCACGCGGGACCTCCGCGGACGTGGCCTCCGGAGCCTCCACGGCGGCGATCGCCTTCCTCTTCTTCCTGTACGGCGCACGCCTCTCCACCCGCGAGGCCCTGGACGGCCTCAAGCACTGGCGACTGCACGTCACGGTCCTCGCCTGCACGTTCGTGATCTTCCCGCTCCTCGGCCTGGCCGCCCGCGGACTCGTCCCGGTCTTCCTGACGGACCCGCTCTACCAGGGCCTGCTCTTCCTCACCCTGGTCCCGTCCACCATCCAGTCGTCGATCGCCTTCACCTCGATCGCCCGCGGCAACGTGCCCGCCGCGATCTGCGCCGGCTCCTTCTCCTCCCTGGTCGGCATCGTCATCACCCCGCTCCTCGCGGCCGCCCTGCTCGGCAACAGCGGCGGGGGATTCTCGGCCGACTCGCTCCTGAAGATCGTGCTCCAGCTGCTGGTGCCGTTCCTCGCGGGGCAGTTGCTGCGCCGCTGGATCGGCGGCTTCGTCACCCGCCACAAGAAGGTCCTCGGCCTCGTCGACCGCGGGTCGATCCTGCTGGTCGTCTACACCGCGTTCAGCGAGGGCATGGTCCAGGGCATCTGGCACCAGGTGAGCCCGCTCAGGCTCGGCGGGCTCATGATCGTCGAGGCCGTCCTGCTCGCCCTGATGCTCGCCCTGACCTGGTACGGCTCCAAGGCGCTCCGCTTCGGCCGCGAGGACCGCATCGCCATCCAGTTCGCGGGCTCCAAGAAGTCCCTGGCCTCCGGACTCCCCATGGCCAGCGTCCTGTTCGGTGCGCACGCCTCGCTCGCCGTGCTGCCGTTGATGCTCTTCCACCAGATGCAGCTGATGGTCTGCGCGGTGATCGCCAAGCGCCGCTCGCACGACCCCGTCCCCGAGGAGACCGGGCAGGTCAGCGCGCCGGGGTCAGCCGCAGCGTCACGAACCGCGGTCGGTACAGCGACACGTTCCGGTTGAGCTGCGCCGAAGCGGCCGCTGTCTCCAACCAGTTGACGTCGTAGCTGAGCACCAGGCGCCCCCCGCCACTGAGTTCGGAGTGCGCCTGCGGGTTGTAGGCGGCGACCTGGCCGGAGGGCAGGGACGGGGTGAAGTCCTTCTCCGGGCCGTGCCACGGTCCGGTGGGGGAGCAGGCCCAGTACGACGTCACCGCCGCGAGCCCCTTCGTCCCCGCGGCCATGGTGAACAGCACGTACGTCCCGCCCTGCCGTACGACGGAGAACGCGCTGCCCACCCCGGTGCGCCGCCCGTCCCCGAGCACCGGACGCGGGCGGGCACCGGTCGTCCAGGCCGAGCCGTCCCAGTACTCCCAGGCGCCCGGCTCCGCGAGAGCACCCGCCGGCACCCGAGCCACGTACGCCGAGGAGGCGGACCGGGACGCGGCCCGGCCGTCGTCGCCGCCGAAGACGTACGTCCACTCGCCGTCCTCGACCAGCGTGGTCCCGAACAGCACCCGCCGGGACGGATCCTTGACGCGCCGCTCGTCGAGGACCTTCGTGACCGACTCGACGCGCAGGTCGGGCAGCGACAGCGTGGCGACCTCGGTGGCCGTCGGGACGCCGTAGATCCAGGGGAACTGCCCGGCGGTGCGCACCCACAGCAGGACCCGGACGACCTGCTCGGGCGAGCCGGGGGAGCGGGGTTCGACGCGGGCCGCGACCGGCCAGCGCCACTGGTTCGGGCCGGGGTCCGGGAAGAGGGGCGCCGGGAGGGTGCTCTCCAGGCGGCCGTCGCGCATCAGCACCGCCGAGTTGCGCACCAGGGGGGCGGTGGTGTCGCGCCAGGTGTACGGCTCGCCGAACGGGTTGGGCGGGCCGTACACCTGGCCGAGGTAGGTATCGGAGAACAGCCACAGCAGCCGCCCGTCGGGCAGCCGAACCGAGTGGGTGCCGTCGCCGCCGGTCCAGTCGTCGGCGCGGCCGGTGTCGTCACCGTAGCGGGCGAACTCGGCGGTGCGGCGGTCGTCCGCCGACCAGGAGCCGACGGTCAGCGGTGTGCAGTCGCCGGCGTCCCGCCCGCCGCCGTCCGGGAGGGCGGTGAGCAGCACGGCTCCGAGCACCAGCGCCAGCAGCAGACCGACGCCGGTGCCGGTGCGCTGTCGTGCTCGTGCGTCCTCGGGCACGGTTCGCGACGTTAGCGGCTGTCGCTCACCCGGTCCATGGGCAGCCACAGGACAGTGCCCCCGGGTGCGGCGTCCGCGCCGGTGATCTCCGCGTCGGCGAGAGCCCGGTTCCAGACCCGGACCTCGTCGATCGCGCCGGTGAAGAAAGCCCGGCCGTCCATGCGCTGCCCGATGTGCACACCGAACGGCGAGTTGCGGCTGACCGAGCCCGGCACGTCCGGTGCGCCGGTCGCCGTACCGTCGACGAAGAGGGTGATCCGTCCGCCGCCCCGGCGCAGGGCCAGGTGATGCCACCGCCCGTCGTTGTACGCACCGTTCGAACCCACCGTCGCCGTCCGCACGCTCGTCGCGCCCTCCCGCACGGTGATCAGCCCCCGCACCCGGCCGCTCGCCGGCTCCCCGCGCAGCCACACCTGGGGCTGGGTGGTGCCGACACCGCCCATCCACAGCAGCGGCTGCTCCCCGGCGGTGGCCGTGTACCGGAACCACAGGGACGCGGTGAAGTCCCCGCTGCCGAGCGGGAGTTCCGCGCGATACGGCAGACGTACGGCGTCGTCGGCGCCGTCGAAGTCCAGGGCGCCGCCGATGACCCCGGTCGTCTCACGGGCGCCGCCGAGCACGGCCGCGGGCGGGGCGAGGGGAGCGAGGTCGGGGGTGGTCGGGTCGGGCTCGCGGCGCGGGGTCAGCCAGTCCTCGGTGAAACGGGCGAAGCGGATCTCGTCGCGCGCGTCGGCGGTCCCGCCCTCGTACAGCAGGCCCACCGTGCCCCCGTCGACCGGAGCCAGGTCGGAGTAGCCGGACCAGTCCCTGGTGACGACCGTGCCGCGGTCGGGGGCGTCCCAGGTGCGGCCGCCGTCGTAGGAGGAGCGGATCGTCATCGTGCGGCGGCGGTCGGGATCCCCCGGGCAGGACAGCAGCACGCGTTCACCGAGGCTGAGCGTCGCGCACTGCACCTGCGGCGCGTACAGGTCCGGGAGGGCCCGGAAGGGGGAGGCGAAGCTGTCGCCGCCGTCGAGGCTGACGGCCTGGGTGCGATGGCCGAGGTCGGTGCCGTCCTGTTCGCGCCCGCTGACGAGGACGGAGCCGTCGGTGCGCTCGGTCGGCGTGATCTCGGAGGGCTTCTGCCGGAAGGTGCCGTCGGCGGCGACCGGCCAGGAGTCGGTGGCGCCGACCCGCCAGTGCTCCCCGCCGTCGTCGCTCACGACGAGCGCCGCGTTGTTCGCGGAGACCCTCCCCCAGCCTCCGGCCGGGGGGACCCCCATCTTGCTGCGCTCGCCCTCCCACGTTTCGGAGTTGATACCGAAGACCAGCCGCCCGGCGGCCGGGCCGTGACTGAGCTGGATGCCGTGCACGGGTCCGGTGGCGTACCAGGAGTTCCGCCGCGGGGACAGGATCTCGTCGCTCAGGTCGCGGGGCGCGGACCAGGTGCGCCCGTCGTCGTCGCTGTACTGCAGGTGTGGGGTGCGGTCGCAGGGCGCCGCGCAACTCCCGCTGTCCGTACGGCCCGTGTTGTACGTCTCGGCCAGCAGGACGCGGCCCTTCCGGCGGTCCACGACCGGCGCCGGGTTGCCGTGGGTGTCGCCCGCGCCCTCGTTGACCACCTGGAGGGGGCCCCAGGTGCGGCCGCCGTCGGTGGACCGCTTGAGGACGATGTCGATGTCGGTGGTGTCCCCGCAGTTGAGGACGCGTCCCTCGGCGAACGCGAGAAGGGTGCCGGCGGTGGTACGGACGATCGCCGGGATACGGAAGCAGGCGTAACCGGGGTCCCGGTCCGCCTTGAAGAGGATCTGCTGCTCGAACCCCGGTGCTGAAGCCGGAGGTTGGGCGTGGGCAGTGCCCGGCAGGGCGAGCGGGGCGAGCACGGCGGCGGTGGCGGAAACGGCGGTAAGGGAGGATCTCAGACGTGCGCGACTCGACGTCACGGGCGCCCTTTCAGTTGTCCGTACATCCGGATATGTGACCTTTTGATCATGGACGGTAGTTCCGCGTCCCGCGCCTCACAAGAACCCCGCGCGTGTCCCGTCACGGATGGAGTACGACCTTCCCGAGGTTGCGCCGCGACGCGATCACCTCGTGCGCCTTCGCCGCCTCCTCCAGGGTGAACTCCCCGTGCACGACGGGCCGAAGGGTGCCGTCCCTGAACATCCGCCACAGCTCCCGTCGCCACCGCTCGTACAACGTGGGCCGCTCGCGGGCGATCCGCGCCATCTGGAAGCCCGTCACGGACTTGGCGCCGACTAGGAGGTCGTACGCCCGGATCGTCCCGCCGCCCGAGCTGTACGCCACCAGCCGTCCGCCAGGGGCCAGGGAGGTGAGTGCCGGGGTGAGCAAGTCGGCGCCGACCGCGTCGAGGACGTAGTCGACGGGGTTGCCCCAACTGTCGTCCGCGTAAAGGGCGATGGCGTCGGCGCCGAGCGAGCGCACGAAGTCCGCCTTGGCCGGGTCGGAGACCGCGCCCACCACCCGTGAGGCGCCCCTCGCCCGCGCGAGCTGCACGGCGAGGTGGCCGACCCCGCTCGCCGCCGCCGTGATCAGCGCCGTCTCTCCCGGCTCGGGACGCGCCGCCTCCAGCGCGCCGAGCGCGACCAGACCACTGCGGACCAGCGCGACCGCGTCGACCGCCGAGGCATCGTCGGGGACGGGGGATGCCATGGCCTCCTGCAGCAGTGCGAAGTCGGCGTAACCGTGGCCGAAGCACAGGCCCGTGACGCGCTCGCCGGGGCGGAAGCGGGTGACTCCGTGGCCGACGGACACCACCTCCCCGGCGAGTTCACCGCCGAGTGGAATCGGTTCTGCGGCTTCGGTCACCTTGCGGACGACCGGGAGGGTGACGCCGACCGCCTCGCAGCGCACGAGGAGCTCACCAGGGCCCGGCTCGGGGACCGGCGCCTCCTCCAGGAACAACGGACCGCCCGTGGACTCGTAACGGACGCGACGCATCGACCGACCTCCCTCGGATTCATTGGTTTTCCCAACGATAGGACGCTGGTCGTTGGGAAGTCCAATGAATAGTGGCTAGGCTGGATGTATGGCCGAAGCACCCCTCCCCGCGATCCGCTCCCTCCCCAGCTGGCTCCTCGGACGCGCCGCGGCCCGCGGCCGGGCACTGGTGGCCGGGGCGCTGGCCGCCGAGGGCATGAAGATGTGGCACCACGTGGTGCTCTCCGCCGTCCGCGACCTCGCCCCCGTCGCCCAGGCCGACCTCGGCCGCGGGGTGCGGCTCGATCCCAAGGACCTGGTCGGCATCCTGAACGACCTCCAGTCCGCCGGCCTCGTCGTCCGCGAACCGGATCCCCGGGACCGCCGCAAGAACGCCGTGTCCCTCACGGAGGAGGGGGAACGGCTGCTGAGACGCTGCGAGAAGCTCGCCCGCGAGGCCAACGACGAGCTGCTGGCCCCGCTCACGACGGCCGAACGCGACCAGCTCATGGGCCTGTTGATCCGGATCTCGGGTACGGAGGGCTGATGCCGGATGACGTTCCGTCCTGACCGGACCCCTCGCGCTCGATCCCGCACGCAGCGCCCTCGTACTCGTCGACCTGATGGACCGGATCGTCGTCCTGCCTCTGGAACCCGCAAGGCACCGAAGTCCTCGCCGCCGCCGAGGAGTTGACGGCCGCCTTCCGTGCGGCCGGAGCTCCCGTCGTGCTCGTGCGCGTCGAACGGCCCGGCGTCGCCGACCGGCCGCCCGGCAGCGGTCTGGTGTCCGGAGTCGCCCGCCACGGCGACACCTAGATCGTGAAGCGGACCATCGGCGTCTTCCAGGGCACGGAACTGGACGGACGCCTTCGTGAACTCGGCGTCACCACTCTGGTGTTCGGCGGGATCGCCACCAACCTCGGCGTCGAGTCCACTGCCCGCGCGCCCTCGACCTCGGTCACGTCCTCGTCTTCGTCGAGGACGTCATGGCCGCCTTCACCGCCGCCGAGCACGAAGCCTCGACACGGCTCGACTTCCCGCGCCCGGGCACGGTGGTGACGGCGGATCAAATGCGAGGCGTGGCGGGCTAGATGTTGACCGGAGTCGCGGGCTGAATGCACGGACGTCCTTGCCGATTTGGAGGGCGAGCCCCGGCTGCGGTACGCCGATTCCGGCCCGGACGACGTCCCGATCCGCACCATCGAGGAGAAGTTCGAGCGTGTGGAGGCCGGACAGGGGATCACCCTGGTACCCGAGTCCGTCGCCCAGCAGTACTCACGGCCGGACATCAGCTACGTGCCGGTTTCGGACGCGGAGCCGGACCAGGTGTTCCTGGCCTGGCGGGCGAGCCGGAGATCACCGCTCGTCGAAGCGTTCGTCGAGGCCCTCGCCGAGGAGCCGGTCAGCTCTGGGCCGCCGTGGCGGCTGTCAGGGTGAGGCGGTGTTCTCCCGCGTACACGTTCATGGAGTGGCCGCGCAGGAAGCCGATGAGGGTGAGGCCGGTCTCGGTGGCGAGGTCGACGGCGAGGGAGGAGGGCGCGGAGACGGCGGCGAGGACCGGGATGCCCGCCATGACGGCTTTTTGTGCCAGTTCGAAGGACGCGCGGCCGGAGACCAGCAGGATCACGCGGGAGAGGGGCAGGTTGCCTTGTTGGAGGGCGCGGCCGATGAGCTTGTCGACGGCGTTGTGGCGGCCGACGTCTTCGCGTATGTCGAGGAGTTCGCCGTCCGGGGTGAAGAGGGCGGCGGCGTGCAGGCCCCCGGTCCGGTCGAAGACCCGTTGAGCTGCGCGGAGCCGGTCGGGGAGGCTCGCGAGCAGGTCGGGGTCGATACGGACCGGGGGAGCGTCGTCGATGGGCCAGCGGGTTGTCGTGCGCACGGCGTCGAGGCTGGCCTTGCCGCACAGGCCGCAGGAGGAGGTGGTGTAGACGTTGCGCTCGAGGGTGATGTCGGGGATGGCCACGTCGGGGGCGGTGGTGACGTCGACGACGTTGTAGGTGTTGGAGCCGTCGACGGTGGCGCCGGCGCAGTAGACGATGTTCTGCAGGTCGCTGTGCCGGGCCAGCACCCCTTCACTGACGAGGAAGCCGGCGGCGAGGGCGAAGTCGTCGCCGGGCGTGCGCATGGTGATGGCGAGGGGTTTGCCGTTGAGGCGGATCTCCAGGGGTTCCTCGGCGACCAGGGTGTCCGGGCGGGACGAGATGGCCCCGTCGCGGATGCGGATGACCTTGCGTCGTTCCGTGACTCGTCCCATATGTGTCTCAGTCCCGGTTCTGTACGTGCTGGTAGCCGAAACGGCCCTTGCTGCGGAGGCTGCCGTCGGGCCCTCACGATCTCATTGTCCTGCACATGGAGCGTGAGGCCGCAGCCCGCTCCGCAGGGCGTTCCCACGTCGCCGGTGCCGGTGCGGGTCTGTGACCTCCCGTCCCAGGTACCCACCGCCCGTATGTCGAACTCCGACCCGAGCGATGTCGACGGAATATTGTCTACAGTGTGATCGGCGGGGCCGCAAGAGGGAGTGGGGCTCGACCCGCTCTGGAAACGGGACGGTTCGACCGTTCGTCGCGTCCGGGATACCGCTCATCGCATACGGTCGACGCGCCGCCTTTTCAACTCGCTTGTTTGTTCCTACCGTCCGGGATCATGAGTCCCCCTGTCGCGCCCCCGGGCTGGAGCCGCTGGCTCGTCCCCCCGGCCGCCCTCTCGGTCCATCTCTCCATCGGACAGGCATACGCCTGGTCCGTGTTCAAGCCGCCGCTCGAATCCGCGCTCGGTCTCAGCGGCACGCAGAGCGCACTGCCTTTCCAGCTCGGCATCGTGATGCTCGGCCTGTCCGCCGCGTTCGGCGGCACGCTGGTGGAGCGCAACGGGCCGCGCTGGGCGATGACGGTGGCGCTGATCTGCTTCTCGTCCGGCTTCCTGCTCTCCGCGCTGGGGGCGGCCACCGAGCAGTACTGGCTGATCGTCCTCGGCTACGGCTTCGTCGGCGGCATAGGTCTGGGCATCGGCTACATCTCGCCGGTCTCCACCCTGATCAAGTGGTTCCCCGACCGGCCCGGCATGGCCACCGGTATCGCCATCATGGGCTTCGGCGGCGGCGCGCTCATCGCCTCGCCCTGGTCGGCGCAGATGCTGGAGTCCTTCGGCTCGGACAGCTCCGGCATCGCGCTCGCGTTCCTCGTGCACGGGCTGTCGTACGCCGTCTTCATGCTTCTGGGCGTCCTGCTGGTGCGCGTGCCGCGCAGCGAGAAGCCGGTCGAGACCGCGCCCAGCGCCTTCGACGGCCCGCAGGTTTCGGCGCGCAACGCGGTGCGCACCCCCCAGTTCTGGTGTCTGTGGGTCGTGCTCTGCATGAACGTGACCGCGGGCATCGGCATTCTGGAGAAGGCCGCCCCGATGATCACGGACTTCTTCAAGGGCACCTCGACCCCGGTCTCGGTGTCGGCCGCGGCCGGGTTCGTCGCGCTGCTGTCGGCCGCCAACATGGCGGGCCGCATCGGCTGGTCGTCGACGTCCGACCTGATCGGACGGAAGAACATCTACCGCGTCTACCTGGGCGTGGGCGCGGTGATGTACGGGCTCATCGCCCTGTTCGGCGACTCCTCCAAGCCGCTGTTCGTCCTGTGCGCGCTGGTCATCCTGTCCTTCTACGGCGGCGGCTTCGCGACGATCCCCGCCTACCTGAAGGACCTCTTCGGGACCTACCAGGTCGGCGCCATCCACGGCCGGCTGCTCACCGCCTGGTCCACGGCCGGCGTCCTCGGGCCGCTGATCGTGAACTGGATCGCCGACCGGCAGGAGGACGCGGGCAAGAGCGGGTCCGACCTCTACGGCCTCTCCTTCATGATCATGATCGGGCTGCTCGCCGTCGGTTTCGTCGCCAACGAGCTGGTCCGCCCGGTCAGCACCCGTCACCACATTCCCGCACCGAGGGAGGCCGCCGATGTCACAGCCCGACAGCAGCCAGAGTCCGCCTGACCGGCGTCCGCTGATCGCCCTGGCCTGGGTGTGGGTGGGCGCGCCGCTCGCCTACGGGCTCTACGAGCTCGTACAGAAGGCCACGCAGTTGTTCACCAAGTAACCGTTCGGCAGGTGTTCGGGCGTCCGAGGGGGTGAGGGAAGCCGACAACTCGGGCGCCCGTTTCCTGTGGCCTTACGTGCCCGCGTACCCGTGAGTCACTGATCAGACTGGAGGATCCCTACCCAAGGCAACGAGGGGGACCCTCCATGAACGGCTCGCGGATCGCCGCAGTCGGCCACTACCAGCCCGCCAAAGTACTCACCAACGAGGAGCTGACGGGCCTGGTCGACACCAGTGACGAGTGGATCAGGTCCCGGGTGGGGATCCGGACCCGCCACATCGCCGGTCCCGACGAGCCGGTCGACGAGCTCGCCTCGCACGCCGCCGCCAAGGCGCTGGCCGCGGCCGGGCTCGCTCCCGCCGACATCGACCTGGTCCTGGTCGCCACCTCGACCGCCGTCGACCGGTCCCCGAACATGGCCGCCCGCGTCGCCGCCCGGCTCGGCATCCCCTCACCCGCCGCGATGGACGTCAACGTGGTGTGCGCCGGCTTCACCCACGCGCTGGCCACCGCCGACCACACCGTCCGGGCCGGTGCGGCGACCCGGGCGCTGGTGATCGGCGCCGACAAGATGTCCGCGGTGACCGACTGGAGCGACCGCACGACCTGTGTGCTGGTCGGCGACGGGGCGGGCGCGGCGGTCGTGGAGGGGGCCGAGGTGCCCGGCATCTCGCCCGTGCTGTGGGGATCGGTGCCCGAGATGGGGCACGCCGTGCGGATCGAGGGCGAGCCGGCGCGGTTCGCGCAGGAGGGGCAGAGCGTCTACCGCTGGGCGACCACGAAGCTTCCGGCGCTGGCCCGGCAGGCCTGCGAGCGCGCAGGGCTCACCCCCGAGGACCTCGCCGCGGTCGTACTCCACCAGGCGAACCTGCGGATCATCGAACCGCTCGCGCAGAAGATCGGCGCGGTCAACGCCGTGGTGGCCCGCGATGTGACGGAGTCCGGCAACACCTCGGCGGCCAGCATCCCGCTCGCGTTCTCCAAGCTGGTCGAGCGGGGCGAGATCTCGACCGGCGACCCGGTGCTGCTGTTCGGGTTCGGCGGGAACCTGTCCTACGCCGGTCAGGTCGTCCGCTGTCCGTGACGTGGAGGATGTGACCAGGTCGACGCGCGGTTTACCTGTTCCCCTGACGCCGTAGACTGTAGACAAAACGCAATGGACATGTCCGCCTGCCGAGGAGGGGGACCGCGAATGTTGTCGACAGGTCTGCCGCAGGGAGCCGTGCCGAAGCTGGAACGTCCCGGTCCACTGCGTGATCGCGTGTACGAGGCGCTGCTGGAGCTCATCACGACGCGTGCGCTTCAGCCGGGTCAGCATCTTGTCGAGAGTGAGTTGGCGGGTCATCTGGGGGTGTCGCGGCAGCCGGTGCGTGAGGCTTTGCAGCGGTTGAACACGGAGGGGTGGGTGGATCTGCGGCCTGCGCAGGGTGCGTTCGTGCACGAGCCGACCGATGAGGAGGCCGATCAACTCCTGACGGTACGGACGCTGTTGGAGGCCGAGGCGGCTCGGCTGGCGGCCGCGAACGCGGGCAGTGCCGGTATTGCCGTGCTGGAGGAGTTGTGTGCGCAGGGTGAGAGCGCGGTCGCCGCGGACGATGTGGACGCTGCGGTCGCCCTGAACGCCCGTTTCCACGCGAAGGTCATGGAGTTGGCGGGTAACGCGGTCCTTGCCGAGTTGGCGGGGCAGGTGGATCGCCGGGTGCGCTGGTATTACACGCCGATCGCCCGGCAGCGCGGCAGTCAGTCCTGGATCGAGCACCGTGAACTGATCGCCGCGATCGCCGGCCGGGATCAGGGGCGGGCCACCGCGTTGATGCGGGGCCACACCGAGCACACGCGGACGTCGTATCACGCGCGGCTGCGGGGGTAGTCAGGTCGTCCAGGAGTGCGGCCGGCAGGCTTGGGTGCGCGGCCCGCACGGTCTCGGGCCGGTTCAGATCTCGCGCCACGGGCTCAACCCCCGCCGGTGATCCCTCGCCGCGCCCGGAACGGCTGACGTCCCGCACTCGCTCGCCGGACTCCGCCAGCGCACGCGCGAGTTCGGCACCCACGTTCCCCGTCGCACCCGTGACCAGAAACATGTGCTCCCCTCCGTCAGGTCCATCCTGCGGGGCCGCGCGCCAGGACACCAGAGCGCGACACGTCTTTGTCCTGAGAGTGGAGAAAGTCGGCAGTAATCTCTGCACAGCTTCTTCCCAGGTTCGGCAGCCACTGCTACGTTCCCCTCGAAAGCACGACAACCGGTGGCCGAATGAGGCGGGGAGGGGCCTGTGAGACGCATGACGGCACGACCCGCGAACGCGCATCAGGCCCGGCTGCTCAAGCTGTTGCGCGACGGAGGACCCAACTCCCGTGCGCAACTCGGCGATCAGGTCGACCTGTCACGGTCCAAGCTGGCCGTGGAGGTGGACCGGCTGCTGGAGACGGGCCTGATCGTGGCCGACGGACTCGCCGCCTCCCGCGGCGGGCGTCGCTCCCACAACATCCGGCTCGCCCCCAACCTGCGGTTCCTCGGCGTGGACATCGGCGCGACCTCGGTCGACGTCGCCGTCACCAACGCCGAACTGGAGATCCTGGGACATCTCAACCAGCCCATGGACGTCCGCGAGGGCCCGGTCGCGGTCTTCGAGCAAGTCCTGTCCATGGCCGCGAAGTTGAGGGCCTCGGGGCTCGCGGAGGGGTTCGACGGCGCCGGCATCGGTGTCCCCGGACCGGTCCGCTTCCCCGAGGGCGTACCGGTGGCTCCGCCGATCATGCCGGGCTGGGACGGCTTCCCCGTACGGGAGGCGCTCAGTCAGGAACTCGGCTGCCCGGTCATGGTCGACAACGACGTGAACCTGATGGCCATGGGGGAGATGCACGCGGGCGTGGCACGCTCCGTGGGCGACTTCCTCTGCGTCAAGATCGGCACCGGCATCGGCTGCGGCATCGTCGCCGGCGGTGAGGTACACCGCGGGGTGACGGGCAGCGCGGGCGACATCGGGCACATCCAGGCCGTACCCGACGGCCGCCCGTGTGCCTGCGGCAACCGGGGCTGTCTGGAAGCCCACTTCAGCGGGGCCGCCCTCGCCCGGGACGCCGTCGAGGCGGTCGAGCAGGGGCGCTCCGAGGAACTCGCCGCACGGCACACGGCGAACGGCGGCCTGACCGCGGTCGACGTCGCCGCCGCCGCTGCCGCCGGCGACCCCACCGCCCTCGACCTGATCCGTGAGGGCGGCAACCGGACCGGCCAGGTCATCGCCGGACTGGTCAGCTTCTTCAACCCGGGCCTGGTGGTGATCGGCGGCGGGGTGACCGGACTCGGCCACACCCTGCTCGCCGCGATCCGCACCCAGGTCTACCGCCAGTCGCTGCCGCTGGCCACCGGCAACCTACCCATCGTTCTCGGGGAGTTGGGCCCCACCGCCGGAGTCATCGGTGCGGCCCGGCTCATCAGCGACCACCTGTTCTCACCCGCGTAACTCCCAACGCCGCAACGGAAGTCACCCCACCCGCACAGCGCCCTGCTCTGCCCTGCCTGAAAACAGCCGCCCCGCGAGGGGACCGCCCTGAAACCGGCCCGCACGCCCGCCAAGGGGACCTCATGGCACCAGAACCACCGCTGCTCAGCATGTCCGGCATCACCAAGACGTTCCCCGGAGTCCGGGCCCTCGACGGCGTCGACCTCGACGTCCAGGCCGGCGAAGTGCACTGTCTGCTCGGCCAGAACGGGGCCGGGAAGTCCACCCTCATCAAGGTGCTGGCCGGGGCCCACCAGCCCGACACCGGCCGCCTGCGCTGGCGCGGCGACGAGGTCACCCTCCGCTCACCGATCGCCGCCATGCGCCTCGGCATCGCCACCATCTACCAGGAACTCGACCTGGTGGAGCACCTGTCCGTCGCCGAGAACGTCCACCTGGGCCATGAACCCACGGCGGCCGGGTTCGTCGTACGGGGCAAGGCGGCCCGTCGGTCGACGGCCGCGCTGCTACGACGGCTCGGGCACCCGGAGATCGATCCGGCGCGCCTGGTCGGGGAGTTGTCGGCGGCGCAGCAGCAGATCGTGTCCATGGCGCGGGCCCTCTCCCACGACGTACGCCTGATCGTGATGGACGAGCCGTCCGCCGCCCTCGACCCGGACGAGGTCGACAACCTCTTCCGGATCGTCGGCGACCTCACCGCCGAGGGCGTAGCCGTCGTCTACATCTCCCACCGCCTGGAGGAGATCCGGCGGATCGGCGACCGGGTGACGGTCCTCAAGGACGGCCGGGCCGTCGCGGGCGGACTGCCCGCGAAGTCGACGCCGACGCGCGAGGTCGTGGCGCTGATGACGGGCCGGAACGTCGAGTACGTCTTCCCGGAACGGCCGACGGCTCCCGCACATGGCGTAAGGCCGCTCCTGGAGGTCCAAGGACTCACCCGGCAGGGCGAGTTCGAGCCCCTGGACCTCGTGGTCCACCCCGGAGAGATCGTCGGCCTCGCCGGACTCGTCGGCTCGGGGCGCTCCGAGATCCTGGAGACGGTCTACGGCGCTCGCAAGCCCACCTCCGGTCAAGTGGTCGTGGACGGCAAGGCGTTGAAACCCGGCAGTGTCCGAGCGGCCGTACGCGCCGGGATCGGACTGGCCCCCGAGGAGCGCAAGGCGCAGGCCCTGCTGATGCTGGAGTCGGTCACCCGCAATGTGTCCGTCTCCTCCATGTCCCGTTTCTCCAGGGCCGGTTGGATCGACCGGCGGGCCGAACTCGGCGCGGCCCGGGCGGCCACCCGCGAACTCTCCCTGCGGCCCGACAACCCCTCCGTGCCGATCCGTACCCTCTCCGGCGGCAACCAGCAAAAGGCCGTCCTGGCCCGCTGGCTGCTGCGCGGCTGCCGGGTCCTGCTGCTCGACGAACCCACCCGGGGAGTCGACGTCGGCGCCCGCGCCGAGCTGTACGCGGTCGTGCGGCGACTGGCCGACGAAGGCCTGGCCGTGCTGCTGGTCTCCAGCGAGATTCCCGAGGTTCTGGGGCTGGCCGACAAAGTGGTGGTTCTCCGGGAGGGCCGGGTTGTTCACTCCGGCCCTGCCCGTGAACTGGACGAGTTTCGTGTACTCGACCTCGTCGTGACTCCGCCGTTTCCCGAAGGAGGTGGCTTCTCAGTCGGCCGATGAACGGCCTCATGACGGTCAAGCCCTGACCGTTGCCCGAGGGCAGAAGCCAACTTAGCAACGTCATGACGGGAGTCGCCCGTGCTCAGCAAACTGCACCCGACGGGATCACAGGTCGAACGCAAGACCGAAAGTGCCGATGGCCTGGTCGGCTCGATGCGCAGCCGCACCGACCTCCGCACCCTCTCCCTCCTCGGCGTGCTCGCCGTACTGGTCCTCATCGGCGGCATCACCAAGCCCGACGAGTTCCTCGACACCCGCAACCTCCAACTCGTCCTCACCCAGGCCTCGGTGATCGGTGTCGTCACCGTCGGCATGACCTTCGTCATCACCTCCGGCGGCATCGACCTCTCCGTCGGCGCGATCGTCGCCCTCGCCTCGGTGTGGGCCACCACCGTCGCCACCCAGGAGTACGGCTTCGCGGGCATCCTCTTCACCGCGGTGATCGTCGGAGTCGGCTGCGGCCTGGTCAACGGTCTGCTCATCGCGTACGGCGGGATGGTCCCGTTCATCGCCACGCTCGCCATGCTCGCCTCGGCCCGTGGACTCGCCTTGCAGATCACCGACGGCCGGACGCAGATCGTCTCGATCAACAGCGTGCTGGATCTCGGAGAGCGCGACGCGTATGTGCTCGGCATCCCCCCGCTGGTCCTCGTCTTCGCGGTCGTGACGATCATCGGCTGGCTGGTGCTGAACCGCACCACCTTCGGCCGGCGCACCGTCGCCGTCGGCGGCAACGCCGAGGCCGCCCGGCTCGCCGGCATCGACGTCCGCCGCCAGCGCCTCTACCTCTACCTGCTGTCCGGACTGTGCTGCGGCATCGCCGCCTTCCTGCTGATCATCCTGTCCGGCTCCGGCCAGAACACCAACGGCAACCTCTACGAGCTCGACGCCATCGCCGCCGCGATCATCGGCGGAACCCTGCTCACCGGGGGCCGCGGCACCATCACCGGCTCCGTGCTCGGTGTCCTGATCTTCACCACGATCACCAACATCTTCGCCCTGAACAACCTGCAGAGCGACGTCCAGCAGATCGCCAAGGGCGCGATCATCGTCGCCGCCGTGCTGGTCCAGCGCCGTACCGCAAGCACGACCTGAGGAAAGGGTTCACCGCCATGCCACAGCACACGAGCCGCTTCACCAGTCGCAGAGGGCTGCTCTTCGGGACCGCCGCCGTCGGGGCCGGTGCCCTCCTCGCAGGTTGCACCAGCAACGACTCCAGCGACGACGAGTCGGAGGCCGCGAACGACCAGCCCGCGGCCTCCGACTCGCCCGGCAAGCCGGTCACCATCGGCTTCGCCGGACCGCAGGCCGACCACGGCTGGCTCAACGCCATCAACGACAACGCCAAGAACCGGGCGAAGAAGTACTCCGACGTCACCCTGGAGATCACCGAGGGCTCCAACGACACCGCCCAGCAGATCGGCCAGATTGAGACCCTGATCAACAAGAAGGTCGACGTGCTGGTCGTCCTGCCCGCCGACGGCAAGGCCCTCACCCAGGTCGGGCTCAAGGCGATGCGCGCCGGAATCCCGGTCGTGAACCTGGACCGCGTCTTCAACACCCCACAGGCGTACCGCTGCTGGATAGGCGGCGACAACTACGGCATGGGCCTCAACGCCGGCCACTACATCGGCGAGAAGCTCAAGGGGAAGTCGAACGCCAAGGTCATCGAACTCGCCGGCCTCGACAACCTGGAACTCACCAAGCAGCGCACCAAGGGCTTCGACGACGCCCTGAAGAACTACCCCAACGTCAGGAAGGTGGCCCGCCAGGCCGCCGACTTCACCGTCGAGTCCGGGCAGGCCAAGATGGCCCAGCTCCTCCAGGCCCAGTCGAGCTTCGACGCGCTGTGGAACCACGACGACGACCAGGGCGTGGGCGCGCTGCGCGCCATCGACCAGGCCGGCCGCGACGACTTCCTCATGGTCGGCGGCGCGGGCGCCCTGTCCGCCTTGCAGGCCATCAAGCAGGACAACGGCGTCCTCAAGGCGACCGTCCTCTACCCGCCGACCATGGCCGCCTCCGCGATCGACCTCGCCCGCGCCCTCGGCCAGTCCAAGGGCATAGGCGGCCTCGCCGAGTTCGAGATCCCGGCCTCGCTCACCCTCTACTCGGCCGTCGTCGACAAGACCAACGTCGACCAGTACATGTCCACCGGCTTCAAGTGAGGCGTCCCGACACGGGCCCTGTCTTACCGACCGGAACGGCTGCGAGCAGCGGTGCGCCCCGGTCGGACCGACCCGAAGGGCAGGTCCCAGGAGCCCGGTTCGTCGACGGACCGGGCTGCACCCCCCACCGCGCCACGACGACGAGGAGGACATCGCGCATGGCACAGCCGCAGCAGTCAGAAGAGGCCGAGGTGCCGCCGCTCCGGGTCGGCATGGTCGGCTACGCCTTCATGGGCGCCGCCCACTCCCATGGCTGGCGGACCGTCGGACGCGTCTTCGACCTGCCCCGCCGCCCGGTGCTCGCCGCGCTCTGCGGACGGGACGCGGCCGCCGTGCGCCGGGCCGCCGACCGGCACGGCTGGGCGGCCGCCGAGACCGACTGGCGGGCCCTGATCGAGCGGGACGACATCGACCTCGTCGACATCTGCACCCCCGGTGACAGCCACGCCGAGATCGCCGTCGCCGCCCTCGCCGAAGGCAAGCACGTGCTGTGTGAGAAGCCCCTCGCCAACACCGTCGAAGAGGCCCAGGTGATGGCCCGGGCAGCCGAAGAAGCCTTCGGGCGTGGCCAGTTGGCGATGGTCGGCTTCAACTACCGCCGGGTGCCCGCCACCGCGCTGGCCCGCCGGATGGTGGCGGAGGGCCGACTCGGCAGGCTGCGGCACGTCCGGGTGACCTACCTCCAGGACTGGCTCGTGGACCCCGAGTTCCCCCTGACCTGGCGGCTGCGCCGGGAACACGCAGGCTCGGGCTCGCTCGGCGACCTCGGCGCGCACATCATCGACCTCGCGCAGTACCTGGCGGGAGAACCACTGGCCGGAGTCTCCGCCCTGACCGAGACCTTCGTACGGGAACGCCCTCTGGCCGACGGCGCCGTCAAGGGCCTGGCCGCCGTCTCCGGGACCGGCACCGGCCAGGTCACCGTCGACGACGCGGCCCTGTTCACCGGCCGCCTCACCTCCGGCGCCCTCGCCTCCTTCGAGGCCACCCGGTACGCCACCGGCCGCAAGAACTCCCTGCGCATCGAACTCAACGGCGAACGCGGCTCGTTGGCCTTCGACCTGGAACGCCTCAACGAACTCTCCTACCACGACGCCACGGAACCCGGAACGCACGCCGGCTTCCGCCGCATCCTCGTCACCGAGCCCGACCACCCCTACCTGGACGCCTGGTGGCCGCCCGGCCACGGCCTCGGCTACGAGCACACCTTCGTCCACCAGGCCCGCGACCTCGTCCACGCGATCGCTGAGGGCCGCCGCCCCGACCCCACCTTCGCCGACGGGCTCCAGGTCCAACGCGTCCTCGCGGCCGTGGAGGAGAGCGCCGAGAAGAACTCCGTCTACACCCCGATAGCCGTCTGAGGAGGCTCCGAAAGATGCCGCGCCAGTTCACGCTCTTCACCGGCCAGTGGGCAGACCTCCCCCTCGAGGAGGTCTGCCGCCTCGCCCGCGACTTCGGCTACGACGGACTCGAACTCGCCTGCTGGGGAGACCACTTCGAGGTCGACAAGGCGCTCGCGGACCCCTCGTACCTGGACTCCCGGCATGCCCTGCTCGACAAGTACGGCCTCAAGTGCTGGGCGATCTCCAACCACCTCGTCGGCCAGGCCGTCTGCGACGCCATCATCGACGAACGTCACCAGGCCATCCTGCCGCGCGAGGTCTGGGCCGACGGTGACCCGGAAGGCGTCCGGCAGCGGGCCGCGAACCGGATGAAGGACACCGCGCGGGCCGCACGCGCCTTCGGCGTCGACACTGTCATCGGCTTCACCGGCTCCGCCATCTGGCACCTGGTCGCCATGTTCCCGCCCGCCCCCGAGTCGATGATCGACCGCGGCTACGAGGACTTCGCCGAGCGCTGGAACCCGATCCTCGACGTCTTCGACGCGGAGGGCGTGCGGTTCGCGCACGAGGTCCACCCGAGCGAGATCGCCTACGACTACTGGACAACTCAGCGCGCCCTGGAGGCTGTTGGGAACCGTCCCGGCTTCGGCCTCAACTTCGACCCCTCCCACTTCGTGTGGCAGGACCTCGACCCCGTCAACTTCCTGTGGGACTTCCGCGACCGGATCTACCACGTCGACTGCAAGGAAGCCCGCAAACGCCTCGACGGCCGCAACGGCCGCCTCGGCTCCCACCTGCCCTGGGGCGACCCGCGCCGCGGCTGGGACTTCGTCTCGGCGGGCCACGGTGACGTCCCCTGGGAGGACGTGTTCCGCATGCTGCGCTCCATCGACTACCAGGGCCCGATCTCGGTCGAGTGGGAGGACGCCGGCATGGACCGGCTCCAGGGCGCACCCGAGGCACTGAACCGACTGAAGGCATACGACTTCGAGCCGCCGTCGGCCTCGTTCGACGCGGCGTTCGGCGGCAACGAGTAGGCGGCACCGGCCAGTTCCGGGATGACGGCGCATCCCGGCGTACCCGCACCCACCCGTACGACCGGCCCCTTTCTGGAGGCATCCGTGCACGGGAAAGACCGCACCACCCCTACCGACAGAATCGAGACCCACAGACGACGCGCCCCCTGGCGCAGAGCGGCTGCCCTGCTCACCGGCTTCCTGCTGGCAGGCGCCTCCCTCACCCTCGCCGCTCCCCAGGCCGGCGCAGCCGTCGCCGGTGAGGGAGCCGCCACCGCGGCCGCCGCCGAGGACTTCCAGCAGGTCACCCTCGCCAAGGGCGAGCCGGAGGTCGGCGAGCCCATGTCGCTCGCCGTCCTCCCGGACCGCTCGGTCCTGCACACCTCGCGCGACGGCGAACTCCGCATCACCGACGCGGCCGGCACCACCCGCCTCGCCGGCAAGCTGGACGTCTACTCCCACGACGAGGAGGGCCTCCAAGGCGTCGGTGTGGACCCGCAGTTCACCACCAACCGCTTCATCTACCTGTACTACGCACCCCCCTTGAACACCCCGCCCGGCGACGCCCCGGAGACCGGCACCGCGGCCGACTTCGCCCCCTTCGACGGTGTCAACCGGCTCTCCCGGTTCGTCCTGAAGACCGACGGCACCCTCGACGCCGCCAGCGAGAAGAAGATCATCGACATCCCCGCCACCCGCGGCATCTGCTGCCACGTCGGCGGCGACATCGACTTCGACGCGGCCGGCAACCTCTACCTGTCGACGGGCGACGACTCCAACCCCTTCCAGTCCGACGGGTTCACCCCCATCGACGAACGCGCGAACCGCAACCCGGCCTTCGACGCCCAGCGCACCGCCGGCAACACCAACGACCTGCGCGGCAAGATCCTGCGCATCAAGGTCAACGCCGACGGCACGTACGCCATCCCCGACGGCAACCTCTTCACGCCCGGCACGGAGAAGACCCGGCCCGAGATCTACGCCATGGGCTTCCGCAACCCGTTCCGCTTCAGCGTCGACAAGCAGACCGGCATCGTCTACGTCGGCGACTACGGCCCCGACGCCGGCGCCGCCGACCCCGCTCGCGGCCCGGCCGGCCAGGTCGAGTTCGCCCGCGTGACCGGCCCAGGAAACTTCGGATGGCCGTACTGCACCGGCGACAACGACGCCTACGTCGACTACGACTTCGCGACCGGCACGTCGGGCGCCTCCTTCGACTGCGCCGCCCCGAAGAACAACTCCCCGCACAACACCGGCCTCGCCGACCTTCCCCCGGCGCAGGCCGCCTGGATCCCCTACGACGGCGGCTCCGTACCGGAGTTCGGCACCGGCTCCGAGTCCCCGATGGGCGGCCCCGTCTACCACTACGATCCCGCGCTCGACTCACCCGTGAAGTTCCCCGAGGCCTACGACGGCGACTTCTTCGCCGGGGAGTTCGGCCGCCGCTGGATCAAGCGCATCACCAGCGACGACAACGGGACCGTCCAGTCGATCAACGACATCCCGTGGACCGGCACCCAGGTGATGGACATGGCGTTCGGCCCCGACGGCGCGCTGTACGTCCTCGACTACGGCGTCTCCTGGTTCGGCGGCGACGAGAACTCCGCCCTGTACCGCATCGAGAACGCCACCGACGGCCACTCGCCGGTCGCCCAGGCGGCGGCCGACCGTACCTCCGGACAGGCGCCACTGCGCGTGCGGTTCTCCTCGGAGGGCACCAGCGACCAGGACGGCGACGCCCTCACCTACAGCTGGGACTTCGGCGACGGCGGCACGTCCACGGCGGCCAACCCGTCCCACACGTACAAGAAGAACGGCACCTACACCGCGACCCTGACCGCCAAGGACGCCGGCGGCCGCACCGGCAGCGCCAGCGTGCAGATCGTCGTCGGGAACACCGCGCCCAAGGTGACCCTCGAACTCCCGCAGGACGGCCAGCTGTTCAGCTTCGGTGACGCGATCCCCTTCAAGGTGCGGGTGAGCGACCGCGAGGACGGCAAGTCCATCGACTGCGCCAAGGTCAAGGTCACCTTCGTCCTCGGCCACGACAGCCACGGCCACCCCGTCACCTCCGCCAACGGCTGCACCGGCACCCTCCAGACCAGCGCCGACGGCGGCCACGACGAGGACGCCAACATCTTCGGCGTGATAAACGCCGAGTACACCGACAACGGTGGCGGCGGCCAGGCCCCGCTGACCACGCACGACCAGAGCGTCCTCCAGCCCAGGCACCGCCAGGCCGAGCACTTCGGCACCAGCTCGGGCGTGTCGGTCATCGCCAAGGACACGGCACACGGCGGCAACACCGTCGGCGACATCAACAACGGCGACTGGATCGCCTTCACGCCCTACGTCCTGAGCAACGCCAAGTCCGTCACCGCACACGTCTCTTCGGGCGGCGCCGGCGGCACGCTCGAGATCCGCGCGGGGTCCGCGACCGGCACCCTCCTCGGCAAGGCGACCGTGCCGGTGACCGGCGGCTGGGAGACCTTCCAGGACGTCACCGCCACCCTGTCCCGCGCCCCGAGGGGCACCACCACGCTCTACCTGGTCTTCAAGGGCAGCGGCACCGGGGCGCTGTTCGACGTGGACGACTTCACCTTCACGACCGGCTGAGAGGAGGGGCTCGTATGAACACAACCGCACGATGGACGACGGCAGTTGTGGGCGCCGCCCTGCTCCTCGGCTGCCTCTCCCAACCTGCCGTGTCACACTCCGCGGACACCGAACGGGTGCTGGTGTTCTCCAAGACGGCCGGCTTCCGGCACGACTCCATCCCCGAAGGGATCGCGGCGGTACGGGAACTGGGCGCCGACGCCGGGTTCTCGGTCGACGCGACGGAGGACGCGGCCGCGTTCACGGCGCGCAACCTGCGTCGCTACGACGCCGTCGTCTTCCTCTCCACCACCGGAGACGTCCTCGACCCCGCCCAGCAGCGCGCGTTCGAGGGCTACATCCGGCACGGCGGGGGATACGTCGGCATCCACGCGGCCGCCGACACCGAGTACGACTGGGCGTTCTACGGCGGCCTCGCCGGAGCGTACTTCCAGTCGCACCCGGCGATCCAGCCCGCCACCGTGGTGGTCGAGGACCGGGCCCACCCGTCCACGTCAGAGCTGTCCCCGAGGTGGAACCGCACCGACGAGTGGTACAACTACCGCTCCAATCCCCGCGACCGGGTCCACGTCCTGGCCTCCCTCGACGAGTCGTCGTACACCGGCGGCACGATGAACGGCGACCATCCCATCGCCTGGTGCCAGGACTACCAGGGCGGCCGCGCCTTCTACACCGGCTTCGGCCACACCAAGGAGTCGTACGCGGATCCGGCATTCCGCAGCCATCTGCTGGGCGGGATCCGGTATGCGATCGGCGAGGCACAGGCTGACTGCCGACCGGAGAACGGCTACCGTCCGCTCTTCGACGGCACCGCCGAGTCCCTGGCCGACTGGAAACAGGCCGGCCCGGGCTCCTTCACCCGGTCCGACGACGGCACCCTCACGTCGTCCGGCGGCATGGGGATGCTCTGGTACGCCGGTTCCGGACAGGGCTTCGGGGCGTACTCCCTGAAGCTCGACTGGAAGATGGCGAGCGCCTCGGGGGACGACAACTCCGGTGTCTTCGTGGGCTTCCCGCCCTCGGACGACCCCTGGTCCGCCGTGGACAACGGCTACGAGATCCAGATCGACGCCACGGACGTACCCGAGAAGACGACAGGGTCCGTCTACGGCTTCCGGTCCGCCGACCTGGACAAGCGCGACCGTGCGCTGAACCCGCCGGGGGAGTGGAACACGTACGAGATCCGCGTGGAGGGCGAACGCCTCCGCGTCTGGCTCAACGGCGTGAAGATCAACGATTTCACCAACACCGATCCGGCCCGCAGCCTGCGTGACGGGCATGTCGGCATCCAGAACCACGGAGTGGACGACCAGGTGTCGTTCCGCGACATCCGGATCAGGGAACTGCCCGCGAAGGCCTCGTCGACCGTGGCCCCGCAGGGCGACTGAGCGGCGGCGGGCGGGGGACGCCGGACCCCCGCCCGCCGTCTTCGTCCCTTCTCCGCAGCATCTGCGCACCCACGTGTTCGACAAGGAGGCTGCCCATGTCCGCGTCCGATTCCGTACCGCGCGTAGGTGTCTGGCTGATCGGGGCCCGCGGTTCCGTCGCCACGACGGTCGTCGCGGGCTGCGCCGCCATGACCGCGGGCCTGCACCCGCCGACGGGCCTGATCACCGAGACCCCGCCCTTCGTCGAGAGCGGCCTGCCCACCCTGTCCTCCCTGGTCTTCGGCGGCCACGACACGCTGGACTGCCCCCTGCCCAAACGGGCGGAGGCCCTGGCGGCGGGCGGTGTCCTGCCCCACGGCCTGCCGACCGCGGTGAGCGCCGAACTCGCCGCCGCCGAACGGGAGATCCTGCCGGGCGGCCCCCTCCCCGGCGACACCAGGACCGAGGACGAGCTGATCACCGCTTTCGCCGCGGACATACGGTCCTTCGTACGACGGTGCCGGCTGACCCGCGCGGTCGTGGTGAACGTGGCCTCCACGGAGCCCGCCCCCACCGGCGCCGCCCTGCCCCCCAGCTCCCTCTACGCCGCGGCGGCCCTGCGGGCGGGCTGCGCGTACGTGAACTTCACGCCCTCCACCGGCCTGCACCACCCCGCTCTCGCCGAACCGGCCCACTCCTCAGGGCTGCCCTACGCGGGCCGTGACGGCAAGACCGGCCAGACCCTGCTCCGGTCCGTCCTGGGCCCGATGTTCACCCAACGGGCCCTCACGGTCCGGGCCTGGTCCGGCACGAACCTCCTCGGCGGCGGTGACGGTGCCTCCCTCGCCGACCCCGCGGCCGCCGCGGCCAAGAACGCCGGCAAGGAGCGCGTCCTGGCCGACACCCTCGCCACCACCCCCGAGGGCGAGGTCCACATCGACGACGTCCCCGCCCTCGGCGACTGGAAGACCGCCTGGGACCACATCGCCTTCGACGGCTTCCTCGGCACCCGCATGATCCTCCAGACCACCTGGCAGGGCTGCGACTCCTCCCTGGCCGCACCTCTCGTACTCGACCTGGCCCGCCTGGCCGCGCGCGCCCACGAGAGGGGGCTGTCCGGTCCACTCGGCGAACTGGGCTTCTACTTCAAGGACCCGGTGGGGCAGGGGCCTGCGGGACTGGGGGAGCAGTACGCGGAGCTGGTGCGATTCGCGGAACGGCTCCGGGCGGAGCCCGCCGATGGCGGCGCGTGCAGCCACGCCGACGGTCGTCCGGGGGAGGAGCGGCGGTGAAGGCCCCTCTCCACGGTGGACATGCCTACGCCTGGGCTGAACTCCTGCGCCTCCCCGCCCTGTTCACGGTCCCCGGCGACGCCCTCGCCGGAGCGGCGGCGGCCTCCGCACGGCCCACTCCCCGCACCCTCCTCGCCATCGCCTCCTCTCTCTGCCTCTACGAGGCCGGCATGGCCCTCAACGACTGGGCCGACCGCGACGTGGACGCCGTGGAACGCCCCCACCGCCCCCTGCCTTCCGGCCGCATCCGCCCCGCGGCGGTCCTCGGCGCGGCCTGTGCCCTCACCGGCGCGGGCGTCACCCTGGCGGCCTGCGCGGGCCGCCCCGCCCTCACGGTCGCGGTGCCCCTCGCTGCCACCGTCTGGGCGTACGACCTGGCCCTGAAGGACACCCCGGCAGGACCGTTCGCCATGGCCACAGCACGAGGACTGGACCTGCTGCTCGGGGCGGCGGCGAGCGCCGGGGGTGAGAGGGGTGGGGCTGGTGGCGTCGGGGTGCGCCGGATGGTCGGCGCGGGTGCCGTGGGCCGGAGGTTCGGCGCGGCCGGTACTGTGCCGGGCATCCGCCGCGATCCGCCGCCTGCCGATCTCCTCGGCTTCCGTGCGACGTCCTCCTCCGCCACCTTCCCCGGTATTCGCAGCGCGCTGCCCTCCGCCGCCCTTCTCGGCACCCACACCCTCGCGGTCACGCTGGTGTCCCGCCGGGAAGCCCAGGGCGGCGCCCCCCTGGCCCCCTTCGCAGCGCTCGCGGCGACGGCCGCACTGACGTGGACGGTGACCCGGCAGCGCGCTGTCGGGTCGCGCAATCTGCCGCACCTGGCAGACCTGGCGGCCCGCCTTCCACGCCCCCTGCGCCAGGCCGGTGATCACATTCCCAGGCCGGGTCCCCACCGCCACCGCCTCGACACGCACGCCGCCCTGCGCCTCGCCCTCGGCGCCGTCTACGCGACCACAGCCGCCCGTCCCTACTTCCACGCCACCCTCAACCCCTCACCCCCGCTTACCCAGCGAGCCGTCACCGCCGGCATCCGAGCCACGATCCCCCTCCAGGCAGCCCTCGCCACCCGCTCCGGCACGAAGGGCGCGACCGTCACAGCCCTGCTCACCACCGCCCTCGCCCCCCTGGCCGGCCGCTTCGCGAGAAAGGTGAGCGTCACATGACCGATCCCCATGCTCCACGCCACCCTGTTCCGGGCTCGGAGGGCTCCATGACCGGCCCGGTTGCTCCAACTCGGTCCCCTCAGGGCGCCGGTGAGGACGTGACCGAACCCGCTGCTGGGCCCTGGCTCCCGGCGGGTTCGGGCGGCGACATGAGCGGCCCCGCTGTTTCGAGTCGGGCCCCTCGAAGCCCCGGCGCAGAGGTGCCTGAACCCGTTGCTCATTCCTGGCTCGCTCCGGGCTCAGGCGCCATGCCGGGCCGGGTTGCTTCGCCTCGGCCCTCTCGGGGTCCTGGTGAGGAGGTGACCGACCCGGCTGCTGGGCCCTGGCTCCCGGCGGGTTCGGGCGGCGACATGAGCGGTTCCGCTCCTTCGAGTGGACCCCCTCGAAGCCTCGACGCAGACACGACCGACCCCGTTGCCCGGACCGGGTCCACCCCGGCACCCGGCGCCGTGACGAGCCCGGTCGCTTCAACTTGGCCCCCTCGAACCCCCGACGCAGACAAGACCGACCCCATTGCCCGGACCGGGTCCACCCCGGCATCCGGTGCCATGACGAGCCCGGTCGCTTCAACTTGGCACCCTCGAAGCCCCGGTGCAGACGTGACCGACCCCGCTGCCCGACCCCGGTCCAATCGGGCCCACGGTGCCATGGCGGCCCCCCTCGCCCCACCCACACCCGCTTCAGCACCCGGCGCCAACCGACTCCGCTTCGGCTACGGCACCAACGGTCTCGCGGACCTCCGCCTGGACGACGCCCTGGACCTGCTCGCCGACCTCGGGTACGACGGTGTTGGTCTGACCCTCGACCACATGCACCTGGACCCCCTCGCCCCGGACCTGGCCGCCCGCACCCGCCGCCTCGCGCGCCGACTGGAGGCACTCGGGCTGACGGTGACCGTCGAGACGGGCGCCCGCTATGTGCTCGACCCGCGGCGCAAGCACGGACCTTCGCTGCTCGACGCCGACCCGGACGACCGCGCCCGCCGTGTCGACCTGCTGGTCCGGGCCGTCCAGGTCGCCGCCGACCTCGGCGCGCACGCCCTGCACTGCTTCAGCGGCATCACCCCGCCGGGCACGGACCCGGACACGGCGTGGAAACGCCTGGCCGAGGCCCTCGCCCCCGTCCTGGACACCGCCACCACCGCAGGCGTCCCCCTCGCCGTCGAGCCCGAACCGGGCCACCTCCTCGCCACCCTCGCCGACTTCCACCACCTCCGCACCACCCTCGGCGACCCGCAGGCCCTCGGCCTGACCCTCGACATCGGGCACTGCCAGTGCCTCGAACCCCTGCCACCCGCCGACTGCGTAAGCGCCGCGGGGCCCTGGCTGCGCCACGTCCAGATCGAGGACATGCGCCGAGGCGTCCACGAACACCTCCCCTTCGGCGACGGCGACATCGGCTTCCCACCGGTCCTCGCCGCTCTGGCCGACACCGGCTACCAGGGCCTGACGGTCGTCGAACTGCCCCGCCACTCCCACGCGGGCCCCCACTTCGCCGAACTCTCCCTCCCGTTCCTCCAGCAGGCAGTGGCGCTCTCGCAAGGAAGCACCCCATGACCCACTCCCACGCCCACCAGGCAACCCCCGCGGCGGACACCCAGGGCACCACCCTCGCCCGAACCCCGCTGCACGACCTGCACAGCCACCTCGCCGAACACCTCGGCGAAGCCGCCCGCGCCTGGCTCGACCAGGCCCTCGAAGAGGCCGCCGCACACCCCGGCGCCCACGGCCCCATCTCCGTGTGGGAGCTGCGCCTCGCCGAGGCCGGACGCCGCTGCGGACCCGAACACGCCGACGCCGCCCGCATCCTGATCCTGCACGCGGCCCGCGCCGACACCGACGCCCTGACCCGGGTCTACGCCCAGGGCACCGCCGCCGAACGCCGCGCCGTCCTGCACGCCCTGCCCCACCTGGTGCCCGGACCAGAGGCCCTCCCGCTCATCGAGGACGCCCTACGCACCAACGACACACGCCTCCTGGCCGCCGCCGTCGGCCCCTACGCCGCCCGCCACCTCGACGCCCACCACTGGCGCCACGCCGTCCTCAAGTGCCTGTTCACCGGCGTACCCGTCGCCGAGGTGGCCGACCTGGACCGGCGGGCCCGCGCGGACGCCGAACTCGCCCGCATGCTCGGCGACTACGCCGCCGAACGCACCGCCGCGGGCCGCCCCGTGCCCGAGGACCTGCACCGTGTCCTGACCCTGACCGACCCCACGGCCACCCCACCCGCGCCGGCCGCCGACCACGGCCCGAACCGCGCGGAAGGCACCCACGGCAAGGAGTCCTGATGCGTATCTTCGACCCCCACATCCACATGACGTCACGGACCACCGACGACTACCAGGCCATGTACACCGCCGGCGTCCGCGCCGTCGTCGAACCGGCCTTCTGGCTCGGCCAGCCCCGCACCTCTCCCGCCTCCTTCCTCGACTACTTCGACTCCCTGCTGGGCTGGGAACCCTTCCGCGCCGCCCAGTACGGCATCGCCCACCACTGCACCCTCGCTCTCAACCCCAAGGAGGCCAACGACCCGCGCTGCCTCCCGGTCCTCGACGAACTGCCCCGGTATCTCGTCAAGGACCAGGTCGTCGCCGTCGGCGAGATCGGCTACGACTCCATGACCCCCGCCGAGGACACCGCCCTCGCCGCCCAGCTCCAGCTCGCCGCCGACCACCAGCTGCCCGCGCTCGTCCACACCCCGCACCGCGACAAGCTCGCCGGCCTGCGCCGCACCCTGGACGTCGTCCGCGAGTCCGCCTTGCCGACGGAGAGGGTCCTGGTCGACCACCTCAACGAGACCACCGTCAAGGAGGCCAAGGACAGCGGCTGCTGGCTCGGCTTCTCCGTCTATCCCGACACCAAGATGGACGAGGAACGGATGGTCGCGATCCTGCGCGCGTACGGCCCCGAACAGGTCCTGGTGAACTCCGCCGCCGACTGGGGGCGAAGCGACCCCCTCAAGACCCGCAAGGTCGGCGACCTGATGCTCGCCGAGGGCTTCACCGAGGACGACGTCGACCGCGTGCTGTGGCGCAACCCGGTCGCCTTCTACGGACTCAGCGGCCGGCTCGACCTCGACATCGCGGCCACCGAAGCCACCCACGAGGGCAACTCCATCCTCCGGGGCCCCCAGAAGACGGAGGCGTGAGCCATGCGCTTCCGCCACCCCGACGGCACCACCGTCCACCTCGCCTACTGCACCAACGTCCACCCCGCCGAAACCCTCGACGGCGTCCTCGCCCAGCTCCGCGACCACTGCGAACCCGTCCGCCGCCGCCTCGGCCGCGACCGCCTCGGCATCGGCCTCTGGCTCGCCCGCGACGCCGCCCACGCCCTGGTCAGCGACCCCTCCGCGCTGCGCGACCTGCGCTGCGAACTCGACCGCCGCGGCCTCGAAGTCGTCACGCTCAACGGCTTCCCCTACGAGGGCTTCGGCGCCGAGGAGGTCAAGTACCGCGTCTACAAGCCGGACTGGACCGACCCGGAACGCCTGGACCACACCACCGCGCTGGCCCGCGTCCTGACCGGACTCCTGCCCGACGACGTCACCGAGGGCAGCATCTCCACCCTGCCGCTCGCCTGGCGTACCGGCTACGACGAGGGCAGCGCCGACAAGGCCCGCACCGCCCTGCTCACCCTCGCCGAACGCCTCGACGCCCTCCAGGACCTGACCGGCCGCTCCATCCGCGTCGGCCTCGAACCCGAACCCGGCTGCGTCGTCGAGACCACCGCTCACGCCCTCGCCCCGCTGACCGCTGTCGCCCACGACCGCATCGGCATCTGCGTCGACACCTGCCACCTCGCCACCTCCTTCGAAGACCCGAACACCGCCCTGGACGCGCTCACCGCCGCCCGCGTCCCCGTCGTCAAGACCCAGCTCTCAGCCGCCCTGCACGCCGAACACCCCCACCTCCCCGAAGTCCGCGAGGCACTCGCCGCCTTCGACGAACCCCGCTTCCTGCACCAGACCCGCACCTCCACCGCCGCAGGCCTGCGCGGCACCGACGACCTCGGCGAGGCCCTCACCGGCGACGCCCTGCCCGACGGGGCACCCTGGCGCTCCCACTTCCACGTCCCGCTCCACGCGGCCCCCGCCGCACCCCTCACCTCCACGCTCCCCGTACTCAAATCCGCCCTGACCCGGCTGGTCGGCGGCCCGCACCCGCTCACCCGCCACCTGGAGGTCGAGACCTACACCTGGCAGGCCCTCCCACCCGAACTGCGCCCCCGCGGACGCCCCCAGCTCGCCGACGGCATCGCCGCCGAACTCACCCTCGTGCGCGACCTGCTGACGGACCTCGGCCTCAAGGAGCTGCCATGAGCCACCCACCCCGAGAGGCAGGACCGACCCCTCTCCTCGTGCTCGACGTCGTCGGCCTCACCCCCCGTCTCCTCCACCACATGCCCCACCTCAAGGCCCTCGCCCAGTCCGGCTGCCGGGCCCCGCTCGGCACCGTGCTGCCCGCCGTCACCTGCGCCGCCCAGTCCACCTTCCTCACCGGCACCCACCCGTCGGAGCACGGCATCGTCGGCAACGGCTGGTACTTCCGCGAGCTCGGCGACGTACTCCTGTGGCGCCAGCACAACGGTCTGGTCGCCGGCGACAGACTCTGGGACGCCGCCCGCCGCGCCCACCCCGGCTACACCGTCGCCAACATCTGCTGGTGGTACGCCATGGGCGCCGACACCGACTTCACCGTCACCCCCCGCCCGGTCTACTACGCCGACGGCCGCAAGGAACCCGACTGCTACACCCGCCCTCCGGCCCTGCACGACGAACTCACCGACACACTCGGCACCTTCCCCCTCTTCCACTTCTGGGGCCCCGGCGCGGACCTGGTCTCCAGCCAGTGGATCATCGACGCGACCCGCCACATCATGGGCACCCGACACCCCGACCTGACGCTCTGCTACGTCCCCCACCTCGACTACGACCTGCAACGCTTCGGCCCCGACGACCCACGCTCCCTGAAGGCCGCCGCCGACCTGGACCGGGCACTGGCCCCGCTCCTGGACGACGCCCGCGCGGAAGGCCGTACCGTCGTCGCGCTGTCCGAGTACGGCATCACCCGCGCGGACCGGCCCGTCGACATCAACCGCGCCCTGCGCCGCGCCGGACTCCTCGAGGTGCACACACAGGACGGCATGGAGTACCTCGACCCGATGGCGTCCCGTGCCTTCGCGGTCGCCGACCACCAGATAGCCCATGTCTACGTGCGCCGCCCCGAGGACCTGGACGCCACCCGCGCCGCCCTCGACGGCCTGCCCGGCATCGAGCAACTCCTCGACGACGAGGGCAAGAAGGCCCACCACCTCGACCATCCCCGCTCCGGCGAACTCGTCGCCATAGCGGAGCCGGACGCCTGGTTCACGTACTACTACTGGCTCGACGACGACCGCGCGCCCGACTTCGCGCAGCTGGTCGAGATCCACCGCAAACCCGGCTACGACCCGGTCGAACTCTTCATGGACCCGCTCGACCCCTACGTCAAGGTCAAGGCGGCCACCGCGCTGGCCCGCAAGAAACTCGGCCTGCGCTATCGCATGGCGGTCGTGCCCCTCGACCCGTCACCTATTCGCGGCAGCCACGGCCGCCTCCCCGAGAGCGACGACGACGGTCCGCTCCTCATCTGCTCCACCCCCCGCGCCGTCGGCGACCGCATCGCGGCCACCGACGTGAAGTCACTCCTGCTCCGACTGGCCGGTCTCTCCTGACCTGTCACCAGTGAAGCACCCACCACTGACAACGCCCTTTCGAACCCGAGGAGTCCCAGACATGAGCCGCATGTTCCAGCCCGACCCCGAACTCACCCACCGCCTCACCAGGCGAGGGATGCTCGGCGTGGCCGCGGGCGCCACCGCCGCCGCGCTGCTGGGCGCCACGGCGTCCCCGGCCGGCGCCGCCACCGAAACCGCGACCGGCGCCACCGGCCACGGCCGCCCCGTCCTGCCCCCCGGCCGCCTCGGCATCCAGCTCTACAGCCTCCGCGACAAGGTCTCCACCCTCGGCTTCGCCCCCGTCTTCGCCGAACTGGAGAAGTACGGCTACGACGAGGTCGAGTTCGCCGGCTACACCCAGGGCTCGGCCGGACCGATCACCCTCGCCCAGCTCAGGCGCCTGGCCCGCGACCACGGCCTGAACCCGATCGGCAGCCACGTCGGCTACTACTCGGACGACCCGAACGCCTACACCTTTGCCCAGAACCTCACCAAGGTCCTCGACGACGCCCAGGCCCTCGGCCTCAAGCACATCGGCACCGCCTCGGGCCCCTTCCGCTACGGCTCGACCGTCGACGCGTGGAAGCGCGCCGCCGAGGAGTTCAACACCTACGGAGCCGCGGCGAAGGCACGCGGCATGAAGTTCTACCAGCACAACCACTCCGAGGAGTTCTCCTTCGCCACCGACGACCCCAAGGTCCGGCTCTACGACGTGCTGCTCAAGGAGACCGACCCCGACCTGGTGTTCCTGGAGATGGACATTTTCTGGGCGTACTCCGGACAGTTCCGCTTCTCCAAGCGCCCCGACGGCACCCCCGCACCATTCGAGCCCCTGAACTACGTCCTCAGGCAGCCCCACCGCTACCCGCTCTTCCACGTCAAGGACGGGGTGAGCGACCCGGCCAACACCTACGGCTACCGCATGACCGACGTCGGCGACGGCGACATCGACTACCAGAAGTTCATCTCCGGCGTCACCCGGCTGAAGGGCGAGCGCCTCGCCCACCACTGGCAGACCGAGCACGACCAGCCCGCCGAGTCCTTCACGTTCGCCCGCCGCTCCAGCGCGTACCTGCACTCGCTGCGGGAGAAGTGCTGACAGCACACGACTGAGGCGGGACCCCGCCGGCGCAGGGGGCGCTCCCCGCCGGTCGGGGTCCCGCCGTCGTGTATGCGGGGAGACCGGTCAGCCCTGGGTGGCCGTCGCCTCCAGGGCGAACCGGTGTTCTCCCGCGTACACGTTCATGGAGTGGCCGCGCAGGTAGTCGATGAGGGACGGCGTTGTGAAACTCGTCCCACGACCGGTCTCACCTCCGTACCGCGACGACGGGCATCTTCTCGATCCGGATCGCGGCGGCCTCGAACTCCACGGCCCCCGCGATCGGACAACTGGCCCTCTGCGTCCCCTGGTTGGCGCCCGTTCCGTCAAGTGGACGACTGGTCGTGAATGCCAGACCGGGCCGCAGCGCCGGATCCACCCAAACCGGCGCCGTGACCGAACTCCGCCGGGTGGTGACCCGCACCTCCTCGCCGACCACCACGCCGTAGCGCTCGGCGTCCTCCGGACTCAGCTCGACACACTCGGCCCGCCGCAGCGAGGGCGCCGAACCAGCCATCTGTAGACGGGTGTTGTACGAGGCGATACGGCACCCCTTGGTGAGCCGGACCGGATACTCCTCGTCCGTCAGGTCGAGGGGCGGGGAGTGCCGGACCAGGTGGAAGGGCGCACGCCGCACCCGATCGTCGTGACCGCGGCCGGTGAGCAGCCGCAGGTTGATCAGCGACAGGTTGATCAGCGTGCGGACCTCCGCGTCTTCGGTGCCGTTAAATGCCTGGAACGGCTCGCCGCGCGCGCAGGCTTGCGCCAACTCCCGTAGAACAACGACCGGTACGCCCGTCACCTTCACCGCGAGCGACACCGTCCAGGGCTCCACGAGCTGCCTGTACTCCGCGAAGCCGGTGGTCGAGCGCTCGATGAACTCCCGGTCGACCAGCCCCGCCCGGATGATCTCCCGGCCGATCGCGTGGGCCACCGGGACCTCGGTGCCGGCGTTCGGCCGGATCCGAGGTCCCGAGCCGACCCGGATGAGAGGCCCCGGCCCGATGGCATAACTGCCCGGTTCCGTCATGCGGCGGACCGGATCGCGAGGAGGTCGGAGAGGGCGTGGACCGTGCGGAGCGTGGGCACGTCCACACCGGTGATCTCCGCCAGCTCGATGACGGCCGTGAGGAGGACGTCGAGTTCCAGGGGCTTGCCGCGCTCCAGATCCTGGAGCGTGGAGGTGCGGTGGTCGCCGACGCGCTCGGCGCCGGCCAGACGGCGTTCGATGGAGACACCCACGGTGCAGCCGAGGGCCTCGGCGACCGCGAGGGTCTCGGCCATCATGGTCTCGATGACCTTGCGGGTGCCGCCGTGCAGGCACATCTGGCGCATGGTGGCCCGGGCCAGCGCGCTGATGGGGTTGAAGGAGATGTTGCCCAGCAGCTTGAGCCAGATGTCGTCCCGCAGGTTCGGTTCGACCGGGCACTTGAGCCCGCCGGCCTGCATGGCCTCGCTGAACGCCTGGCACCGGGGTGAGAGGCTGCGGTCGGGCTCCCCGACGGAGAACCGGGTGCCTTCCAGGTGCCGTACGACACCTGGTCCTTCGAGTTCGGTCGCCGCGTAGACGACACATCCGATGGCCCGGGAGGGCGCGAGCACCGCACTGACCGCACCGCCCGGGTCCACGCTCTCGATGCGGTGGCCCTCGTGGGGGCCGCCGTGCCGGTGGAAGTACCACCAGGGGATGCCGTTCTGCGCCGCGACGACCGCGGTGGTGCCGGTGAGGAGGGGCTCGATGAGCGGCCCGCACGCCGCGTACGAGTTGGCCTTCAGACCGAGGAACACGTAGTCGACCGGGCCGATCTCGGCAGGGTCGTCGGTGGCGTGGACATGGGCGGTGAAGTCACCGCGCGGGCTCAGGACCTGGACACCGTGTTCCCGCATGGCCGCCAGATGCGGACCGCGGGCGATGAGATGGACGTCGGCACCGGCGCGGTGGAGTGCCGCGCCGACGTAGGCACCGATGGCTCCGGCGCCGAGGACTGCGACTTTCATGGGTGGAAGCTCCGTTCGGTGAGGGTGACCGAGGAACTGCCGACTTTGTCGACTGGATATTGTCTACAGGATGGAGGGAGTGCTCAGCAAGAGTCGTGACGTCACCAAGCCCGTGAGCTGCTGCTACGACCCGGTACGAGCTGTGCCCCTGGCGGTTGTGCGCCGTAGACTGTAGGCGAAAACCAATTCATAATGGGCTCTCAGCCGCAGCGACGACCGCTGCACAGGAGGGACCGCGATGTTGCCGACGACAGGACTGCCGTACGGGACGGTGCCCAGGCTCGAGCGCCCCGGTCCACTGCGCGACCGTGTCTACGGCGCGCTGCTGGAGCTCATCACGACGCGTGCGCTTCAGCCGGGTCAGCATCTTGTCGAGAGTGAGTTGGCGGGTCATCTGGGGGTGTCGCGGCAGCCGGTGCGGGAGGCTTTGCAGCGGTTGAACACCGAGGGGTGGGTGGATCTGCGGCCTGCGCAGGGTGCGTTCGTGCACGAGCCGACCGATGAGGAGGCGGATCAGCTCCTGACGGTGCGGACGCTGTTGGAGGCCGAGGCGGCTCGGCTGGCCGCCGCGAATGCGGGCAGCGCCGGTATTGCCGTGCTGGAGGAGTTGTGTGCGCAGGGTGAGAGCGCGGTCGCCGCGGACGATGTGGACGCCGCGGTCGCCCTGAACGCCCGTTTCCACGCGAAGGTCATGGAGTTGGCGGGTAACGCGGTCCTTGCCGAGTTGGCGGGGCAGGTGGATCGCCGGGTGCGCTGGTATTACACGCCGATCGCCCGGCAGCGCGGCAGCCAGTCCTGGATCGAGCACCGTGAACTGATCGCCGCGATCGCCGACCGCGACGAGCAGCGCGCCACCGCGGTCATGCGGCAACACACCGAACACACGCGGAAGATGTACCACGACCGCGAGAAGTAGCCCGAGGCCTGTTCGCGGCCGACGAGGCCAGTAGGCTGCCGCTGAGCCGCTGAGCCGCTGAGCCGCTGAGCCGCTGAGCCGCTGAGCCGCTGAGCCGCTGAGCCGCTGAGCCGCTGAGCCGCTGAGCCGCTGAGCCGCTG
>NZ_JBEXEA010000051.1:0-44903 GCF_040606035.1 Streptomyces sp. NPDC005483
TACTCCGATCGGAAGAGCGCGAGCCCGCCGCCGGCCAGTGCGGCGAGTGCCGGGGCGACGACGGCCGTGTAGTAGGCGTGGTTGCCGTTGGAGACGCCGAACAGGTGGCCGGTCGCGGTCAGCTCAGCGGGGAGGAGGCCGGCAGGTGCTGGTCGGAGGCCCAGGAGGCGAGGATGCGCAGTCGTTCGTGGGTGGGGGAGCCGGGGGCGGCGGTCCAGACGGTCAGGTTCTGGTCGGGGTCGGTGTTGGCGGTGAGGGTGTCCCAGTCCAGGACGAGTTCGCCGACGACCGGATGGTTCAGGGTCTTCGTGCCCACCGTGCGGGCGGCGACGCGGTGGTCGCCCCACCATTGGGCGAACTGCTTGTCCCGCATGGACAGTTCGCCGACGAGCTCGATCAGGCGAGGGTCCTGGGGATACTTCGCCGCTTCCATCCGCAGCTGGGCCACGGCAATGTGCGCCGAAGTCTTCCAGTCCGCGTACAGGGTGCGCATCACAGGTTCCGTGAAGATGATCCGGGGATAGTTGCGGTGCTTTTCCGGGATCTGGGAGAAGTCGGTGACCAGGGCGGCGGCCAGCGCGTTCCAGGCCAGAATGTCCCCGCGGCGGCCCTGCTGCGCGGGCCGCGTCGGCTGGTGTACCTCAGCAGCAGCTCACACTTCGGCGGGCATCCCTCGCTGAACGGGGTCGACTGGCGAGGCTTGAGCGCGGGCTCGTATTCCGACAGCAAGCTGTTCGTCACGGCCCTCGCGGCCGCCGTGGCCCGCTTGCGCCCCGGCGTGCTGAGCAATGCCGTGGACCCGGGCTGGGTGCCGACGAAGATGGGTGGGCCGAGCGCGCCGGACGATCTGGAACTCGGCCATCGCACGCAGGAGTGGCTCGCGACGAGCGACGATTCCGAAGCGCTGACCACCGGTGGGTACTGGTACCACCGTCAGCGGCAGCAGCCCCACCGCGCCGTTCACGACGAGGGGTTTCAGGACCGCCTCCTGCAGACGCTGGCCGAGGAGACGGGCACCGCGTTGTGAGCGGTGAGGGGGTGCCCGTCGGCCGCCCCGGCCGCCGCATGCGCGAGTGACGGCGCCACGTGCGTGAGGAAGCCTCCCGGCAGGTGCCGGGAGGCTTCCTCACGTTCTCTCTGGGCCCGGGCCGGTGGACGCCGTTTGCGTCCATAGTCTGTGGTCCATGTGCCGGTGATCGACACCGTGGTCGCGGGTGACGTCATCTACAACGAGATCCATTAAATGCTGGGCCTGTCGGGACCCGATGCCTGGCGCGAATGGAGCGCGAACGTGGGCCGCGTCGCGGCACTGAACCCGACCATGATCGCGGAGGGGGCACAAGAAGCCCGACTCCGACGACCGCGCCGTCGCCGAGATGATCGAGGGAACCCGGGGATACATCGCTGAATTCCACCAGGCCGCCCATGAGGCCACGAGTGCCACCGAACTGATCGACGTGATGCTCGCCCAGCATGGATCCCGCGGCAACCCGTGGACCCTGGAGTCCTCGGCACATGCCTGGTTCGCGCGCTGGGAAAACCAGCGTCCTGCGCCGTAAGTGCTCGCGCGGGTGGTCAGTACCGGAAGAGCGGAGTGATCTGGCCGTGCGGATCGAAGCGGCAGCCACACAAGCAGTTGGTGATACGCGCACCGGCCCGGACCCCTTGCCCTCCGGCGTCGGGGGACAAGATGGAACGTCTACCTCGCTGGCTGCCTGCAGCCCGCCTGGCTATCCGCTTGGGTAGGCGACATCGTCGGTGCGGGCCGGGGCGCACGTGCCGCCCTGACGCCCGGTGTGGGGCCGATCGGCGCTACGCCCCCGAGGCCGCGAAGGCTGCCCGGCAACGCCCCTGGCGGGACACCACCCCTGACGCTCTCCCAGTAACGGTTGGACGGAGAGACTCGCCTACGCGGACTCTTTGCATCCGTCAAGGGGGAATTTCCTCCCCCTCACAGAACGGATATCCGGTGCGAGGCTGTACGGCGTCAGCACCCCCCGCGGCCAGTCGCGCCCGCTCCGGAAAGAGAAAGCCACCCACATGTCACCCCTGACCGACGACCGGTCCGCCAAGCTGCCTTTCGTCGTCCTGGTGCTGGCCGCCGGGACGTTTCTGATGGGCACCACCGAGTTCGTCATTGCGGGCCTGCTGCCCGAGATCGCGGATGATCTCGCTGTCAGTGTGTCTCACGCGGGGCTGCTGATCACGGGGTTCGCGGCAGGCATGATCGTCGGCGCACCGGTGATGGCGATCGCGACGCTGCGCCTGCCCCGGCGATCCACGCTGGTTCTCGCACTCACCGTCTTCGCCCTGGGCCATGTGATTGCGGCCCTCAGTCCGTCCTTCGCGGTCGTGCTCGCGGCCCGTGTGGTGACTGCACTGGCCACTGGTGCCTTCTGGTGCGTCGGCGCGGTCGTGGCCACGACCGCGGCAGGACCGGCAGCGACATCGCGGGCTTTGGGCCTGCTGCTCGGAGGCATGACCGTAGCCAACGTCGCCGGCGTACCGCTGGGCGCGTGGCTGGGGCAGATGTCCAACTGGCGGGCACCGTTCTGGGCGTTGGCCGCCCTCTCAGCCGGCGCCGCACTGGGCATCGGCCGTTTCATCCCCGACGAGGAGCAGCGCGAAGTGCGTTCTGTGCGCGCCGAGTTCGCCGCGCTGCGCCAGTCCCGCGTCTGGCTGGCGCTGAGCGCCATCGCGTTGCTCCTGGGAGGTGTCCTGGCGACCTACACCTACATCTCGCCCCTGCTCACCGAGCGGGCCGGGATTCCTACCGCGGCCGTGCCGCTGATCCTGACGAGCTACGGTGTGGGCGCCCTGCTGGGCACCATGGTCGGCGGGCGCCTGGGTGACCGTCGGCCGCTCGCCACGCTCATCACAGCTGCCGCCGCGAGCACGCTGGTTCTGCTCTTGCTGGTGCTCTTCTCCACAAGCGCCGTGGCGACGGTTGTCCTGGTGACGGTGATGGGGGCGACCGGTTTCGCCGCGACCCCGGTGCTCGGCGCTCTGGTCGTGCGCTTCGCCGGTTCCGCGCCCACACTCGCCTCCGCGCTGGCCAGTTCGTCGTCCAACGTGGGGATCGCCGTCGGCTCCTGGGTGGCAGGCATCGCCCTGGCCTCGCCGCTGGGGCAGGCCGGGCCGCCGCTGGTCGGCACGGTGACGGCCGCCCTGACCCTCGTACCGCTGACCGCGCTCGCGCTGATGCACGCCACCCGATCTGACGACCGCGCCGCCGCCGGCGGCCCCTCACGCGTGGTCGAGCCCGGGTGGGGTGACGAAGCCGCACTTACAGCTCCCCGTAGTGAGACTGCCGAAACAATCACCCCATGACCACCGCGACCACAGCCGAAGCCGAAGCCGAGGGCATCAGGTTGGGTGTGCCGGAGGGGCAGCCATCCTGGTCAGCCCGACGGGCACTGTGGGGCTGGGCCCGACCGGTGCTTCTCGGTGTGGCTGGCGCCACCGCCGTGGAGCCCGCGGGCCGTTCACGTCCGGGCGAGCACGACAAACCCCGCGCCGTGTGTGCACACCGGCGACGGTGCCCTGGTCGGCGCCACCGGAGTCTCCGCGGCGGCTTCGCCGGCCCCGCCGGCCGAGAAAGTCAGGGCCATCGTCAACGCTTGCAGCACAGCCGCTGATCAGTTCCTGCGAGGGGAGCTGGCTGCGCCGCCGGGTCGCGCCTGCTGGAGGGGCCACGTGTGCGGGCATCTCTGCCGCTGAACATGCGGCGGTCCAGGCCCGCCGTCCTGTTACGTGGGACGATCGGCTTCGTGAGCGGTGTGGCTTCGGCACGCGAGGAGACCGGATGGCAGGTTCTCTTCGGCGGTGATCGTTTCATCCCTGCCAGGTACTGCGTCGATGCCCTGGCGCAGGTGTGCGATCCGCTGCTCCTGGCCGGTCCGCAGCCTCGACCGGCCGGGAAAAAGGCGGAACAGCACGCGGCGTGGCCGTACCGGAGTCCGGCCGTAACGCCACGATCGTCGCCGAACTCGCCGCGACTGGCCGGTGCGACCACGGTGGTCAACTCTCGGAACCTGGAGTGGGTGTGAGCGGTGGCGAGTGAACTGGTGCTCGGTGTCGACGCGGGACACACCGTGACCAAGGCCGTTCTGTTCGACGCCACCGGGCGGCCGGTGGCGCAGGGCAGCTGCACGCTGCCGCTGTCCACCCCGCGCCCGTGCTGGGTCGAGCGGGACATGGACGACGTGTGGCGGACGACGCACCAGGCCATCGCCGCCTGTCTCGCCGAGGCCGGTCCGGACGCGGGGCGGGCTGTCGCCGCGGTGGGGGTGGCCGGGCACGGCGACGGACTGTATGCCGTCGACGAGCTCGGCCGGCCGGTGCGCGCCGCGATCGTGGCGATGGACACGCGCGCCGAACCCGTGCTGGAGGAGTGGCGGGGCACTCCGGTCTGGTCCCGTGCCCTGGACTTGTCGGGCACGGTGCCCTTCGCGGGCTCCCCGGCCGCCCTGCTGGCCTGGCTCGCCCGCCACGAACCAGGGGTGCTTCAGCGGGCGCGTTGGCTGTTGTCCTGCAAGGACTGGCTGCGCCTGCGGCTGACGGGCATGGCGGCCACCGATCCCACGGACGCCAGTGCCTCGTTCACCGACATGCGGCGGGGCGGCTACACGCCGGAACTGCTCGACCTGTACGGCCTCGGCGGCCTCGCCGGTCTGCTGCCACCCGTCCTGGCCTGCGACGCAGTAAGCGGAACCGTCACCCGCGAGGCCGCCGCGCTCACCGGGCTCACTGCGGGCACCCCGGTCGTGACGGGCGCCCATGACGTCGACGCCGCCGCGCTCGGGATCGGCGGCACGACACCGGGCGAACTGTGCCTGATCGCCGGGTCGTTCAGTATCAACCAAGTGGTCAGCGAGCGCCCGGTCGTCGATCCGCGCTGGCAGGTCCGTCACTTCGTCCGCCCGGGCCAGTGGATGACCATGTCCACCTCACCCGCCTCGGTGGCGAACCTCGAGTGGTTCCTGCGGGTGACAGGTGCGCCGGCCGACCAGCGGGACGGCGTCCACGAGGTGATCGGCCGCGAGGTCGAGGCACACCTGGACGGTCCGTCCGAGGTGCTGTTCCACCCGTTCGTCTACGGCTCCCCGCACCCGCATCCCACGTCCGGCACGTTCCTCGGACTGCGCGGCTGGCACGGTCGCGGACACCTGCTGCGGGCCCTGATGGAAGGCGTCGTGCTCAATCACCGCTGGCACGTCGACGCGTTGTGCTCGAAGCTGCCGATCAGCGATGCGGCGGTCCGGCTGACCGGCGGCGCCGCGCGCAACGAGGTGTGGAGCCAGATGTTCGCCGACGCTCTGCGGCGCCCGGTCGTAGTGACCGACGTGCCGGAGAGCGCCGCCCGGGGAGCGGCCCTCCTCGCGGCCACCGCCGTCGGACTGCTCGACGACGTGACGGACCCGCGTGCCACCCCCGCCGCACTCAGGCGCCACGAACCCCGCCCCGACCGGGTTGCCGTACTCGACGTGGCGTACCAGGTGTACCGGGAGGCGTTGGAGGCTCTCGGACCGGTCTGGGCCCGCCTGGACGCGCTCAAGACCGCGCAGTGAGAACGAGGACCTACGTCGGGTTCGGCAAGCCGTCGCGACGGTACGGCGGCTGCGCGCCGGCGCGGGTGCAGATGTCGGCCGCGATCTCCACGGCGTACGACAGCAACTGGGCGAGCTCGCCGGCCGCTAGTCCAGGCATTTTCCTCCGGCGGAGCCGGGAAGAAGCCCCCGCTCCAGGCCATCACATCGGTCAGGTTGAGCGCGGCCGCTGGTCGATGTCTGCCGTCCGCGCACCGCGGAACGGGCTGCCGTGCGGGTCGTCGTGACAAGCACGGCAGCAGGCGCCGCCCTCCACCGCCTGACCGACGCCTCCGGTGAGATCAGCTACCTCGCTGGAGGAGATCGGCAGGGGCGGCACCGCCCTGGGAGGCCATCCACGAGGCCAGCAGGCGCAGGGCTCCTTCGGAGGGTGAGCCGGGTTCGGCGCTGTAGATGAGGAGGGTGAGGCCGGGTTCGTCGTCCACGGCCGAGCCGTGCCAGGCCAGCGTGAGCTCGCCGACGACCGGGTGGTGGAAGCGTTTGACGCCGGTGCCGTGACGGCGCACGTTGTGGGAGCCCCAGCGGGTACGGAAGGCGTCACTGCGCGTGGACAGCTCGCCCACCAGATCGTGGAGGTCCTTGTCGTGCGGGTTGCGGCCGGCCTCGGTGCGCAGCACGTCCACGGTCATGTCGGCGATGAGGTCCCAGTCCGGGTAGAAGCGGCGGGCCGCCGGGTCCAGGAACTGGAAGCGGGCCATGTTCGGCGGCGTCGTGCCACTGTCGTAGAGGTCGGCGAAGAAGACGCGGGCAAGCCGGTTGGCGGCGAGCAGGTCCAGGCGGCCGTTGGTCACAAACGCGGGTCCGGCGGTGACGGCGTCCAGGGTCCACTGCAGGCTCTTGGGCAGGGCGGCCCGCTGCCGGCTGGAACGTGACCGAGGGCGGGCCAGTGTGTCGGAGCCTTCCTGGGCCTGGGCCAGGTGAAGCAGGTGCGCCCGTTCGACCTCGTCCAACTGGAGCGCGCGGGCGACCGATTCGAGCACCGCGGGGGAGACACCGGCCAGGTTGCCGCGCTCCAGCTTGCCGTAGTAGTCGACGCTGACGTCGGCCAGCGTGGCGACCTCGCTGCGGCGCAGTCCGGGCACGCGGCGCCGGGTGCCGGCCGGCAGCCCCGCCCGCTCCGGGGTGATCTTGGCTCTGCGCGAGGTGAGGAACTCGCGGACTTCGTCACGGTTGTCCACACCTCTGACCGTACGCCGTCCGTCCGGCCGTAAGGGTGTACTGCCAGTACATGGTTCAACAGCCACTGGTTGCCCGCGCGAAACGAGGGTTCCCTGGATGACGTGGCACTCAGCCAGCCAGCCAGCCAGCCAGCCCGGCCGTCCGGCGTGGCCGGTCCCTCCGTACGCAAGGAGCAACCCCCATGCGCGGTGTCGTGATGCACGCCCCCGGTGACTTCCGGGTGGAGGAGCGCAAAGACCCGACGATCTTGAAGCCCACGGACGCGGTCATCCGCGTGGTGGCGGCCTGTGTATGCGGCTCGGACCTCTGGCCCTACCGCGGGGCCGAGCCCTTCGAGGCACGCTCCCCGATCGGACACGAGTACGTGGGCATCGTGGAGGAGGTCGGCAGCGCCGTCACCACCGTAAAGCCCGGTCAGTTCGTCGTCGGCGGCTTCTCCACCTCGGACAACACCTGCGCCAACTGCCGTGCCGGCTACCAGACCGCCTGCGTCCAGCGCGAGTGGATGAACGAGATGGGCGCCCAGGCGGAGCGGCTGCGCGTCCCGCTCGCCGACGGCACCCTCGTCGCCACCCCGGGCACCCCGGACGAGGACTTGATCCCGAGTCTGCTGACCGCTTCCGATGTGCTGGGCACCGGCTGGTTCGCAGCTGTCGCAGCCCAGGCCGGTCCCGGCAGGACGGTCGCCGTGGTCGGTGACGGCGCGGTCGGCCTGCTCGGCGTGCTCGCCGCTCGGCAGCTCGGTGCGGAGCGGGTCATCGCCGTGAGCCGCCACGCCTCCCGGCAGAAGCTGGCCCTGGACTTCGGCGCGACCGACATCGTCACCAAGCGCGGTGACGCGGGCGTCGAGAGGATCAAGGAGCTGACCGACGGCCGGGGCGCGCACTCGGTCATCGAGGCGGTCGGCACCCAGGAGTCCATGCTCCAGGCGATCCGCTCCACCCGCCCGGGCGGCCACATCGGTTACGTCGGAGTGTCCCACGACGTGACGTTGGACGGCCAGGAACTGTTCTTCTCGCACGCCCACCTGCACGGCGGCCCGGCCCCGGTCCGCCAGTTCCTGCCGCTGCTGATCGACCTGATCTGGACCCGGCAGATCGACCCGGGCAAGGTCTTCGACCTCACCCTCCCTCTGGAGCAGGCCGCCGACGCCTACCAGGCGATGGACGAACGCCGCGCCATCAAGGTCCTGCTCAAGCCCTGACCAGCCACCACAACCCAGAGCATCCGCGGCTCCGGCAACAACCTGCGACGACCTCAGCCCCTCCGGGTGCCGAGTCCCTTGCTCGTCCGAACCGCGGCCCGGGGGCATGCCTTGCGAATGGATGGTAGGCGCATGAGTGACGAGATGAGATACGGGCACTTGGGCCGCTCCGGTCTGCTGGTCAGCCGGATCGGCCTCGGGACGATGGACTTCGGTTTTACCGTGGACGAATCGACCAGTTTCGCGGTCATGGACACCGCCGTCGATGCGGGTGTCAATCTCTTCGATACCGCCGACGTCTACGGCGGCCCGCAATCAGCGGACATGGTCAAGGGATACGGCGTCTCGGAAGAGACCATCGGCCGGTGGCTGAAGCGCAGCGGGCGCCGCGACGAGATCGTCCTGGCCACGAAGGTGTACCAGCCGATGGGCGGGGGCCCGAACGACCGCCGGCTGTCCGCCTACCACATCCGGCGTGCATGCGAGGCGAGCCTGCGGCGCCTCCAGACCGACCACATCGACCTCTACCAGATGCACCACATCGACCGGGCCACGCCGTGGGAGGAGATCTGGCAGGCGATGGAGCAGCTGGTACGTGAGGGCAAGGTCAGCTACGTCGGCAGCAGCAACTTCGCCGGCTGGGACGTGGCCCTCGCCCAATCGGCCGCCACGGCACGGCACTTCCTGGGCCTGACCTCCGAACAGAGCCTGTACAACCTCGCCGTACGGGCCGTGGAACGCGAACTCGTCCCCGCACTGCGCCACCTCGGCATCGGCCTGATCCCCTACAGCCCGCTGCACGCCGGCCTGCTCACGGGCGCACTCGAGTCCGGCGCCGAGGGTCGCATCCGGGACGAGTCGATGCTTCGGCGCATCGACGCGCACCGCGACCAACTCGAAGCGTACGAAGAGCTGTGCCGGGAGTTGGGCGCCAAGCCGGCGCACGTGGCGCTGGCCTGGGTGCTGCACAACCCTGCCGTCTCCACCACGGTCACCGGAGCGACGACGAGCGAGCTACTACGGTCCAACCTGAGCGCACTGTCCGTACAACTCGACGCCGAGACCGTGGAAAGCCTCGACCGCATCTGGCCGGGTCCGGGGGAAGCCCCGCAGGCGTATGCCTGGTGAAGCCGGCCCCGGGCCGTCCGGCATCCCAGGCCGCCGTACTGCCGCCTTGCCGAGCTCTTCCGGGGGGCGACCCGCCGATGGCGTGGATCGCTGGGACCTCAGCCCTGACCACCACTCCGACCACCGCGCCGACATCCGGGACTTCCTCGTCGGCCGACGCGCCAGGATCACCCCGGAGCAGGTCGGACTGCCCGTCAGCGGCCCACGACGGGTGCCCGGGCTGCGGCGCGAGGAGGTCGCGCAGCTCGCGTCCATCAGCACCGACTACTACACCCGGGTCGAGCAGGGGCGCATGCGGGCGTCCGTCCCCGTGCTGGAAGCGGTCGCCCGGGCCCTGCAACTGGACGAGGACGAGCGCAGGTACCTGCTCGACCTGGCCCAAGCCGCCGGTCCCGCCCGGCGTGCAGCTCGCCGCCGCGGGGATGCCGAGGTGCCGCCCTCCGTCCAGTGGATGCTCGATTCCATGACGAAGTCGTCGTCCTTCGTACGGAACGCCGCATGGATGTCATCGCCCATAACGCGCTGTTCCGTGCTCTGCACGCGCCGATGTTCGACAGCGACACCAGCAATCGACGCGGCCGGCCGAACATCGCCCGCTACCTCTTCCTCGATCCAGGCTCAGCCGATTTATTCGTCGACGGGGAGGCCGCAGCCGTGACCACCGTCGCGTTGATGCGCGCCGAAGCCGGGCGTGAACCCCGCGATCAGGCCCTGCGCGAACTCATCGGCGAACTGGCCACGCTCAGCATCCAGTTCCGCACCCAGTGGGCCGCCCACCACGTCCGCATCCGTCACTACGGCATCAAGCGGCTGCACCACCCCGACGTCGGCCGCCTGGAGCTGGCGTACCGATCCATGGACCTGCCCCTGTCTGACCGTGCCGTGTACGACCTGACTGTCTATACCGCCGAGCCCGGCACCGCTTCCGAAGACCGGCTCAAGCTCCTCGCCAGTTGGACAGCTAAACAACCGTCGGCCACAGAGCCCACCCGACACGAGAGTCACTGAGACTGGTCGGCGAAGACTCCCACCGGCCGCCGCGGACATGTTCCCGATGATCGCCAAGTGCGCGGGGGCCGGCGCCGGCGGTGATGAAGGGGCGGGCGCTCGGTATCCCGGACGGCCGCCCACGTCAGCAACCGAAGGTTACGGCGTGACCTTCTCGATCAGGACGGTGCCGACGCCCGCGGCCGTGCCCCGCGCGTTCACCAGCCGCACCTGTCCGACCAGGTCGCGGCCGTCGGGTCCGGTACCCGCAGGGGCGACGTTGAGGCAGGAGCCGCCCGGACGCGGTTGGAATGCCGCGGCACCCTCCGGCCGTGCGGGCGGGGGTGAGGTCCACCAGCGCGTCGCCGGCGACGACGGCAGGCTGGTCTGCGGGTTCAGGTCTGGCGCTCATATGGGTTCCTCGGGGACGGCGGCTGCGAGGTCGAGGGCTGGGGGCTGGGCTGTTCGGGGAGTCTCGTAGCCCTCAGGGACCGCTTGACGATAAGTCTGAAGAGAATTTCTCGCAAGATGTGTTAACAACGGCGCAGTCTCCTGCTAATAATTCGGCCATCGAAACGCGCCCGACTCCCCAAGGACGCATCCACACCCCTGCTTGACCCGCCGTGCCTCAGTCGAGGTCCCGGCGAACCTGCACGAGAGGCCCCCGCCACATGGCATCGACCAGATACGCCCTCATAGCCGGCGTCGCCGCCACCGCCCTGCTCGCCACCGCCTGCTCCGGAGCCGGAGCAGGCGGGTCCTCGAGCGGAGGGAAGAGCATCAACGTCCTGATGGTCGGCAACCCGCAGATGGAGGACATCGCGAAGCTGACCAAGGACAACTTCACCAAGGACACCGGGATCAAGGTCAACTTCACGATCCTTCCCGAGAACGAGCTGCGCGACAAAGTCACCCAGGACATCGCCACTCAGGCCGGCCAGTACGACGTCGCCACCATCGGCGCCTACGAGGTACCCATCTGGGAGAAGAACGGCTGGCTGCACGACCTGGGCTCCTACACCGACCAGGACAAGGGCTTCGACAAGGCCGACCTGCTCAAGCCGATGGTCCAGTCGCTCACGGGCTCGGATGGCAAGCTCTACGCCCTGCCCTTCTACGGCGAGTCCTCGATGCTCATGTACAACAAGGACGTCATGAAGGCGAAGGGCGTCACGGTGCCCGAGCACCCGACCTGGCAGCAGATCGCCGACATCGCGGCCAAGGTCGACGGCGCCGAGCCGGGGATGAAGGGCATCTGCCTGCGCGGTCTGGCCGGCTGGGGGGAGCTGGGTGCGCCGCTGACGTCCATGGTCAACACCTTCGGCGGCACCTGGTTCACCAAGGACTGGAAGGCCCAGGTCAACAGTGGCGGCTTCAAGGAGGCCACCAAGTTCTACGTCGACCTGGTCCGCGAGCACGGTGAGGCCGGCGCCCCGCAGGCCGGGTTCACCGAGTGCCTGAACGCACTGAGCCAGAAGAAGGTCGCGATGTGGTACGACGCGACCAGCGCGGCTGGCTCGCTGGAGGACCCGAGCGCCAGCAAGATCGCCGGCCATGTCGGCTACGCCTACGCACCGACCGTCAAGACGGACAGCAGCGGCTGGCTGTGGGCCTGGTCGTGGGCCATGCCCAAGACGACCAAGAAGGCCGACGCGGCCTCGCAGTTCATGCTGTGGGCCTCCAGCAAGAAGTACGAGAACCTCGTCGGCGAGAAGCTCGGCTGGGCGCGCGTCCCCGCCGGCAAGCGGGCCAGCACGTACGAGATCCCTCAGTACAAGGAGGCCGCAGCCTCGTTCGGTGACATCACCCTGAAGTCCATCGAGGGAGCCGACCCGGCCAGCCCGGGCGTCCAGCCCCGGCCGACCGTGGGCATCCAGTACGTGGCCATCCCCGAGTTCCAGGACCTGGGCACCAAGGTGACCCAGGAGATCTCGGCCGCCATCGCCGGCAAGACCAGCGTGGACAAGGCGCTCGACGACGGCCAGAAGCTTGCCGAGGACGTCGCCAAGACCTACCAGAAGTGACCTTCAGCGCCCGGTCGGCCCGTGAGTCGGCCGGGCGCCGCTTCCCCAACCCCGGCCTTCACCGGCAGAGGAACCATTCATGACCACGCTCACCGCACCCCCCAAGACACCATCCCCACCCGTCCGTACCCGGAGGTCTTCGGGCGCGGCGGCCAGGTGGAAGCGCCGCATCCCGCTGCTGCCGGCGCTGATCTTCACCATCGTCGTCACGCAGCTGCCCTTTGTGGCCACGTTGATCATCTCCACGTTCCAGTGGAACATCCTCAAGCCGGGCGAGAGGCACTTCGTCGGTCTGTCCAACTTCTCGTTCGTCTTCACCGACCAGCGGCTGCGCACGGCTGTGCTCAACACCGTCGTGCTCACCGCCTCGGTGGTGGTCATCAGCGTGATCCTCGGACTCGGCCTGGCCATGCTCCTCGACCGCCGGTTCGCCGGCCGCGGGCTGGCGCGCACCCTGCTCATCGCCCCGTTCCTGGTCATGCCGGTCGCGGCGGCGCTTTTGTGGAAGCACGCCATCTACAACCCCGACTACGGCCTGCTCAACGGCACCCTCAACGCCGTATACAGGTTCTTCGGAGCGGACAACGGCCCCACGGTCGACTGGATCTCCTCCTACCCGATGCCCGCCGTCGTGATCTCGCTGGTTTGGCAGTGGACCCCGTTCATGATGCTGATCCTCCTGGCCGGCCTCCAGGCGCAGCCCGGAGACGTCCTGGAGGCAGCCCGAATGGACGGCGCCTCCGCACTGCAGACCTTCCGCCACATCACCCTTCCGCACCTGCGCCAGTACATCGAGCTGGGCGTCCTGCTCGGCACGATCTACGTCGTGCAGACCTTCGACGCGGTCTTCACCATCACCCAGGGCGGCCCCGGCTCCCAGACCACCAACCTGCCCTACGAGATCTACCTGACCATGTTCCGCAAGTACGAGTACGGCGAGGCAGCCGCCGCCGGTGTCGTCGTCGTCCTCGGCGCGTTCGTCATCGCGACCTTCGCGCTGCGCACCATCGCGTCGCTGTTCCGCGAGGAGACATCCCGATGACCCACGCCGCAGCCACCGCCCCCGGGGCGAGGTTCAAAAAGCTCCTCCGTGGCAAGGACGACCCCAACTCCCCACGCCTGTCGCCGCTGTGGACGTTCGTCGCCTGGCTGGCCACCCTGGCGTTCTTCGCGCCGGTGGCGTGGATGGTGCTCACCTCCTTCCACCAGGAGGCGGACGCGGCGACCAACCCGCCCACCCCGTTTGCGCCGCTCACCTTCGACCAGTACAAGCTGCTGTTCAGCCGGGACATCACCCCGTTCCTCCTCAACTCGGCCATGGCCAGCATCCTTTCGACGCTGCTGGTCCTCGCCCTGGCGGTACCGGCGGCCTACGCCCTGTCCATCAAGCCGGTCGAGAAGTGGACCGACGTGATGTTCTTCTTCCTGTCCACCAAGTTCCTCCCCGCCATTGCCGCCCTCCTGCCGGTGTACCTGATCGTCAAGGACGCCGGGATGCTGGACAACGTGTGGACGCTGGTCATCCTCTACACCGCCATGAACCTCCCGATCGCGGTGTGGATGATGCGCTCCTTCCTCGCCGAGGTCCCCAAGGAGATCCTGGAGGCGGCCGAGGTCGACGGCGCGGGCCTGCTGACCGTGCTGTGGCGGGTCGTCGCGCCGGTCGCCATGCCGGGACTCGCCGCCACCTCGCTGATCTGCTTCATCTTCAGCTGGAACGAGTTCATGTTCGCCGTCAACCTCACCGCCACGCAGGCGTCCACCGCGCCGGTGTTCCTGGTCGGCTTCATCACCAACGAGGGGCTGTTCCTGGCCCGGCTGTGCGCGGCGGCCACCCTGGTCTCCCTGCCCGTCCTCATCGCCGGTTTCGCCGCCCAGGACAAGCTCGTCCGCGGCCTCTCCCTGGGAGCGGTGAAGTGAGAGCGGCCGTCATCACCCAGCCCGGCAGTATCGAGATCGCCACCGTCGACGACCCCACCCCCGGCCCGCGCGAGGTCGTCGTCGAGGTCGCGGCCACCGGGCTGTGCGGCACAGATCTGCACATCCTCCAGGGGGAGTTCGCCCCGAAACTGCCCATCATCCCCGGCCATGAGTTCGCCGGGGAGGTCGTGGGCCGCGGCAGCGAGGTCACCGAACTCGCGCTCGGCGACCAGGTCGCCGTAGACCCGTCGCTGTACTGCTTCGAGTGCCACTACTGCCGCCTCGGCCACAACAACCTCTGCGAACGCTGGGCCGCCATCGGCGTCACCCACCCGGGTGCCGCCGCCGAGTTCGCCGTGGCGCCCGCCGCCAACTGCGTACGACTGCCCGATCACGTGGACGTCCAGGACGCGGCCCTGATCGAGCCGCTGTCCTGTGCGGTGCGCGGCTACGACGTCCTGCGCAGCCGCCTCGCCTCCCGCGTGCTCGTCTACGGCGCCGGAACCATGGGCCTGATGATGCTCCAGCTCGCCAAGGCCACAGGCGCCGCGAGCGTCGACGTCGTCGACCTCAACGCCGAACGCCTGGCAACGGCTTGGCAGTTGGGCTGCTCCGCCGGTGCCGCGTCCGCCGACGAGCTCGACCCGCCGCCCTATGGCTGGGATCTGGTCGTCGACGCCACCGGCAACGCGAAAGCCATCCAGGACGCCCTCGGCCGGGTGGGCAAAGGCGGCACGTACCTGCAGTTCGGGGTCGCCGACTACGCCGCCCGGGCCACCATCGAGCCGTACAGGATCTACAACCAGGAGATCACGATCACCGGGTCCATGGCCGGGCTGCACAGCTTCGAACGCGCTGCGGACCTCTTCGCCACCGGTGTCATCGACCCGCGCGTCTTCATCAGTGACCGCCTCCCGCTGACGGCGTTCCCGGACGCAGTCGCCCGCTTCCAGGCAGGCATCGGCCGCAAGATCCAGGTCCAGCCCGGCCTCGCCACCGCGTGAACGCCCGAACCGAACGGAATCCCCACATGCCCGAGCAGATCCGCCGTGTTCTCGTCCACTCCCTCGAAGACATCACGATCGAGGAGGTGCCCGCCCCCGTCCCCAGGGACGACGAACTCCTCATACGCACCACGGTCGTCGGCGTATGCGGCTCCGACACCCATGCCGCGGCCGGCCACCACCCCTTCGTCGACCTGCCCTACCGTCCCGGACACGAGGCGGTGGGCGTCGTCGCCGTGGCAGGAAGGGGAGCCGAGGACTTCGCGCCCGGAGACCGGGTGATCATCGAGCCCAACCTGTACTGCGGCCGCTGCCCCCAGTGCCGCTCCGGCCGTTACAACATCTGTCAGGAGCTGAAGGTCTTCGGCTGCCAGACGCCCGGTGCCATGGCCGATCTGTTCACCATCCCGGCCGACCGCGTCCACCGCATCCCCGACGGCATGACCGACATCGAGGCCGCCCTCGTCGAACCCCTGGCCACCCCGGTGCACGCCGTGGCGAAGGCCGGTGACCTCACCGGACGCACGGTCGTCGTGCTCGGCGCCGGGCCCATCGGTCTGCTCGTCCTCGCCGCCGCCCGGCACGCGGGCGCCGCGAAGATCGCCATCACCGACCTGTTGCCGGGCAAGCGGGACCGCGCCCTGCGTCTGGGAGCCGACACGGCCCTGCCCGCCGACGCCACCGATCTCGCCGACCAGGCCCATGCGGCGCTCGGCGGACCGGCCGACGTGGTCTTCGACTGCGTGGCGCGCGAACAGTCCATCACCCAGGCCACCGACCTGGTCACCAAGGGCGGCACGATCATCGTCGTCGGCGTCGGAGCAGCGGGGCCCACCCCTGTCCGCCTCGACCTGGTGCAGGACCGGGAGATCCGCATCGAGGGCACCCTGATGTACACCGGAGACGACTACCGCACCGCCATGTCCCTGATCGCGTCCGGCGCCATCGACACCGCCGAGATCGTCACCGCCACCTACCCGCTTCAGGACGCCGCCAAGGCTTTCGCCGCATCCGTCGACCCCGAGCAGGTCAAGGTGCTGGTCACGGTGGACGGAGCGTAGCCCCGGCCACGCAGGCAGGGATGCAGACATGGACGCAGATGCGCAGCCCGTCGTACGCAGCAGCCGTCGCACGAACGGCCCGAGGCCCGCGAGCCGGACGGACCCCGACCCGTACCGGCCCGTGTGGGAAACTGCGATACCGGAGCGAGCGGGAAGGAGGGGCGCCGTGACCGCCCGTACGCGACTGTCACAGGCGGCCGTCGAGGCGCGGCGACAGGCCGTGCTGCGGTATGTCGCCGACCACGGTGAGACCCGCATCGACGACCTCGCCCGGCACTTCGACGTCAGTCTGATGACGATGCACCGGGACCTGGACGACCTCGCCGGGCGGCATCTGCTGCGCAAGGAGCGCGGGCGGGCCGTTGCGTTCCCCGCGCTCACCATGGAGACGGCCACCCGTTTTCGGGAAAACAGCGCCCTCGCGGCCAAGAACGCGCTGTGTTCGGCCGTCGCCGGCCGGATCAGACCGGGCAGCACGGTGCTCATGGAGGACTCGACCACCCTGTTCCCCCTGGTCCCGGCGCTGGCCGTGGTGGATCAGCTGCACGTCGTCACCAACTCGGTCGGCCTCGCGCAGCGCCTCGGGTCCGCCGCACCCGGGGTGAACGTCACCCTGCTGGGCGGCCACTACCGTGGCGACTTCAACTCCTGCACCGGCCCCAGCGTCACCCGCGCCCTGTCCCACCTCAGGGCCGATCTCGCCCTGATGTCCGCCACCGCCGTCTTGGAAGGACGCCTCTTCCACCCCCTGAACGACTACGTCGAGGTGAAGCTGGCCATGCTCGCCTCCGCCGAACAGGCGCTGCTTCTGGTGGACCACTCGAAGTTCGGCAAGACCGCTACGTACGCATACGGCACCATGGCCGATTACCACACCGTCATCACCGACACCGGCACCCCCGACACGGAACTCGCGGCCATACGCGACCTCGAAGTCCCCGTCGAGACGGTCGAACCCGAAGAGCCTTCCCCGTGATCCACACCCTTTTCGAAACACCGAGCGCCTACTGCCCCAGCGACGCCGAGATGGCCGCGCCGGTGCCCCTGGTTCAGGCCGTCCTGTTCGACTTCAGCAACACCCTCTTCCAGATGATCGACCTGGAGACGTGGCTGCGCCGGGTCGGCCTCGCCTCCGGTCGACTCGCCGCGCTGGACGAGCCCGGCGCCGTGGCCAAAATCTCCGACGAGTTGCGCGCCGCCTTCCGGCTGCCCTCCGTCGTCGCCCTCCAGGAAGGCCGCGATCTATCTTCCGAACAGCACCGCCGCGCGATGTGGGGATGGTGGGGGCAGGTGGACTTTCTGCGCGGCGCGGAGAAGGCGGCCTACCGGGAGCTCACGGCTCCGGACGCCTGGGTTCCCTATCCCGACACCGAACCGATCCTGCGCGCCCTGCACATGCGCGGACTCCACATTGCCATCGTCAGTGACTTCGCCTGGGACCTGCGCATCCACCTCGCCCACCACGGGCTGGACGCCTTGATCGACACTTGCGTCATCTCCTACGAGCAGGGCCGCGAAAAGCCCGACCCGCAGCTGTTTCTCAAAGCCTGCGCCGACCTCGGCGCCGACCCCCGTGCCACCCTCATGGTCGGCGACAACCCGGTCCGCGACGGCGGCGCGGCCGCCTGCGGTCTGCGCACCTATATTCTGCCGGCGGAACACCGCACCGGTGAGCGCGGCCTGACGGATGTGCAGCGACTCGTGGGCTGAGTTGGCGGCCCTGGCCCCGGTGGGCGTACCGTCGTCGAGCGTGGAAAAGCTGACACAGTCTCACCTACCGGTCGGCCATCCGCGTATTTATCCGTCTGCGAGTTCGATCCGCTGCGAGAAGCCAGGCCGTCGACGCTAGTGTCGAGGACCGGCTTCGTGAAGTCGGCACGGGGCCCAGCGCTGTACTGGAGGATCTAGACGGTCCCCAGGGCTGTGGCGGCCGTGTGCAAGGCCGTGGTCAGGGACTCGATGTCAAGGACATCGGCGGCGAAGCCGCGGACCTCGATGCCGTCGCAGGCCACTCGGCCGTGAGGTCGGCCAGGCGCTTTGTGCTGCGGGAGATGAGAACGACGGAGCGGCCGACAACGCCGAAGCGGCGGGCGGTGGCGAGCCCGCGGTCGGGGCCAGCACCGATGAGGGCGAAGGTCGTCACGGTGTGCCCTTGGCGGGGAGGGGGCCGTGCCGGGGCCGGCTTCGGAAGCCCGCCCCCGATAGTGGGACGTTTTACGGGTCAAGGCTTCAGAAGCGCCTTGATGGCGCGACGTTCGTCCATCGCTCGGTAGCCCTCGGCGACCTGGTTCAGCGGCAGAGTGAGGTCGAAGACCTTGCCCGGGTTGATCCGGCCCGACAGGACTCGGTCGATCAGGTCGGGCAGGTACCGGCGTACGGGGGCGGGGCCGCCGCGCAGGCCGACCTGGGAGAAGAACAGCTCCTGGCCCTCGACCGCGACCTCGTGCGGGACGCCGACGAAGCCGACGTTGCCGCCGGGCCGGGCGGAGTACAGGGCCTGCCGCATGGACTCGGCGGTGCCGACGCACTCCAGCACGGAGTCGGCGCCGATGCCACCGGTGAGGTCCTTGACACGGGCGATGCCTTCGTCGCCGCGCTCGCTGATGATGTCGGTGGCGCCGAACTCGCGGGCGAGTTGCTGCCGGGATGCGTGGCGGCTCATGGCGATGATCCGCTCGGCGCCCAGTTCCCTGGCGGCGATGACTCCGCACAGGCCGACAGCACCGTCTCCGACGACAACGGCGGTGGAGCCGTGCTGCACTTTGGCGGCGAGGGCGGCATACCAGCCGGTGCCCATCACATCGGACACGGCGAGCAGGCTCGGCACCATCTCGCCGGAGGGGTGCTCGTCGGTGGCCACCAGGGTGCCGTGGGCGTTGGGGATGCGGACGTAGTCGGCCTGGCAGGTGCTCATGAACTCGCGGTGCAGGCAGCTGGACTGCCAGCCGTTACGGCAGTTGGCGCAGGTGTTGTCCGAGGTAGCGAACGACCCGACCACGAACTGGCCCGGCCTGACACCGGTAACCTCGCTGCCCACCTCCTCGACGATACCGACGTACTCGTGCCCCATAGGATGGGGCTCGTCCACCGGCTCCGCGCCGCGGTAGGGCCACAAGTCCGAACCGCACACACAGGTGGCGACTGTGCGGATGATCGCATCGGTCGGCCGGATGATCTTCGGGTCGTCCAGGGTCTCGAAGCGCACCTCGCCGGGGGCGTGAATGACTGCTCCGCGCATGAGTGGATCTTCCTTCGGTGCAAGGGTGAATGTCGCAGCCGGCGTTATGATCGACTGCTCGAGATCAAGGCTCACACGCAATAAGCCGCATGAAAAACGGAGAAATGCATCCGGGGAGTGGGACATCCAGGGATGAAATTCTCCCCCCTTCCCTACGTGAATTCGATGTCATGATGGAAAGTATGACCAGCGACGTTCCCCTTAATGGGCTGGGAGAATTCCTCAAGAAGCGCCGCTCAAAGCTGAGCCCCCGCACCGTGGGCCTGCCCGAATACGGCAGGCCCCGCCGGGTGGCCGGGCTGCGCCGCGAAGAGGTCGCCCAACTCGCCAGTATCAGTACCGACTACTACACCCGGCTCGAGCAAGGCCGCATGCAGGCGTCCGTTCCCGTACTGGATATCCTCGCCCGCGTCCTCCACCTGGACGACGACGAGCGGGGCTATCTGTTCCAGCTCGCGGGCAAGACTGGAACCCGCACCCGGCGTCGTGGTCGACAGCAGGTTCAGCCGCAGCTGCAACGCGTCCTGGACGACCTCACCTTCACCCCGGCCATTGTGCAGGGCCGACGCGGGGACATCCTCGCCTGGAACGCCCTGGCCGCCGCCCTAATCACCGACTTCTCCCGCCCCCCGGAAAGGCACCGCAACTACCCGCGGATCATCTTCACCGATCCGGCGATGCGCGGGCTCTATGCTGACTGGAGGACCTCCGCGCGGCTGGCCGTGGCTCAGCTACGGATGGAGGCGGCGCAGTATCCCGAGGATCCCCGTCTGATCGAGCTCGTCGGTGAACTGTCCACGCGGGACCAGCAGTTCGCCCGCTGGTGGGGCGATCAACGGGTCGCGGCCCGAACTGCGGGCACCACGACTCTCAACCACCCGGTTGTCGGCGAACTCATCCTCGACTGGGACACTTTGACCGCCAACACCGAATCTGATCAGCACCTCACCGTGTGGACCGCCGAACCCGGCTCCCCCTCCCACGAGCGGCTGCGTATCCTCTCCTCCTGGGCCGCCGACGAGAATCTGTCCCCGTCACAGCCACTTACCTGAGCTTGAAGCCGGGGTGTACCCCATGCATGGCGGCGTCTGCGGAGTCTCCGCAGACCGATCTCACAGGCCGAACGACGGCATTGGCGATGGGGCCGGGTGCGGTCATGAACGCTTTCATCGCTGCGTGGGCCTCCTCGCTGTCGGCCAGTTCGGCGGATCGCCGGGCTAGGTGTTCACCGTCGCCTTCGATTCGCTTCAGCAGGTCGCGGTTGTGGAGTCGTTTGTCCTCCGAGAGGCTCTGAACGGTTCCTCTTGCGGTCGAGCTGAGGGTGTCTTCCATGGCGGAGACGAGTTCCGCGTTGGCACTATCCGTGTGATCAGGCCCATGTCGGCCGCTCCGTCCCCTCGAACGTCCTGGCCGAGACGAAGACCTCGGCGGCGAGGGCGTTCGAGCAAGCTGAGGGAGATGACGGCGGGAGCGAGGCCGCGGTGTACCTCGGTGAGGGCGAAGGTCACGGATTCGGCCGCCAGGACGACGATGTCGTCGGCTCCGACGATGCCGAGTCCTCCCGCTCTGACGGGCCGCCCAGTCCGACCACCACAGGCTTGGCCATCCCGGCAATCTGGGTATGCGAGGCGACGAGTGCAGTGGCCGATCCGCCCCGATGCCGGACGCAGCCTCCGTGAGGTCGGCAGCGGCCCAGAAGGCGGGGGCGCGGAGCGCAGCAGGACGGCTTCTTGGCGATGATGTACCCAATACTGAAGGTGCTGCCAAATGTGCCCACAGTAGCCATTGCCGTCACCTTGAGGCTCGCTCCGATGAGGGCGAGCACCAACCCAGACTCTAGTGTCACGCATGTCGACGTGAGAAGGATGACCCCGGAGGCAAGCCTGTCAATTTCGGAGGCTTCCGATTCTCCTTGAGGGGTTTCACTTGCTGGAGGTGTCTGGTTTGTTTCAGGTTCCGGTGGCATCTGATTGTCCACTCACTATTTCTCTCTGGCTGTTCCGCCAGGGCCGCCGCGCTTCTCCGAGCCCCTCTCCGTCAGTTCGAAGCGGGTGCGAGAGGTCACTCGCGTGTCGGTGACCATTCGGCCGTAGATATCGATGAACACGTGAGTCTCCTCCCTCATCGAACATCGGCGTTTGCCGACCATTGATTATCCAGGCCCCTCAGCTGCGATCGAGGCTTTCCGTACCCGGTTTAAGACTCAGCCTGTCTGAGAGGTGTAACGATCACGGCTGATCGAAGGAGCAGGGGGAATTCCTCTCTGGATAGTTTTTCCGGTGAATGAACTAACCTCTCGCGGACGCGCGCGTAACGCTCGGTCAGGGCTATTGCACGTGAGGATCTGTCGTGTCGGCGAACTGCCGTGAGAAACTCTTAGCTACGGGGCGAAGCCGGGGTGCGGAATCTGCGCCGAACGACCAGGACCGAGCCGGCGAGCAGGGCCAGGGAAGCGAGGGTCAACTGGCCGGCGATGGACGGGCAGTCCGACGGTGTGTCGTAACCACCGTCCTCCAGGCCAGCCTGGCGTTCGAAGTGGTTGAACGCGCCCGGGAAGAACGTTTCGTCGAGGGCGTACAGCGTAGGGAAGGCGGCGGGCCCGGCGGCGATGGAGAAGGCCGCCCACTGGTCGGAGTGCCGGGCCTCGTGCTCCGAGAGGCGGTCCGTGCGCGGCGTCTCCGTTTCCATGCGCTGGTCGGTCAGGAAGACGGTGCCGAACATGGTGCCGGCACGGACGACCCCGCCGTCCAGGGCCACGGCGGTGGTCCCGTTGTCGTTCTGGTACACGTCTCCGCCGTTGCCGACGCCGTACAGCAGGGCCGCCTCGGAAACCGGTGCGTTGACCACGGCGCGGGTGGTCTCCCACGCGCCACCGCCGCCGCTGGGCCCGGTCACTACGAAGAACCCGGCCAACACCAGTTGCACCGCCGCGCCCGCTCCGACCGTTGCCAGGCGGCACCGTGACGGCATCCGTCCGCGCAGGGTGCCGACCATGGCAAGGACCAGACCCACCAGGCCGCCACAGATCAGGCATGCGGTCCACCACAACACCCTGCGGCCTCTCCGGTTCCCAGGGTGCGAAACGGGCAATTGTCGCTCGGGAACGACCGGTTGACGGTCCGGCAGGACCGTTGCAGCGGGCCGGTCCAGCACCGACGATGTCACGGGCGCCTCGCCAAACCTCGATCGGCGCCGTTGATGAAGCTTGCCTTGCTCATGTTCTTTGGGTCCTGTCAGCAGTTCAACGACCACGCACAGGAATTCCCAGGGCGTGATCCACGGGCGAGAAATGCTCGATGCCGACCTTTACACGAGGGCGCGGGCACCAAAAGGGGAGAAAATCATCCAGGGAGCGAACTCCCCCCCTTTACCGCACGCAATGCGGCGGGAACGTGGTTGCGGTACTCGACTCAGTAGGCCCCTCGTCCTGAACCCCTTGGTCGAGAGCGTGCAGCTGGTCGGCGCTCAGGGCATCAATGGTGTCCCGGTGGGGGGTGGAGCGGATCTGGTAGCCGTCACGGATGACCGCGGACTCACCGTAGATGTCCATGCCCGCGGCATCCATCCGGGTCGCCACTGGAGCCGACGTCTCACACCTGGGTTGCTCTCTCGCGTGAGCCGGGGCACGGCGCAGTATCAGGGCCAGGACTCGCTCTTGCTGGCGGGGTGCTCGCAGAGGGAATCGACGACGGATGCGAGTTCGGGCTCGGTGGCCGTGCGGGAGCCTCCGGGGCACGTTGGGTGTGCACCCTTGCGTGACCGCACTCCGATGGAGGAGATCACCGCGGGTGAGTGCGGTACAGGCCGCCCGGACCGATGCAGGGGCTGCCGACTCACGCTCGTGCGGCTCTTCGAGACGTGGTGGCCGCGCGGGAGGTTGCGCCAGGGCCGCTGCTCGGACTGGAGGCGGGCCGGGTGCGAGGGGGGAGGGATTCCTCCCCGGAAGGATTTCTCCCATTTTTGGTCTGCCGCGCGCGTGACAGGCTCGTCAGCGTGATAGGCCGCAGGGCCTGGGGCGCCGGGGCCCGGCCGTTTCACCGACCTCGCGCACGGATCCACCGGGGCTGCCCCAGATGAGGTCGGGTCGCCGCAGACCCAGGGCTGGCAGCAATCTTCCCCGTCGCGGATCCGTACCCCGTTCAGTTCTCACATGATCAGCCGACAAGGAAGTTCTATGCGTACGCAGTCCATCGCACGTCCCGCTGACGCGTCCGGCACTTTCGACCTGGGCGGCGACCTGAGGGTCAACCGTCTTGGCTACGGTGCCATGCAGCTGACGGGCCCCGGTGTTTGGGGCGACCCACGTGACCCTGACGAGGCCGTCCGTGTGCTGCGGCGCGCCGTCGAGCTCGGCGTCAACTTCATCGACACCGCCGACGCCTACGGACCGTTCGTCAACGAGCAGCTGATCCACAAGGCCCTGCACCCGTACGCGGATGACCTGGTCATCGCCACGAAGGGCGGCCAGACCCGTCAGGGGCCGGGGCCGAGCAATTGGACCCCGGTCGGGCGTCCCGAGTACCTGCGCCAGCAGGTGGAGCTGAGCTTGCGTCACCTCGGGCTCGAACGTATCGACCTCTACCAGCTGCACCGCATTGACCCCAAGGTGCCGCTGGCCGAGCAGATCGGTGAACTTGCCCAGCTCCAGCAGGAGGGCAAGATCCGCCACATCGGTCTGTCCGAAGTGTCGGTCGCACAGCTCGAGGAGGCGCGCGCTTACGCCGCGATCGCCTCCGTGCAGAACCTCTACAACCTCGCCAACCGGTCGGCTGAGGACGTCCTGGAGTACGCCGAGGCCGAGAACATCGCGTTCATCCCGTGGTTCCCGATCGCCACCGGCGAACTCGCCCGCCCGGGAGGCCCGTTGGACGCCGCGGCCCGGCAGCATGGCGCGACTCCCGCACAACTCGCCCTGGCCTGGCTGCTGCAGCGCTCTCCGGTGATGGTGCCGATCCCTGGCACGTCAAGCGTCGCGCATCTGGAGGAGAACACCTACGCCGCGCTCGCCGAGCTCACCGACGGGGAGTTCAAGACCCTCGCGGAAGCCGTCTGACCGGGAGGCCGCCGCCCACCCGCTCCTCCATCTCGTGTTTAGGCCCACGGCCGGGTCCGAGGATCGGGCGCGTCCACCCCTGTCCGGTGCTCATCGCGCCCGGTCCGGTGACACCCGGGTGACGCCCCCTCTTCGGCGGCTGACTGCGCTCCACACCCCGCCCCCAACGCTCACGAGACAGAGGCATGGAAGATCAGGATCATCCCTCGCCGCGTCACCTGCGCCGCGCTTCGGCCCGGACTCGCAGGGCCTTCATCTTCGGTGCTGGCGCCGTCGCACTCGGCGGAGTCGGCATCGCGGCGGCCCGCGGGACCGACAAGATCTCCCGCACCCTGCCCAGCACCCTGCGAGGCCCTCTGCTGGCTCGCAAGGAGGGGGAGGTGGACCAGACAGGTGCCGAGTGGATCGCGGCCTCGGATGCGAACTACCGGATTGCCGAACGGCCGGACGACTACATGATCGACCGGGTGGTCATCCACGTCACCCAGAGCACGTACCCCGTCGCCCTAAAGGTGTTCGAGGACCCTGGCCATCGCGCCGCGGCCCACTACGTGGTGCGCGCCCGAGACGGCCATGTCACACAGATGGTCCGTGAGCTGGACGTGGCATACCACGCTGGCAACCGCGAGTGGAACGAGCGCAGCATCGGCATCGAGCACGAGGGGTTCGTCGACGCAGCGGACCGCTGGTTCACCCACGCTTCCTATCGCGCCTCCGCCCAACTGTGCGCTTCCATCTGCGCGCGCTACGGCATCCCGGTGGATCGCGAGCACATCGTCGGGCACCACGAAGTTCCTGGCACCGACCACACCGACCCCGGCCCACACTGGGACTGGGATCGCTATCTTCGCCTGGCGCGAGCCGCAATCTGAGGCGCCTGCGGCGGGCGGTACACGCCCGGTCGGGTAGAGCCGTCCCAAGACGAAACCGTCTACCGGCCCGCCCAAGTGGTCGAGGCCGTCCGGCAGTTGCGTGAGGCGGGAGCCGTGACGACGGAACCTCATGCGATCAACGCCAAGACGCGAGTGAGCCTGGCGACGACACGTGTTCTTCGACCGCCACGACTGCACCGCCTGCCCAGTGCGGTCGAGATGCACCCGTTCGAAGACCGAGCCACGCAAACTCACGCTGGCCCTGTGCGAGGAGCACCAAGCGATTCGCGCTCGGTGCCAGCTCCAGGAAACCGGCCATTGGCGGCGGCACTACGCCACCCGCGCCTGCGTCGAAGGCTCCGTCCCCCACGGGCTGCGCCGCCGCGGCCCGCGCTGAAACCCCTCTATCGGCCTGAACGAGACCCGCGTTCAACACGTCGTCACCGCCGCTCTCAACCTCCGAACCCACGCCTGGCTGACGGGGACGCCACTCGCCAGCTCTCGCACCTCCCGTTTCAATCGCCTGCGCCCCAGATAGGCACCGCCGAATTTCGCCCGCGGTTTGCTTCCGGACGCGATCCAGGGTCGCGCCGGAAGGACAGACAGCGTCCTGACTGCCGTCACCTGCGGTTTCAGGCTGGGGTGTCGAGTGCCCCGAGTGTCGATCCTGGCGCTCGACCAAACCCATAGGGCCCCCTGGGCCCGGCAGGCGAGGTCGTAACGGACAGCATGCTCCGCCGGTCGGGCGTCGTGTGGCGGCTGCCCCTCGCAGTCACCTGACCGGGGAGGAGGCCTGCAGGTCCTGGTCGGCGGCCCAGGAGGCCAGGATGCGCAGCCGTTCGTGCGTGGGGGAGCCGGGGGCGGAGGTCCAGACGGTCAGGTGCTGGTCGGGGTCGGTGTTGGCGGTGAGGGTGTCCCAGTCCAGGACGAGTTCGCCGACGACCGGATGGTTGAGGGTCTTGGTGCCGACGGTGCGGGCGGCGACGTGGTGATCGCCCCACCAGCGGGCGAACTGCTTGTCGATCATGGACAGTTCACCGACCAGCTCGATCAGGCGCGGGTCTTCGGGATACTTCGCGGCCTCCATGCGCAGCTGGGCGACGGCGATGTGCGCGGAGCCCTTCCAGTCGGCGTACAGGGTGCGCATGGCGGGGTCGGTGAAGATGATGCGCGGATAGTTGCGGTGCTTTTCCGCGAGGCGGGAGAAGTCGGTGACCAGGGCGGCGGCCAGCGCGTTCCAGGCGAGAATGTCCCCGCGCCTGCCCTGCACGATGGCCGGAGTGGCGGTGAGGTCGTCCAGGACCCGCTGCAACTGTGGCTGGACCTTCTGCCGGCCGCGGCGCCGGGTGCGGGTGGTGGTCTTTCCGGCGAGCTGGAAGAGGTAGCCGCGCTCGTCGTCGTCCAGATGGAGTACTCGGGCGAGGACATCCAGCACGGGCGCCGATGCCTGCATACGGCCCTGTTCCAGGCGGGTGTAGTAGTCGGTGCTGATATTGGCCAGCTGAGCGACTTCCTCGCGGCGCAGCCCCTCCACCCGGCGGGGCCTGTCGGTCTCGGGCAGTCCGACCGTGCGGGGGCTCAGCTCCGAGCGGCGCTTCTTGAGGAATTCTCCCAGCTCGTTGAGGGGTACGTTGGCGGTCATGCTGCCCAGGATGACATCGATCGCACCTGCGTAAGGGGGGAGAATTTCCTCCCCGGATGTTTCCGTCCTGGGATATTTCTCTCCGCTTTTCGCGCCTGCCCCCGCGTGTGAGGCTCGATCGTGAGCAGTCGTTCCTCACGACGGCTGCGGCTCACCGATCCCCGCATCGAAGGAAGCATCCCCATGCGCGCAGCAGTCATCCACGCTCCCGGCGACGTGCGCCTCGAGAACCTCGACGACCCGAAGATCCAACGGCCGACCGACGCGGTGATCCGTACAGTCGCTACCTGTGTGTGCGGCTCGGACCTGTGGCCGTATCGCGGTCTCGAGCCGGTTGGCGACCCGCACCCGATGGGGCACGAGTACGTCGGCGTCGTCGAGGAGGTCGGCAGCGAGGTCACCAACGTCGCGCCGGGCCAGTTCGTGATCGGCTCCTTCGCCACCTCGGACAACACCTGCGTGAACTGCCGTAACGGCTGGCAGTCCTCTTGTCTGAACCGCGAGTTCATGAGCACCTGCCAGGCCGAGTCCGTGCGCATCCCTAACGCCCACGGCACCCTGGTCGCCACGGACGAGCACCCGGACGCCGAGATGGTGCCGAGTCTGCTCGCTGTGTCCGACGTGATGGGGACCGGCTGGTACGCCGCCCTCGCCGCCGAGGTGAAGCCCGGCTCGACGGCCGTAGTGGTCGGCGACGGAGCGGTCGGGCTGTGCGGTGTCATCGCCGCGAAGGAGCTGGGTGCGGAGCGGATCATCGCCATGTCCCGGCACGAGTCCCGCCAGAAGCTCGCCCTGGGGTTCGGCGCCACCGACATCGTGGCTGAACGGGGCGAGGAAGGCGTCGCCCGCGTCAAGGACCTCACCGGCGGCATCGGCGCCGACAGTGTGCTGGAGTGCGTCGGCACCGCAGATTCGATGCGACAGGCCCTGCACTCGACCCGGCCCGGCGGCAACGTCGGCTTCGTCGGCGTCCCGCACGAGGTGGCCATCGGCGGCGAGGAGCTGTTCTTCTCCCACGTCGGCCTGCGCGGCGGTCCCGCCCCCGTGCGCCGCTACCTGCCCGACCTGATCGACCGCGTGCTGACCGGCCGCATCGACCCGGGCAAGGTCTTCGACCTCACCCTGTCCCTGGACCAGGTCGCCGAGGGTTACCGGGCGATGGACGAACGCCGCGCCGTCAAGGCCCTGCTCAAGCCCTGAGCGCAGGCGCGCCCGCACCCGGGTCCGCACCGACGCGGTGCGGTCACACGACCAGCAACCACCTCGGCTCACACAAGGACTGACCATGACGACCTTCGCCCTTATCGGCGCCGGCCCCGGTCTCGGGCTGTCCACCGCCCGCCGCTTCGGAGCCGCCGGCCATTCCGTCGCCCTCATCGCCCGCGACGCGGAGAAGCTGGACGGCCTGACGGCCGACCTCGCCCGTGACGGCATCCGGGCGCGCGGCTACACGGCCGACGTCCTCGACATCGAGTCCCTGACCGCGGCCCTGTACGCAGCTGCGGCCGATCTGGGGCCCGTCGAGATCCTCCAGTACAGCCCCGTGCCCCAGGCCCACTTCATGAAGCCGGTCCTCGACACCAGCGCCGACGACCTCGACGCCCCGCTCGCCTTCTCCGTCAAGGGCCCCGTCACGGCGGTGAACGCCGTGCTGCCCGGCATGCGCGAACTCGGCCGCGGCACCCTGCTGTTCGTGAACGGCTCCAGCGCCGTACGTCCCAACCCGAAGGTCGCCGGCACCTCGATCGCCTTCGCTGCCGAGAGCGCCTACGCCCGCATGCTCCACGACGCGCTGGCCGTGGAGAACATCCACGCCGCCCAGCTGATCATCCCCGGAGCCATCCGGCCCGACGCCGAGCACAGCAGCCCCGATGTCCTGGCCCAGCGTCTGTACGACATCCACACCAAGCGGGACGGCTTTCGCCACTACTCCGAGCCTCTGCCCGACTAGCCACAGGACGATCCCGTGAATCCCGCCCCCTTCCGCGCTCTCACCCGCGTGTTCCCGGCCGCCGCCCTGCTCCTGGTCATGACCGCCTGCACCGACGATTCCCCGTCCTCCTCCGCCTCCGAGTCCGCGTCGCCGCGGGCTTCGACGGGCCTGGCAGCCACCACACCGACCGGCAGGACCACCGCGATGAACATCCGGCTCATCCTCGACGGCCACCACATCGCCGCCACCCTGAACGACAGCCCCACCGCCCGCGACTTCGCCGCACAGCTCCCCCTGACCCTCTCCCTGCGCGACTTCCACCAGGCCGAGAAGATCGCCGATCTGCCCCGGAAGCTGTCCACCTCCGGCGCCCCGGAAGGCGCCGACCCCGAGGTCGGCGACCTGGCGTACTACGCCCCCTGGAACCAGCTCGCCACCTACTACCGCGACGCCCCCTACGCGACCGGTCTGGTCATCCTCGGACACATGGCCGACGGCGGCGCCGAGCGGCTCGCCACCGCTGACGAGATCACCATCGAAGCCGCGCCCTGACCCGCCCCGCCGCTCGCCCGTGCACGAAGGGGGGAGGAGATCCTCCCCTTTTCGTCCGGCTCGCTGCATGGAACCGTCGAAGGCGTGGCCGCGCCGTCCACTGTCCGCCGCGACGGCTTCAGCCGCCACCCTGATCCCCCCGATTTCCACGCAAGGAAAGACCACGTATGCCTTCCGCGTCCGGGACGACCCCCGGCAAACTTCCCTTCGTCGTCTGGGTGCTCGCCGCAGGCACCTTCCTGATGGGGACCACCGAGTTCGTCGTCGCCGGCCTGCTGCCGGAGCTGGCCGGTGACCTCGGCGTCAGCGTCTCCCATGCCGGCCTGCTGATCACCGCCTTCGCCATCGGCATGATCGTCGGTGCGCCGACCATGGCCATGGCGACCCTGCGCCTTCCTCAGCGCCTGACGCTGATCCTGGCCCTGTCCGTGTTCTGCCTCGGACATCTCGTCGCCGCCCTCAGTACGTCCTTCACGGTCGTCCTCGCCGCCCGCGTTGTCACGGCCCTGGCCACAGGAGCGTTCTGGTCCGTCGGCTTCGTCGTCGCCACCACCGCCGCAGGCCCGCACAACGCCACCCGCGCCACGGGCGTCATGATCGGCGGCCTGACCCTGGCCAACGTCATCGGCGTGCCGCTCGGCTCCTTCGCCGGCCAGTTCACCGGCTGGCGCGGCCCCTTCTGGGCCCTGGCCGTCCTCTCCGGCCTCGCCGCAGCCTTCATCGGCCGCTTCATCCCGGCCCAGGAGCAGCGAGCCGAGGTGTCCCTCCGCGCCGAGGTCAGGGCTCTGCGGCAGGGTCGGCTGTGGCTGGCGCTCGGCGCCGCGATGCTGATCATGGGCGGCGTCCTGGCGACGTACACCTACGTCACGCCGCTGCTGACCGACCGCGCCGGCATCCCGGCAGGCGCCGTACCACTCGTCCTGATCGCGTTCGGCGTCGGCGCCCTGGGCGGCACGACCACCGGAGGCCGCCTGGGTGACCGACGCCCGATGGCCACGACCATCACGGCCGCCGCGGCCACCGCTCTGGTGCTGCTCCTGATGATCCCGCTGTCCGGCAACCCCGTCACAGCCACGACTCTGGTTTTCCTCATGGGCCTGACCGGCTTCACCGTTAACCCCGTCGTGACCGCTCTCGCCATGCGCTTCGCCGGCGACGCCCCCACCCTCACCTCGGCGCTGACGACCTCCGCCTTCAACACCGGCATCGCCGCCGGATCGGCGATCGCCGGTACGGCCTTGGACTCCTCCCTCGGCCTGACCGGACCGGCCCTGGTCGGCACCGCCATCGCGGCCCTCACCCTCCTCCCGCTGATCGCCCTCGCCGTCCACGGCACCGCCAACAAGGGCCGGATCGTGGCCCGGAGCAGCGCTCACACTCACACGCGACGCGACGAACCCGCGCAGGTGCCGTCACAGCACTGACGCAAGCCCGGATCCGCGTACTGCCGATACGAACCCCACGACGTACCAGCAAGCGAGAGGACTTGGCCAATGACCGTTGGCACCGCAGCCTTCACCGGCAAGGTGGCCTTCGTGACTGGAGCCGGCTCCGGCATCGGCCGCGCCACCGCCGTCGCCTTCGCCCGCGCAGGCGCCCGGGTCGCCCTGGCGGACCTGTCTCTGGAAGGGCTGCGGGAGACAGCACGGCTTATCGAGGAGGCGGGCGGGCAAGCTCTGGCTCTCACCTGCGACGTCACCAGCGAAGACGACGTGAAGTCCGCGCTCGACGACACCGTGCAGGCGTTCGGATGCCTGGACGCCGCCTTCAACAACGCCGGCGTCGAGCAGCCGGTCAAGCCGGCCGCGGACATCCCCAAAGACGAGTGGGACCGCGTCATCGGCGTCAGCCTCACCGGCATGTTTCTGTGCATGAGGCACCAGATCCCCCTGATGCTCCGGCAGGGGGGCGGCGCGATCGTCAACGCCTCGTCCGGCGCCGGCGTCAAGGGCTTCAAGGGACAGGCCGCCTACGCCGCCGCCAAGCACGGCGTCATCGGCCTGACCCGCTCGACCGCCCTGGACTACGCGGCGTCCAACGTCCGCGTCAACGCCGTCTGCCCCGGCATCATCGACACCGCGATGATCCAGCGCTTCGCCGAAAGCACCCCCGGAGGACGCGACGTCCTGATCGCGGACGAGCCGATCGGACGCCTCGGCACCCCGGAAGAGATCGCGGCCGCCGTGCTCTGGCTCTGCTCGGACGCCGCTTCCTTCGCCACCGGCCACGCCCTGGTCGTCGACGGCGGCCAGACCGTCTGACGGCGGCTCACCAGCCGTGCCGCCGCAGCTCATCAAAACAGCCCCAGTGCCACTCGCACTGCCACACCCTCAGCGCTCGAAAGGAAAGTCCGGCATGAATCCCAGCTACGACTTCACCGGCCAGGTCGCTTTCGTCACCGGTGCTGGCGCCGGCATGGGGCTGGCGACCGCCCGCGCGTTCGCCGCCTCGGGTGCCGCCGTCGCCCTCACCGACGTCGACGAAGCGGCGCTGAACGCAGCCGAGAAGGAGCTCTCCGACGCCGGCCGCCAGGTCCTCGCCCTCACCTGCGACGTCAGCGACGAGGACCAGGTCGCCGCTGCCGTTGACCGCACCGTGGAGAGCTTCGGCCGCCTCGACATGGCCTACAACAACGCAGGCATCCAGATCCCGCCCAGCGACGCCGCCGAGGAATCCGCCGAACGGTTCGACCGCGTCAACGCCATCAACCTCCGCGGCGTGTGGGCCTGCATGAAGCACGAACTGCGGCACATGCGCGCGCAGGGCAGCGGAGCCATCGTCAACTGCTCCTCCCTGGGCGGCCTCGTCGGTCTCCCCGGCCGCGCCTCCTACCACGCCTCCAAGCACGGCGTGATCGGCCTGACGAGCAGCGCGGCACTCGAATACGCACCCCGCGGCATCCGCATCAACGCGATCTGCCCCGGCACCATCGACACCCCCATGGTCAGCGACATGATCGCCAAGGGGGAACTCGACCGCGCCGAGGCCGAGGCCAACCAGCCCATCAACCGGCTCGGCACCGCCGAGGAGATCGCCCAGGCGGTCCTGTGGCTGTGCAGCCCCGGAGCCGGCTTCGTCGTCGGCGTCGCCCTCCCCGTCGACGGCGGCTACGTCGCCCGCTAGACCCCACCCACGAAAGAGGGCTGAGAGAGATCATGGAATTCATCAAGCAGCAGCCCAGCAGCAAGGCCCCGGCGGACTGGTTCACCGGCGACGTGTGGTGGGACGTCATCGTGGCGGGCCAAGAGCCGTCCCGGATGCGCGCCAACCTGGTCCGCTTCTCACCGGGCGCCCACACCAACTGGCACTCCCACGCCGTGGGCCAGACCCTGCACGTCGTTTCCGGCATCGCCCTGATCGGCACCCGCGACGGCACGATCCTCGAGGCCCACCCCGGCGAGACCGTCACCTGTCCGCCGAACGAGGAACACTGGCACGGCGCCGCCCCCGACCGGTTCATGGAGCACATCGCCATGTGGGAGGGCACAGACGACGGCACCCCCGAGACCACCTGGGCCGAGCCGGTCACCGACCAGCAGTACACCGGCCCCCGCACCCGCAACCAGTAGCCCCCCATCACGCAACCCGGGCTCACTCAAGACGTCAAGGGCCCCGGAGGAGGGCCGTTGTGGGTGCGCCGGCCAGGCAGGGAGCGCGGCGCTGTCCTGCCCCTCCCCGCGCGAAAGTGCCCCCGATGAGGTTGGCCATGCGCTCCTGACGGAGCGTAAAGGGGGAGGAAAGTCTCCCTGCCACGAGCGGTGCCGGTGGTGCAAGACTCCCCATGCGACCAGCCGCCGCCAAGACGCGCGGTGGCCCGGTTCCCCGCGGTGACGACGCTCCGTTCTCCCGTCCCGCTGGTGTGTACAGCCGATCCGTCCGCGATACGAAGGCGTACGTATGTCCACTGAACTCCCCGAGTCCGCCGTTCCACCCCCCACCGGAGCCGGCGAGTCCGCCCCGGCGCCCACTCGGCGCACCTTCATCGCCACCAGTACGGCGGTCGGTGGTGCGGTCGTCGCGAGCGGGGTGATCGGAGGATCACTCCTCGCGGCTCCGGAGGAGGTGGCCGCCGCCGAGGCGCCGCCCTCCAGCCACGTGTCCCTGACGGTCAACGGCACCCGCCGGACCGTGACGGTCGACAACCGCACGTCGCTGCTGGACCTGTTGCGCGAGCATCTCGGCCTCACCGGCTCCAAGAAGGGCTGCAACGCCGGGGCCTGCGGCGCCTGCACCGTGCTGGTCGACGGCCGGCGGGTCAATGCCTGTCTGACGCTGGCCGTTCGCCTGGAGGGGGCCGAGGTCACCACGATCGAGGGCCTGGCCGAGGGCGACCGACTCCACCCGTTGCAGCAGGCGTTCATCGACGAGGACGCCTTCCAGTGCGGCTACTGCACACCCGGCCAGATCGTCTCCGGTGTCGGCTGCATCCAGGAAGGCCACACCGGCTCTCCGGAGGAGATCCGGGAGTGGATGAGCGGCAACATCTGCCGCTGCGGCTGTTACGTGAAAATCGTGCGCGCGGTCGAGCAGACCGCCGCCCGGAAGTAAGGAGCGGCCGTCATGCATCCCTTCACCTACACGCCCGTGTCCGACACGACGGAAGCCCTCAACGCCGGTCGTCGCGGCGGTCGTTACATCGCCGGCGGCACCACGCTGGTCGACCTGATGCGGGAGACCGTCGAGCGCCCCGAGGTGTTGGTCGACATCAGCGGTCTGCCACTGGACGAGATCACCGTCACCGAGCGCGGCGGGCTGCGCATCGGTGCCCTGGTGACCATGTCCGAGGCCGCCGCCCACCGCAAGGTGCGCACCCTGTTCCCGGTCGTCTCCGAGTCGTTGGAGCTGAGCGCGTCGGCCCAGCTGCGGAACATGGCGACCATCGGCGGCAACATCATGCAGCGCACCCGCTGCACCTACTTCCGGGACGTGACCGCCGACTGCAACAAGCGCGAGCCCGGTTCCGGCTGCGCGGCGCTGGAGGGCGTCAACCGCACCCACGCCATCCTGGGCACCTCCGACGCCTGCGTGGCGACCCACCCCTCCGACGTCGCCGTGGCGTTCACGGCGCTTGAGGCGCAGGTGCGCCTGCTGGGCCCGGACGGGGAGCGCCAGGTCGCCTTCGCTGACTTCCTGCTGCGACCGGGCAGCACTCCGAATCGTGAACAGGCCCTCAGAAAAGGCGAGTTGATCACCGCAGTGGAGATCCCCGCGGTGCCGCGTCCGCTGAAGTCGGGATACCTGAAGGTGCGTGACCGGCAGTCCTACGAGTTCGCCCTGACCTCGGCGGCCGTCGCCCTGCATGTGCGCGGCGGAGTGATCCGCGAGGCGCGAGTGGCCGCCGGAGGGGTGGGCACCGTGCCGTGGAAGCTGCCCGCCGTCGAGCAGCACCTCGTCGGCGAGCGCCCCTCGGCCTCGTTGTGGACGGCCGCTGCCGCCAAGGCGGCAGAAGGCGCCCGTCCCCTGCAACACAACCGCTTCAAGGTCGAGTTGCTCAAGCGGACCGTCGAACGCCAGCTGCGCATCGTAGGAGGTACCAAGTGAGCCCCCAGCCGCAGGCAGCCGTGGGTGCGCCGCTGTCCCGGGTGGACGGCCGACTGAAGGTCACGGGCAAGGCGCAGTACGCCGCCGAGTTCGATGTCGACGGGGCGGTGCACGCCGTCATCGTGGACGCGAGCATCGGCCGCGGGCGTATCACCGGCATCGACACCGGCGCCGCCGAAGCCCACCCGGGCGTGCTCCAGGTGATCCACCACGGCAACGCACCGAAGCTGCCGTACCGCGACAACGCCGGGTCGAACAACCCGCCGGGCCGACGGCAACGGGTCTTCCAGGACGACCGGGTGCTCTTCCACGGCCAGCCGGTCGCCGTCGTGGTCGCCACCACCCTCGAGGCCGCCCAGCACGGCGCGAGCCTGGTGAAGGTCGAGTACGACGCCGAACAGCCCTCGACCGACCTGCACGATGCGGAGCGGGACAAGCCGACGAACTACGCGCGCGGCGATGCGGAAGCGGGCCTGCGCGACGCTCCCGTACGGCTGGATCTGACGTACCAGCTGGCGCGCAATCACCACAATCCGATGGAGCCGCACGCCACCATCGCCCGCTGGGACGGCGACAAGCTGACCGTGTGGGACAAGACGCAGTGGGTGATGGGCACGCATGACGAGCTCGCGGCCGTGTTCGGCCTGCCCGCGGAGTCGGTGCGCGTCATCAACCCGTTCGTCGGCGGTGGCTTCGGCAGCGGACTGCGCTGCTGGCCGCACAGCGTCGTCGCCGCCCTGGCCGCGCGGGAGACGAAGCGTCCGGTCAAGCTGGTGCTGAGCCGCAAACAGATGTACTTCGGCACCGGCTTCCGGCCGTCGTACGAGTACCGGCTGCGCCTCGGCAGCGACCGGCGCGGCCGGCTGACCGCCGCGATCCACGACATCGACGCCGAGACCTCCTCGTACGAGACGTTCACCGAGGCCGTCATGGGCGCGGGGCAGATGCTCTACAGCATGCCGAACGTCAGCCAGGCGTACCGGACGGCCCCCCTGGACGTGAACACCCCGATCTGGATGCGTGGCCCCGGTTTCGCCTCGGCGTCGTTCGTGATCGAGTCGGCCATGGACGAACTCGCTCACAAGCTGGGCGTCGACCCGATCGAGCTGCGCCGACGCAACGAACCGAACGAGGACGAGTCGAGCAACCTGCCGTTCTCGACCCGTCGGCTGCGCGAGTGCTACACGGTCGGCGCCCGTGAGTTCGGCTGGCAGCGCCGCTCCGCCCGGCCACGTTCGAGGCGCGAGGGCGACTGGCTGATCGGCCTGGGGATGGCCGCCGGTGTCTACGATCCCGGGCGTTACCCCGGGCAGGCCCGGGCCCGTCTCGATGCCGACGGCACCGCTGTGGTCGAGGCGGCCACCAGTGACATGGGGCCTGGCACCTACACCTCCCAGACCCAGGTGGCCGCCGACGCGCTCGGGCTGACCATGCGTACGGTCACCTTCCGGCTCGGCGACTCCCGCTACCCTCCGACCTCGCCGCACGGCGGCTCGTCGACCATGGCCAGCGTCGGCACCGCCGTCCACGACGCCTGCACCCAGGTGCGGCAGCAGGCGATCAAGCTGGCCGTCGACGACCGCGAGTCACCGCTGTACGGGGTGAAGGCGGACGACGTGGTCGTACGCGGCGGCCGACTGCACGTACAGGGCAACCCGACCCGCGGCGAGACGTACCGGACGCTACTGGCCCGCAACAACCGCACCCACCTCGAAGCGGGCGGCTCCTACACCGGGCCGCCCAGCCCGGAGCGGCACTCCTACCACGCCTACAACGCCACCTTCGCCGAGGTCGCCGTCGACGCGGCCCTGGGCCTCGTACGGGTCAGGCGCATGCTCGGCGTGTACGACGCGGGCCGCATCATCAGCCCCAAGCTCGCCGACAGCCAGGCGATCGGCGGCATCGTGGGCGGCATCGGCACGGCCCTGCTGGAGCACACCGCCACCGACCACCGCGACGGCCGCATCGTCAACGCCAACCTCGCCGACTACCTCGTCCCCGTCAACGCCGACGTCCCCGACGTCAGGGCGATCTACCTGGACGGCGAGGACAACGACGGCAACGCGCTCGGCGTCAAGGGGCTCGGCGAGGTCGTCCAGGTGGGTGTGGCGGCCGCGATCGGCAATGCGGTCTTCAACGCCACCGGCCGCCGCATCCGCGAACTGCCCATCACCGCCGAGGCGTTGCTCTGACCTGTGCGCTTCGGGCCGGCGAAGTGCACACCACTCGTCCGGCAGCCTGCTCCCCGTTCGGCTGCCGGACTTCCGAGGGCCGCCGCCGCGTGACGTTTTCCCCGGCGTCGTGGCGGCGGCCCGCTCACCTTCCGATCTGGTCCTGCCGTGGAGAACTGCCATGCTCAACATCGCGGACACACTGCACCGCTGGTGCCGCGAGGCACGCCCCTTCGCCCTGGCCACCGTCGTCGACGTCACCGGCAGCGCACCCCTGCCGGCCGGTACTTCGGTCGCAGTCGACGAGGACGGCACCGCGATCGGCAGCATCTCCGGCGGCTGCGTCGAGGGCGCGGTCTACGAACTGTGCCAACAGGTGCTCCGCGACCGGGGCGCACCGCAGCGGACCTGGTTCGGCTACTCCGACGACGACGCCTTCGCGGTCGGCCTGACCTGCGGCGGCGAACTCGACGTCCTCGTCCAGCGCGTCGATCCCGCAGCCCAGCCGCACCTGTCCACGGCCCTCTCCGAGATCACTCACGGGCGACCGGTCGCCGTCGCACAGGTCGTGGACGGCCCGGAGCACCTCCTCGGCTCCACGCTGAGCGTGCACGGCGGTGACCACGCCGCCCACGGGCGCGTGGACGGCGGCCCGGCAGACCGGGTGGTGGCCGACCAGGCCAGGGCCCAGCTGCGGGCCGGCCGCACCGCCCGCGTCGACATCGGCGGGACAGGGGACGAATGCCCCGAACGGCTGTCCGTCCTCGTCCACGTGCACGCGTCCCGGCCGCGCCTACTGGTCTTCGGCGCGGTCGACTTCGCCGCCGCCCTCAGTCAGGCCGGCCGCTTCCTCGGCTACCGGGTCACCGTCTGCGACGCCCGCCCCGTCTTCGCCACGCCCGCACGCTTCCCCCACGCCGACGAGGTAGTGGTCGACTGGCCCCACCGCTACCTGGAACGCACCGAGGTGGACGAGCGCACCGCCGTATGCGTCCTCACCCACGACGCCAAGTTCGACATCCCCCTGCTGCGGCTTGCCCTCGGCATGCCCGTCGCCTACGTAGGGGCGATGGGCTCCCGCCGCACCCACGACGAGCGCCTGCGCCTCCTGCGCGAGGAGGGCGTCACAGCCGACGAGTTGGCGCGGCTGCGTTCCCCGGTCGGCCTCGACCTCGGAGCCCGCACGCCCGAGGAGACGGCCGTCTCGATCATCGCGGAGATCATCGCTCAGGCCAACCAGGGCACGGGCCGGCCCCTGACCCGGATCACCGGCCCGATCCACCGGCCGCCGCGGTTGATGAACTACCGGTAGGCCCCAAGGACAATCGCGCGCAAAAGGAGACATCGCGATGACGCACTGGACCAGCGACCAGCTCAACGCGATCGAGTAGACCGGCGCACTGCACATCCAGCCCCAGCGGGCCGACGGCGGCTGCGCACGCCCACCACCATCTGGGTGGTGCGCGAGGAGACGACCTCTACGTGCGTTCTTCAACAGCCCCGACGGGGCCTGGTTCCGCACGCGGCCGCGCGCCTCTGGTCGGAACGGACCCGGCATTGATCCGATGTATCTACGCCGCAGTCATTGACCTCTCACCGCACTGCCCCTACCTTTCCTGCATGTTTTTGACAAGGGAACAGATGCCAGCCGCGAGACCCGCCAGACCACTCTTCTTATTCATCGGGTCTTATCGAGTCCTCGCGGCCTTCTTCTGCGCACTCCTGCCCTTCGGGGCGCTCGCTTCACCCGCGCACGCCGCGACCGCGGTCAGCTACTTCGTCTCGCCCAGCGGCAATGACAGCAACCCGGGCACCAGCGCCGACGCCCCCTTCCGCACGCTCACCAAGGCGCAGACCGCAGTCCGTTCGATCGACAAGTCGACGTCCGGTCCGATCACCGTGACCTTGGCCGGAGGTGTCTACAGGCTCGCCAAGACGCTCACTTTCAGCTCCGCGGACTCGGGTGGCGGCACGGCCGGCACCGTCTGGTGGAAGGCGGCATCCGGACAGACCCCGGTCATCAGCGGCGGCGTCCAGGTCACCGGCTGGACGCGGACCAGCACCGACAGCAGCATCTGGTCCGCCCCGGCCCCCAGCAGCCTGGACACCCGCCAGCTGTACGTGAACGGCCTACGCGCCCAGCGTGCCACGGGTTCGCTGCCGGTGTCGGTGACGCAGACGGCGACCGGATACACCACGGTGTCCGGCGACCCGATGGCCGGCTGGCGCAACCGGTCGGCCATCGAGTTCGTCTACCGCGGCGGGCTCGGACTGTGGACCGAGCCGCGTTGTCCGGTCGCCTCGGTCACCAGCACCGCCATCACCATGGCCCAGCCCTGCTGGAACAACTCCACCCAGCGCGTCATGCGGACGGACGACTCGGGCCGCACCTACAACCTGGTCGGCCGCAAGTCGATCACCGAGGCACCGACGGCGGTGGAGAACGCCTACGAACTCCTCGACAAGCCGGGTGAGTTCTATCTCGACAAGACCGAGCACAGGTTCTACTACATCCCGCGCTCCGGGGAGAACCTGACCACCGCGGACGTCGAGGCGCCCTCGCTGGACACTCTGGTGGCGAGCTCCGGAAAGGCCTCGGACGAACCCAGCCACATCGGCTTCCAGGGCATCCAGTTCAGCTACGCGAACTACACGACCTCCAACACCGGCACGGGCTTCTCCGAGATCCAGGCGACATACCAGGTCACCGGTACCACGGGCTATGCCACCCAGGGACTGTGCACGTTCGTGTCAGGCGGCACCTGCCCGTACGGCAACTGGACGAAGATGCCCGGCGCGGTGCGGTTCACCTACGACAAGAGCATCCACTTCGACCACGACTACTTCGTCCATCTCGGCGCGGCCGGACTGGATCTCGGCAACGGCTCGCAGAACGCCACCGTCACCGCCTGCGTGTTCACCGACATCTCCGGCAACGGTCTCGACCTGGGCGGCGTGGACATCCCCCAGCCCGGCAGTTCGGCACAGCACACCAGCGGGATCACCGTCAAAGACAGCCACTTCTACGACACCGCCGCCGAATACCACGGCGGGGTCGCCATCGACGCCGGATACATCGAGACATCGACCATCACCCACAACCAGATCGATCACGTGCCCTACACGGCCATCTCCATCGGCTGGGGCGGCTGGCCCGACAAGGTGAGCCTGCCCGCACAGCCCAACTACTCGAACGGCAACACGATCTCGTACAACCTGATCTACGACCACATGTCGCTGCTCGGTGACGGGGGTGCCGTCTATACGAACGGGATCACCGGCACCTCGATGACGAACGGTGAGAAGGTCGTCGGCAACGTCGTCCATGACCAGCTCAACACCTCGGGCGGCCACGTCCTGTACACGGACAACGGCGCCACGTACGTCTCGATCCTCGGTAACGCGGTGTGGAACATCAACGTCTCGCCGTGGGGCAGCAAGCACGTGAACTACACGGCGGGCGACGGAACGTACGACCCCACGGACATTGAGGGCAACTACTGGCCGAACGGTCCGTCCGACTACGACAACAAGAAGGTTCTGATCAAGGACAATCACGCCATCACCGGGGCGGCCCAGGTTCCGTCGAGCATCATTGCGGCGGGCGGCATCGAGTCGTCGTACCGGGCGATCCTCTCCTGGCAGCCGGCCTGACACGGAGGAGAACAGTTCAGGGTCCCGCCCTGGAAAGCGCAGGGCGGGACAGGCGGCCCAAGTCGAACAAGGCCGGACTCACGTCGCCGCGGCCGGCCTGGCTGAGCTGAGCGAGTATCGTCCGCACATGGACACCACGGCTGAACCCCGCGTCCTCGTCATCGGGCTCGATCCCTACCGGGTGCCGGGGCCGTGGGATCCCGAACCCGTCGCCAAGGCGATCGAGGCGGGACTGGCCAAGTTCGCCGAACACGGTGTGGGTGTGGAGACCTGCCTGATCGGCCTGGACGGAAGTGACGACGTGCAAGCGGTCGTCGAGAGCGCGCTGCGGGCCCGTCCTTGGGAGTGCGTCACCATCGGTGGTGGGCTCTGGCACTCGGACGATCAGGCCGAACTCCTGGAGCAGGTGGTCAACCTGGTGCGGCGGCACGCACCCGACGCGGCCATCGCCTTCAACAGCACTCCAGCCACCACCTACGAGGCCGCTGCCCGTTGGCTCTAGGGCGTTGAGGAGTGGATCTTGATGTTTCAAGATCCACTTCATGGAGGGGCACGATCTGACGAATGCGCAGTGGGCGAAGCTGGAACCCCTGCTGCCCGCAGGGAAGAAGTCCGGACGGCCGCCGGTCCACACCAAGCGGCATTGCTGGACGGCATACGCCGGCGCACCCGCGCCGGTGCACCGTGGCGGGACGTGCCCGAGCGAGAGTCTCTCCAGGTCGTCGAACGAGGCGACCAGGAGAATTGCGCCGACCTGTCACGTACCCGCCAGACGATCATGCTCAGGATGTCGGCGAACTCGGGGCTGACGAGCAGCACGCGCTCCTCGCCAGTCTTCGGCGGCGCGATCTGTAGCAGCGGGACGGTCTCTCCGGTTCTAGGGGGCCTGTATTGCGTGATGCTGTGATGGCTGGTCTCGAGCAATTCCTCGATGCGGACGCCGGTGTGGCGGAGGAACTCCACCGCGGCTCAGGCCCAAAAGGCTCCGGTGCTCGTCTTGTGTGAGGGTGCGGCGCCTTCGTCAAGGTAACCGAGGGCTGCGAGGGCGGTCGTGTACCTGTACGCAGTACCCCGGCGAAGAGGCCCTGGTGGTGATGGGGGAGCATCTGCTCAGCCGTCGCCTGCCTGTGAAGGATCGTCATGCCTCCTGTCCGCCGTGCTGTACCGCCCGTCCTGCTCGTGTGCCTGCTGATGACGGGTTGTTCGTCCGTTCAACTCGGCACACCGACACCGTCCGGGACCCAGAACCCCGCGCCTGGTGCGTCTGCTGGTTCAGGGCGGGCGATCGTGGTGGGGGCGGGCCCGCAGAAGCATTACACCGTGCAGCAGCAGCCTGCCGCCGGCTCGTGCCACTACCGCTCCGAACATGGCGAGCCCCTTGAGGACCCCACCTGCACACCGGGTGCCATCTCTCCGGCGGTGACTCAGGCGAACCTGAAGTCGACGATATGCCGCAAGGGCGGTTACACCTCCGGCATACGCCCCTCCGCGTATGTGACCGGCAAAGAGAAGAGGCTCAACGCCGCCTCCTACGGATACACCGGCCGCATGGGCGATGTGGAGTACGACCACCTGATCAGCCTGCAGCTCGGCGGCGACCCGAACGATCCGCGCAACCTGTGGGTGGAGCCGGCCGACCCCGGCCACAAGAAGGGTGCCGGGGTGAACAACCGGAAGGACCCGGTGGAGACGAAACTGCACACCGCGGTCTGCAAGGGCCAGGTCACGCTCGCGGCCGCGCAGCAGGCCATCGTCACCGACTGGACCACGGCCCTGACCGTCCTACACCTCGGCTGAAAAGGCCACTGGAAGGCAGCGCGCGGCTTACTGACTCCCACAAGGACGGTGCGATCACGGTCTGCACGTGGGGGGCGGGCCGTGTGCAGGAGTGCTGAACTTTTGCCGGGTTCGCGGTGGGTGTTGCCCAGGAGTTGAGTGAAGCGGTCGGTGTCGCCGCCCAGGACGCGCGCCCCAGGCGTCGGGGTGATCCTGGAGGGGTGAGGGGTGTCCCAGCTGGGTTGTTTCCGGTGGCCTACGTCGCTTCCGGCCGCCGGGCCGTGCGCGTTGCCCTGGCCGCTGTGATCGGCTTCTACCTCTTCCGCTACGGGTTCGACAGTCCCGTCGCGGCCACGTATGCGCTGTTCGGCGGGGTGGCTCTGGGCGGACTCTCGCGGATCCCGGGAACCGGGCGCCAGCGCGCGGCGATCATGGTGCGGGTGCTTCCGGTGTGCTGGGTCCTGGTGGTCGTCGGCACCTATCTTTCGGTGCGGACCTGGAGCGCCGTCGCCGGGATGCTGGCGGTCGGCTTCGCGCTGGCCTTCTCCGCCGTGAGCGGACCGCGCCCGGCGGGCGCGGCACCGGGGCTCCAGCTGCTGTACATCCTGCCGTCGTTCCCGCCCTACGATCCCGGCTCGCTCGACGAGCGGCTGCTCGGCACGACGACCGGGCTGGTGCTGCTGATCGCCACCGAGGCGCTGATCTTCGCCGAGCCCTCCCCGACGCCGTACCGGGAGCGGGCGGCTCGTGCCGCACGGACGGCGGCACACTGTGCCCGAGCCCTGGCCGTGCCGCCGTACGAACTAAAGGACTCGGACCGCAGCGTGGCGGAAGGGGTCGGCCGGGGGCTGCGGTCGCTGATGGTGCCCGAGGCGGAGCGTCCGGCCGGTCCCGGTGTGCGGGTGCGGGCCCTTGCCCACACCGGCCTTGCCGTCCGTACGCTCCTGAATCGCCTGGCATGGCTGACCGCCCTGTCTCGGGTGCCGGAGCGCGAGGTGGTAGCCGTACTGCGTGCGGCTGCGGACCTCGCGACGGCGACGGCGCAGTGTCTGCGCGCAGGGACCACGGTGCTGGGGCCGTACGGTGAGCTGTCCTCGGCACGCGCCGCGCTGTCCGCCCTGTCCGCGGGGGCGTCCGGCCCGGGGGCCGCGCCCCCGTCCGGATTCACGCCCGCGGTGCTGCGCAGGCACGCGGCCGTGCTGGAGATCGCGGATGCCGCGCTGGCCATGGGGGCGGCGGCCGACCGCGCCGTACGCGGACGGCATGCCGAGGCGGAGGTGGCGCCGGAGCGCTTCTGGTACTCCACGGTCCCGGCCCCGGTGCTGTGGTGGCACAGGCTGCGCGGGCATGCGGGGCGCCGGTCGGTGTTCTTCCAGAACGCGGTGCGGATCGCGCTGGCCCTCACAGCGGCGCGGCTCGTCGCGGGAATCGACACCCTGCCGCACGGCTTCTGGGCCATGCTCGCCACGCTCAGTCTCACCAGGACCACCCTGGAGGCAACCCGTCACACCGTCCGGCTCGCGCTCACCGGCACGCTGGCCGGGGCGCTGCTGACCGCCGGGACACTGACCCTGGTGGGCACCCACACCAACGTCTACGCCGTGCTGCTGCCCCTGTGGATGCTGCTCGCCTTCACCGTCGGGCCGGTGCGAGGTGTCGGGTGGTCCCAGGGAATGTTCACCGTGCTGGTGGCCCTGGTGTTCGCGCAGCTGGCGCCGTCCACCTGGCAGCTGGCGGAGGTGCGCATGCTCGACGTGCTGATCGGCAGCACGATCGGCGCCGTGTTCGGGCTGCTCGCGTGGCCGCGGGGCGCCCATGACGAGATGCGCCGCGCGGCCGCCGAACTCCTGCGCACAGCCGCGGAGGTCGTGGTGGCCACGACGTCGTCGGTGGCGGGCGGCGCCGCCACGGTCGTGCCGGCGGCCGCGCCCGGGCAGCGATCCCTGCACCACGCGGTCGTCCTCGCCGAATCGGCCTACGCTCAGTTCCAGAGCGAGCCCCCACCCTTCACGGGCGCCGGGCGGACTTCCTCGGCGTTGGTCGACTGGCAGGCGACGCTCATCGCCGGGCACCACACCCTGTGGGGATCCGAACGGCTCCTGGCTCCGCCCGTCACCGAGCTGCCCGCCGCGACAGCCCGGGCGGTGGCCGCGCTCGGCGAACGCATGGCCGGCCGGATGCTGCTGGTCTCCGCGGCCCTGGATCCCGGCGGGGACACCCCGCCCACGCCCGTACCGCGGATCGATCCGGTGTACCCCGAGTTCCACGCCGATCCGGTGGGCGCGCCCCGCCGGTACTACGCCGTGGTCGAGTGGCTGCAGTCCCTGGCTGCCGATCTGACACGGATCTCCCGCG
>NZ_JBEXEA010000052.1:0-44793 GCF_040606035.1 Streptomyces sp. NPDC005483
GCGCTACCGCAAGGGCGAACGCAAGCACCCGCCCAAGGCGATCGCCGAACGGATCGACGCGGCCGTACGGCAGCGGTGGCAGCCCCAGGTCCGCAAGCGCCGCCAGAAGCAGGCCGCCACCACTGGTGGGATCACGGTGGAGACACGGGCCCGGTTCGGGTACACCGCACCCGTCGGGACGACCGACGACGCACGCTTCCGCCGCCTGACCGTCCACCTTCCCCCCGCCTACGCACAGCGCCTGTTCAACGCCCGCGACACCGGTGCCAGCGACCAGGAGATGCGCCAGATCATCGCCGAAGGACTCAAAGAGACCTACTTCCAAGACGGCGGAAACCGCGCCATGGGACTCACCGACGTCACCCTCAACGACATCGACTACCTCGACCTCGACTACTGAACTTCCTGTCCTGCCACGAGCCGGTATTGCCGCGCACTATTGCTCTCTATGCCCAGGCGGCATTGTGCGGGTCCCAGGTTCCCTGGGCGGTCTGGTCGAGCATGGGGTTGATGAATGTGGTGGCGGCTTGCGCTGCTTCGGCGTAGGTGCCACAGCCCTGTAGGCCGACGACGAGCGCGGCCTGCTGGGGGTAGCCGTCGGGCCAGTCGGCGCCCGGCGCCTCGAAGGCAGCGGGAAGCACGAGGGAGATGCCGTTCTTGCGTCGGCGTTCGGCTTCGCGGTGCAGGGCCTGGGTGACAGCCGGACCGCGGACGGTTTCCTGCTGGCTGATCAGCAGCAGGTCGGCCAGGTCGCGGTAGCGGTTGGAACCTGACTCCCCGTCTGTGCCGTGGCGTTCGTACATGGCACAGATCTTGTCGGCGATGTGGTCGATGACGGGGTACAGGCGGACGTCGGGCCAGTCGACGGGCCACTCAAGGTCGACAGCGGACTTCAGGGTGCGGGTCTCGGGAATGCCGGAGAGAGTACGGCCGACGACGAGGTCGACCTTGACGGTGTCGACCAAAGTCGTGCCGAGGAAAACTTTGAAGTGCTGGGCACCGCCGCGGCCTTCGTCACTGTGGTTGTCGTACCTGGTCGGGGTGTAGCGCAGGTAGTCGTCTAGCTCCAGTGAGGCGGCCTCGATGACCAGCTGCCGTGCTTCCTCAGCGCTGCGCTCGGGGTGGGTGCTTTGCAGGTCGATGTCCTGGCTGAGGCGGGCGGCACCGCGGTAGCGGACCAGCAGGGCCTGACCGCCCTTGATGAGCCAGCCGTCTGGTTCCCTGGTGAAGACCCGGGCCGCGAGCCGGTTGAAGTAGAAGATCTTCATGAGGTCGGAGACACTCATGCCGGTCTGCTTGGACATGTTCTTCGCGGCCTGCTTCAAGGCCGCCCGAAATGCGGACGGACTCGCGTAGGTCTTGCCCATGGATCGCCCCCCCCTGGCGTGCTGGTTCAAGTCTGCTGACTCTACGCCCAGGTTGATCACGCTTCTGCTCTTCAGACCAGGTCAGTCGCTCTCCTGCCCGTCTGAAGAGCTGGCGTCAGGATCGTCGGCCTTCTGTCTTCTCTTTGAGGCAGGAGGCGGGGTCGGCTGCTGGTGCGTGGCAGGATCGGCTGAGCTTTCCAGTGCTTTGCGGGTGACCGACGGCAGGACAATGGCGTTGCGGATGGCCTGCTTGAGGGCTGGGTTGGGTGGGGTCAACTTACCCAGGTTCTCAGTAAGGGTCGGGGTCGGCTGGGACAGCTTGCGGTTGATCTCCTGGAGCGTCTTGGACAACCCTGAGGGCGCGAGCCTGCGGTTGACGTCGCGGATGGCCTGCATGAGTGCCGGGTTGGGCTGGGAGAGCTTGCGGATGGCCTCCGTCAATGCCGGATTGGGCTGGGACAGCTTGCGGTTGATCTCCTGGAACGTCTTGTTGAGGCCGGGCTGCGCGACTGCTTGGTTCATCTCCCAGATGGTCTTGGCCAGACCCGTGAGTTCCGCGGCGTGCGGGTAGTTGGCCAGGGTGGCGGAGAGGCGAGACGGCGAAGGGGAGAACAGGTGCGCGACGAAGGCCAGCTGTTCTTCCTGTTTCGCACGCTCTTCTTCGCGCAGATGGCTGACGAGGTAGGGGGCCATGTCGGGGTGTTCGGCCAGGAGGCGGACAGCTGCCTCGAAGCCCTCCTTGCTGGCACGCGCGACTTCCTGTCGCTGCAGGCGCTCGCCTGCCTGCTCGACAAGGTGGTTAATCAGGGCGTGTCCGGTGGCGGTGGCTTTGAGGCCGTACTTGCTGGCGTAGGGCTGCAGGCGGTCGGCGAGCTCGTCGAGGTCGATCAGGTCGCGGCGGTGGGCTTCCGCGATGACGCCACCGATGTGGCCGCCGTCGGCCTTGGCCCGGAGCAGATCCGTAATGGTGCGGGAGGTGGTGGTCACGGGCAGGCCGTCGACAACCGTGATCTCTTCCCGGTCCAGCAGGGCGGTACGCAGGCGGACAAACGGTTCCGTGGTCGTCCGTCTGCGCGGCACGGTGATCTCCACGTCGGGGGCGGGGATGTCGCCCAGTTCGTGGAGCTGGCAGGCCGAGGCGTGGGAGATGACGCCGGAGTCCGGGTGGCCTGCGGGACGGTCCCAGGCGAACGTCTTGGGCTGCAGGCGCAGCCAGGCCGCCTTGATCTCCACGTGGCGGGGCATGCCGCCGGCAGTCAGGAGGTAGACGCCGCGGCTGACGTTCTCCAGCAGGCCGGCCTCGGTCAGGCGCAGCAACTGCACGGCGTTCAGGCCGAGCTCTTTGGCCTGTGCGGTGGTGACCAGGCCCCACTGGTCCGCCGCGGCCCCGGAGAGCGCAGCCAGCTGTTCAGCACGGTCCATACAGAGATAGTTGCATAGTTTGGCAGAGATAGTTACTCCTAAGCGTAACTATCTCTGCGTCGATCTAGGAATTTAGTGTAATTAAATCTGTCTGGCCGCTTCGAGAGAGCTTCTGCAGGTGCGGTGTGGGCACCTGCTGGGCCGCCGCGGGCGGAAGCGGGCCGGGCAGCAGCGACGTCATAACCAGTAATCCACGAGGCCCTGCGGGGGTTCGGCCAGGCAGCATTCACCGAGCACTGCGCACCGGGGCGGTACCGGGCACCGGTGACGCTCGTTCGCCGGGTACCGGTGTCAGCGGGCCGGCGCCCCTGTGCGTGCTGCGGGGCACCGTCCGGTCGGGGGCGAGCGGGAGGCGGGTTCGGTGGAGGCAGTCCTGCGTGTGGTGCCGGTGGTGGGCGAGACGACGTGGTCGTTCCTCCATCGGGTGGCGGCCGCGTACGGGCTGGAGGCGGCAGATCTGGCCGGAGGGTGGCGGTCGGCGAGCCAGATACATCGCAAAGACCGGGGACGGGCGGACGGTGAGGTGCTGCTCGACACGGTGGCGCAGGAGCAGTTGGCCCACTGGTGCCGTGTGCCGGCGGGGCATCTGGCGCGGGCGCTGCCGTCGTGGGCGGCCGGGCCGCCGGCGCTGGCCGGCAGGGACAGGGATGGGCGGGGGTGGGTGCGGTGGCGTACGGGAGTGCTGGAGTGGGGGCCGGTGGTGTTCGGGTGCGGGCTGTGTGCGGCCCGGCGCGGGGATGGCGGGGGGCGGGTGTGGGTGTACGGGCCGCAGTGGCGGCGGGTGTGTGTGCGCCATGGCCGGTGGCTGCTGGAGCCGGGTGGGGGTCATCCCCTGCGGTGGGTCGAGGTCGCCTCTGTGGCTGGGGAGTTGGGGCGGGCGCAGCGTCGGTGGGCTCGGGTGGCGCGGGCCGCGCGGGAGGGCGGTGCGGCGCCGCGGGAGGTGTTCGCGCTGGCGCGGGCGGTGGTGTGCTGGTGGTGGGAGCGGGAGGAGTTGTGGGCCCGGGAGGCGGTGTGGGGGCCGCGTCTTGAACGGGTGAGGGCGGCTACCGTCCGGCGGGCTGGAGAGGTGGCGGGCTGGGGTCTTGAGCAGTGGCGGCTGCTGGTGCGGGACGCGGTCATCTTCCCGGAGGTCGTCGCGGCGGCCCGGGCCCTGGTCGACCCGCGGCTGCAGGAACGGGCCGGGGGTGGGGCGGGGCTGTTGCGCGATGGGGCGGGCGGGGGGCCGTTCGCGGCCGCGCTGGGCGTGCCGTTGGGGCGGCCCTGGCTGGCCGAGGTGGAAGAGGCCGGTCCCGGAGGGCCGTTGACGCTGTGGGTGTCGGCGATGGTCCGCCGGCGGCGCGGGGCGCCGCTGCGGGGGCGGGGGGTGTGGTGGGTGCATGGTCCGCACCGGCCGGTGGAGGCCGGAGCGGGCCTGCGTCTTCTCGTCGGCGCATCGGACACCGGCACGGGCAGGGCGGCAGGGGTGCAGGCGGCGGAGCTGGCGGTGCGGGCCGGGCACGGCGCGGGGCTGGCGCGGTGGCGTACGCAGTTGTTCGAGGAGGGCCTGGAGCATGCCCGCCGTCATGTGGAGCGGTTCGGGCATCTGGCCGTTCCGCACACCACCGCCGGGGTCAGGGAGGGGTTCGATCTGGGGCGGTGGCTGGCTTACCGGCGCGCCGGAGCCGCGCTGCTGAGCGCGGAGCAGGCGGCGCGGCTGGTGCAGTTGGATGCGTGGTGGAATCCGCCGTGGCCCGTGGACTGGCAGCGTGCCTGGTATCGGGCCCGTGACTTCGTGCACGAGCACGGGCCGGTTCACTGCGGGGACAACCTGGACGGGCTGCCGCGCTGGCTCGGCCTCTGGCTGCGCCAGCAGATCAGCAACTACCGGCAGCTGCACGAGGGCCAGCAGCGTCTGCTGGCCGAACTCGGCCTGGGTGAGAGCGAGATCAAGCGTTTTTACGCCTGGCCCGGTCGGCGCCATCCCCTCGGTGAGGCCCTGGCCGTCGCAGGCGCCTTCGCCGCCCGGCACGCTCACCTGGCGGTGTCCCGGCCCACCACCGTCGACGGGTTCGCGCTGGGCTCCTGGCTGGCCGCTGCCCGCCTGCGTCAGCGCCAGGCGGGCCGGCCCACCCGCCTGGGAGTGCGCCTGGCTGACCTGGATGCCTGGTGGAACCCGCCCTGGCCGATCGCCTGGCAGCGCATGTGGTGGGCCGCCCGCCACCACCTGAGCGGACTGCCTGACGGCGTGCAGTGGTGGCCCGACGCTCCCACCGCCGATCATGCCGCCGCCTGGCTGGGCCAGCAGGCCGCCCGCCGGCACCTGCTCCAGCCCGCCCAGCAGAACCTCGTGGACGAGCTCATCGTTCTGGCCGGCCAGGTGCCCCAGTGGCGGCCGCGGATCTCCGACGATGCCTGGCAGATCCTGTCCGCCCTGCTGCCGCCGCTCCCCCACCACGGCGGCCGCCGCCGCAGCCAACGCCAACTCCTCGAGGCCATCGTCCACATCGCCTGCACCGGCCAGCCCTGGACACAGCTCCCCCAGGCCCTGGGCCCCTTCCAGACCTGCCTGCGCCGCCATCAGCAGTGGCTGAGCGACGGCACCCTGGCCCGGATCGCCGGGGTGCGGCTACCCGGTCCCGACACCGCCTGGCAGCAACGCCTGGCCGCCCACATCACCTTGACCGCCGACCGAAGGTGATGGCCCGTCCCCGGGCCGGCACGTCACCCGCTCACTGTGGCTGCCGCACCCAGCTGCCTCACCGACACCTCGGAGGGACATGATCAACACTGCCGACACTGCCCCTTCCGACGGTGGTCGCCACTTTGGGGTGTTCCGCATCGCTCCACTGGGCGGGGAAACGACCTCCTCGCTGATCTGCCGCATCGCGAGCCGCTACGGGCTGGAACCCAGGGCATTGCGGTCGTGCTGGCAGTGGCGCAACACCCCGCCCCCGCTCAAGCGCGGCGGGGTGCGGGCCGATGCCGAGGTGCTGCTGAACAGGGCCGGACAAGAGCTCCTGGCCACGCTGTGCGGGGTCGGGCAGGACGTGCTGGCACGGGCGTTGCCGTCCTGGGGTTGCAGGGACGCCAAGCTGGCCGGGCAGCGGCAGACGCCGGCGGCGGTCTGGCGGATCGCCGGCGCGGTGGTCGGCCCGGTGGCGTTCGGCTGCCGCCTGTGCACCGCCCGGCGCACTGGAACGGCGGTGCGGATGGTGCGCTACGCGGCGCGGTCATCCCGGGTGTGCGCACGGCACGGGCGGTGGCTCCTGGACGCGGACGCCGACCAGGAGCTGGAGCACCTCGATCTGCGCGGTGTGCCGGAAGCGGTCGCGGCGCAGCAGCGGTGGACGGCGGTGGCGCGGCGCGCGGTGCAGGCCGGGGCCGAGCCGGAGCGGGTGTTCGCGCTGGCGCAGGCGGTGGTGGCCCGGTGGTGGGAGCAGGCCCTTGTCTGGGAGCGGGAGACGATCTGGCCACGGCGCCTGGATCAGGTGGCAGGCGGCAACGCTGGGGCGGACCTTGCGCGTTGGCGGATCGTGGGGCGCGACACGGTCGTCCTGCCCGAGGTGGTGGCCGTCGCCGAGATGCTGCTGGATCCGGCCGTGGCTGAGCTGGTGTGGCGAGAGAGCGTCGGGCAGCCGCCGCCGCTGCCCGATGCGATGCTCTGGCGCCGGCTCGGCGAGCGGGTCGGGCGCCCGTGGCTGGGGCGCCTGGCCGCGAGCGACTACAACAGCCCGTTGACCTCCTGGATGACCGCCGTCATCCGGCGGCGCCGCGGCCAGAGCGGACCCTACGGCAACGACCCCTGGCGGGTGCACCATGACCACCGGCCCGCAACCCTGGCCACCCGACTGCAGGATGTGGGCAAGGAGACCAAGGCGCCCAGCCCGGGCAGAATGTGGCGGGCCGTGGTGCATCCCGAGCAGCGGGCACGGATCTCGAGCGCCATCGACCATGCCGCGGAACAACTGCTGCAGCTACGCGGCCTGCAGGACGGGCCGGCCGCCGACGTCGCCCAGCAACTGGTGCACACCCTGCGCCACAGCACCACCCTGATCGACGACGCCGTAACGCGGACCACCCTGGCAGCTGCGAACGCCGGCATGCCCCTGGACGAGATCGCCCCATGGACAGGCATGCCCGCCGACGCTTTGCAGACCATGGGCAACGGCGGCCAGGCGGCCGTCCGCCTCGGCGAGACGGCGAGCAGCGAGGCGTCGCCGGGAAGGACGGCTGGCTGATGAGGCTCGGTGCTGGGGCGGAACCCCAGCACCCTCCAACGCAAACCATCCAATGAGCGCTCTTTCTCTACCTCAAAAATGGCAAAAAAAGAAACCGAGCGAGGCTCGGCATAGCATGACGGGAAAATCTTAATTACTTCTTGAATTCCTCCTTCGCGTGCGCAGTGAACACATTTGATTGCACCATATTGTAGTAATAGTTGTTAACGACCACCCTGGGTGCTTCTCGGCCAGTCTTCACATCGCCAGGGGAAGTGAAACCGAAAGCAGGAAGAGCACAAATAATTCCGGATATAATTGCCGCAACGAGTCTCATTCGTGCTTCCATCAAACTGGTTCGGGCGGTGCGCTCTTCGAGTGTATCGACCGTCGTATACGCCGACCGTGGCCAACCGACGCCTCTTCTCGCCTCAGAAAACCGCAGCTCATCACTGATACTTGGGCTGCCCTCCTCTCTGCCTCCCTGAGGCTTGCACTTCTTCTTGTACATGCTGACATTCTTCATCAATTTCTCCTTAATTTGGGTAAACTAAAGCCTGGGTCGAGTCTCTGCTCGCCCAGGCGGATACATGCCGGACTATGGGCGCCATATGCGCCGTCACTGCTTGCTTGTTACTCTCTTAGTGTAGCAGAAAGGCCCGCCCCACAGCAAGATAGCGGGGCGCTGTAAGGTGCGCCACTTGGTGGTGGATCCATGGGCTCAATTGATGCCATGCGTCATAGCGACATTCTACCGCGCTTTCGCAGAACGTCAAGCCTTCCGTCTGGCCGTCCGGGCCGGTCGGAGAAAATCCGAGACATTGAAATTAGCTCCTCTCGAATTCCCCCAGGACATTACCGGTAGGCGGCCTGCATACCCGCTAGGCGCGGATGCGGCACCGCGCCTGCCGACCATGGCGCCCGCTGCCGGCCGACGGTGCGAGCTCTGGACGACGTCGACGCGGGGCAGAGCAGCTCGGTGGCTCGCTGGACGCCCCCCCCCTCCCGACGTACTGCCGACGGGAAGGGGGCCGGCGTCATCCGACCGGGCGTGGCGTCCCAGCCTCTTGAAGACCGGCCTGCCGTCTCCGGCGCATGAGTCGACGTTCTTCAACGGTGTGCACGATGCGTGCATCCTTCGGTTATGCGTCACCTTCGTCAGCGCTGCGCCGCTTGGGAACTCGCACCACCAGACGGCGGGGGATGATGGCCGCGGTCTCCGACAGCCGCTCCATCCGCAAGAAGTGCACATTGCGCATGTAGAGGGCTTCCGCCTGGAAGTCGGTCTCGTTGACCGGGCGCCGCTTGGTGGTGACGAGTCCTGCGTCTGCCAGCTCCCGTAGTCCCTTGCTTCGGGTGTCCTCGCTCAGTGCGAAACGGCCCTCGGCCTCGCGGGGGCTGAACCACAGGGGGAGATCTTCCCCGAGCCCGCCGTTCTCGCACAGGAGCGCCAGGAACATGGCCACGGCGGCACCAGAAAGCACGGCGATGTGCCCGCAGGTCCAGAAGGTCTTGGGGATCTGGATGTAACGGTGCAGCAGAACGCCGAGGTCGGCGGGGTCGCTGGTCTCCTTCTCCTTCTTCGCCGCGGCGCCCGGGGCGACCCAGGGCTCTCCGCGGCCGTTCTCGTCCAGGACGGTGACGAGGTTGAGCCGGCCGGTCCGCCGCACTTCGATGAAGCGGTGCTCCTCCAGCCAGGCCTGGGCGTCGCTGATGCGGCGGGCCCCGGCCTTCTCCGGGTCGGGCAGGTCCAGCAGCGTGGCCCAGGCGCTGTGCCGGATGGCCAGTTCACGGGCGGCGTCCTCCTTCTGCAGCCACAGGTAGCTGAGGTAGAGCTTGAGCCGGACCTGTCCGCCTCGGCCGCCCCGGAGCATGCGCGCCATCGGCGGCGGCTCCTCGGTGTGGGTGAACCGTTCGACGAACGTGTACCGGACCTGGGCTCTGCGCCGTCCGAGCCGGCTGGCGCTCTCGGACATCCTCAGTGCGCGTACCGAGGGAGCCCTCGCCACTTCTGCCGTCCGATCCGCTTGCACCGGGTCACCGCCGTAATCCTAGTAGGAGAAGTCTCATTGAGTACTTTAGTGCCGGGTCGTAGGAACAAACCACCCCTAAGCAAGGGTTGTTATCCACCCATCGAACACGTCACTGGCACGGCACAAGGGTAGGCTGGTGAACTGGCGCCCCGCAGAAGTTTCTTGACGCCGTGTGAGACAGGTCTGTACCGTCGAAGACGCAGCAGGCCGGAAACGGGTCGCCGGAGGGGTTGTGCCCCCCAATCTCCGTGTGACCGACAAAGTCTGATGCAGGGTCACTCGGCAGTCTCCCAGCCAGTCGTCCGCATGGAGAAGCGGTTTCGGGCAGAGGCGCAGGACCAGGAGCAAGTGGGGTTGTGCCTCCCCACCCTGATCCGCCGAAGAGCCCCCGAGCGGCCCCGGGACCCGTCCCGGGGCCGCTCGCCGCGCCCGCTCACGCCGGAGGACGTCGGCAGAGGCCACGGCCTCACAGCTCCCGAGCCGCCCTCACCCCCACCGACAGGCCCGAGGCTCATGGTCACCGTTCTCGGCCCGGCCCCCCTCAACGACCCCGGCGACGCCGGTGTGTTCCGCCTCCCGCCGGTGTCCGGGGAGACCACCGCATCGTTGGTCTGCCGTCTGGCTGCGCGCTACGGGCTGGAGGCGAAGACGCTCCGTTCCAACTGGCAGTGGCGCAACTCCCCGCCTCGCCACGAAAGCGGTGACGCGCGCGCCGATGCCGAGGTGCTGCTGAACGCGGCGGGGCGACGACTCCTGGCCCTGCTGTGTGGCGTCGAACAGGACGTGCTGGCACGGGCGTTGCCGTCCTGGGGGCAACAGGACGCCAAGCTACCGGCCGCACCGGACGCGGAACCGGCGGCCGCGTGGCGGATCGGCGGCGCACTCGCCGGGCCGGTGGCGTTCGGCTGCCGCCTGTGCACCGCCCGGCGCACCGGGACGGCGGCGCGGGTGGTGCGGTATGCGGCGCGCTGGCAGCGGGTGTGTGTCCGGCACGGGCGGTGGCTGCTGGACGCGGACGCCGACCAGCCTTTGGAACATCTTGATCTGCGCGGGCTGGCGGAGGTGACCGCGGCGCAGCGGCGGTGGACGCGGGTGGCGCGGCGGGCGGTGCGGGCCGGGGGCGAGCCGGAGCGGGTGTTCGCGCTGGCGCACGCGGTGGTGGCCCGGTGGTGGGAACAGGCCCTGCACTGGGAGAGCGAGACCATCTGGCCGCGGCGGCTGCACCAGGTCACGGGCGGCAACGCCGGGACGGAGCTGGAGCGGTGGCGGATCGTGGGCCGGGACGCGGTCGTCTTCCCCGAGGTGGTGGCCGTCGCGGACGCGTTGCTGGACCCGGCCATGGCCGAGCTTGCCTGGCGCGACAGCGGTGCCGGGCGGCCGCGGCCGCTGCCCGCCGACGGGGCGTTCTGCCGCCGGCTCGGCGAGCGGGTCGGGCGGGGGTGGCTGGGGCCGCTGGCCGCGACCGACTACGGCGGACCGCTGACCTCCTGGATGGGCAGCGTCATCCGTATCCGCCGCGGGGCCAGCGGCCCGCCCGGATACGACAACGACCCCTGGTGGCTGCGCCAGGAGCACCAGCCGACGACGATGGCCGGGCAACTGCGCGTGCTGGGCAAGGAGAAGAAGACGCCGGGCTCGGGCCGGACGTGGCGGGCGGCGGTGCCTCCCGAGCAGCGCATGCTGATCACCCGGGCGGTCGAGGACGCCGAGGAGCAGCTGATTCAGCTGCGCGGTGCGCAGTACGGCAAGACCGCCGAGGTTGCCCAGCAGTTGCTGAGCACGCTCGGCCATGCCGCCACGCTGATCGACCAGGCCGTGCGGGAGAGCGCCGCGGCAGCCCTCACTGCCGGGATGGCACTGGAGGATGTGGCGCGCTGGGCCCGCCTGCCCGCCGATGTCCTGGCGGATGTGCTCGTGGACGATGACGGCGAGCGGCCGGCAGCACAGTGGTGGGTGTGACCGGGAGGGTGGCGGGTGCGCGCCGCGCAATCGCATGAGCTCGATACCCGGCGCTGTGTGATCAATATGGGTGAAGCCGCCCGCGCCCCGGGCAGGACGGACTTGACTGGGCGGGTGGACAGCAAGGACGCAGCGGCCGCGGGTGGCCTTACACCGCACGGGCAGACAGATACCGATACCGGGTTCGGGTGGGAGGCGGTCTTCCTCGACCCGCTCGGGCAAGTGGTGCAGCAGCGGTGGGCGGACGCGGTCCTCACGGTGGCCTTCGAGGAGTTGGAGCCGACCTCGGCGTTCCCGGTGGTGCCCGGGCGGCGGTGGGGGCCGGGTCTGTGGTGGTCGGCCACCACCGGCCGGCACGTGGCATGCGGGTCGGCCGCGATGCGGGCGCAGCTGATGGTGCTGGACCGCGACCCCGACGTGGTCGGCCTGGCCGGGCGGCCGGTGCAGGTGCTGTGGCGCACCGGTCGCGGCCAGGTGCGCTCGTGGACGCCGCAGCTCTTCGCCCGCTACCGCGACGGCACCGCCCTGCTGGCCGACTGCCCCAGCCGCCCGGAGGCCGGCGGACAGCGGGCCTGGAAGGCCGCCACCGTTCTCCAGGCGGCGTGCGCGCAGGCCGCCTGGACCTACCGGCGCCTTAAGCCGCTGGAGGACATCCTGGCCGCCAACCTGAAATGGCTGGCCGGCTACCGCCACCCCCGCAACGCCGGCCGCCTGGGCCTCATGCCCGCTGTCCTCGAAGCGTTCACGCGGCCGCGGCCGCTGATCGAGGGCGCCGAAACCGTCGGCGACCCGATCGAGGTCCTGCCCGCCGTCTTCCATGCCCTGTGGCACGGGCAGTTGACCACCCCCTTGGACGTGCCGCTGCAGGAGCGGGCCCTCGTCAGCCTCACCACCCGCAGGGCGCAACATCCACCCAGCCCCAGCCCCAGCCCCAGCGGCAGCGGCAGCGGCGGCAGCCTCGCCTCGAGCAGCGTGTCGGCGGGTGAGCGCACCGCGGCGAAGGGCGCCGGTGGCGCGGCGCGCGCAAACGGCCGCCGCCGCGGGGGCGGCCAGTGAGCGGGCCGCGCCCCGGCAGGCCAGTGCTCGAGGTCGGCGCGCACGTCCGCTTCCGGGAGTCCCCCTGGCAGGTCGTCGCTGTGGCCGGGCAGCTCATCCACCTGGCGGGTGAGAGCGCGGACGAGAGCGTGCTGGCCGGGCACCTGTTCGCCGACGCGTCCTTCTGCATCGTCGGCGCCCAGACGCCGCAGGCGGTGACGCAGTGGGGTCTGTTCGAGACCGCGCCCCAGGACGCGCGGCGCCGGGCGCTGGCCTGGCAGCGGCACATCCGCGAGGTGGAGTCCGGCCTGCCCGAAGGGCCAGGCACCGGCCAGGTGCCGCGGGCCGCATACGACCCCGGCCGATTCACGCTCGCCCAGCGCGAGCAGGCCAAGGCGGCGGAGCTGACCGCAAGCGGCTTCGGGACCATCTCCCGTACGACGGTGCAGCGGATGCGGCTGGCCTACCGCAAACAGGGCCTGTGGGGGCTGGTCGACCACCGCACCACCCGCCGGCCCAGCCCCGCCGGACGCGCCGACGCACGCGTCATCGCCGCGATCGAGGAAGCCCTGCGCCGCCAGCGCGGACGCTCCAAGGGCACCGTCAAAGGCCTGATGCCCCTGGTCGCGCAGATCCTTGCCGACCGGCACGGCAACGGCACGGTGCCGCTGCCCTCCCAGGCCACCTTCTACCGCCTCGTTCACCAGCTCGCCGACCCCGCCGACCACCCCCACCGGCCCACCCCCACGGGCAACTCCCCGGCCGGCCGGCGGGCGTTCACCCCGACCGTGGCGCTGCGGCCAGGCGAACAAGTACAGGTCGACACCACCCGGCTGGACGTGATGGCCGTCTTCGATGACGCCACCACCGGCCGGCCCGAACTCACCATCGCCGTCGACGTCGCCACCCGCGCCATCCTCGCCGCCGTCCTGCGCCCGGCCGCCACCCAGGCCGTCGACGCCGCCCTGCTGCTCGCCGAGATGGCCGTCCCGCACCCCGCCCGCCCCACCTGGCCCGACGCCCTGCGCCTGGCCCACAGCCCGCTCCCCCAGCTGAAGCGGCTGCTCAGCCTGGACGAACGCCTTCACGGCGCGGCGGCCCGGCCGGTCGTGGTGCCCGAGACGATCGTCGTCGACCGGGGCAAGATCTACCTGTCCGCGGCGTTCACCGCCGCCTGCGAAACCCTCGGCATCAGCGTCCAGCCCACCCCGCCGCATGCCCCCGCCGCCAAAGGCATCGTCGAACGCACCTTCGGCACCATCAACGCACTCCTGTGCCAGCACCTGCCCGGCTACACCGGATCCGACGTCACCCGCCGCGGACCCGACGCCGAAACCGAGGCCCGCTACAGCGTCGCCCAACTGCAGGACCTCCTCGACGAATGGCTCATCCACTACCACCACCGCCCCCACGAAGGGCTGCGCCACCCCACCCTGCCGAAAAAAGCCCTCACCCCCAACCAGATGTGGGCCGCCCTCATCGCCGTCACCGGCCACGTCCCCCTCCCCCTGACCGGCACCGACTACCTCGAACTGCTCCCGGTGCGCTGGCAGGCCATCACCGCCCGCGGCATCCGCCTCGACCACCGCACCTACGACCACGACTGCCTGACCCCCTACCGAGGCCAGCCCTCACCTCTTGCCTCCCGCGGCGGCAAATGGGAGATCCACACCAACCCCCACGACGCCCGCCAGATCTACCTCCGCCTGCCCGACGGCCACCTCACCGAAATCCCCTGGATCCACCGCGACCACATCCATGCCCCCTTCAACAACGCCACCTGGCAGCACATCAAAACCACCACCACCCGCAGGAGCGGCGACCGCGACACCCACGAAGCCGACCTCGCCGACGCCCTCGACCAGCTCATGCGCCGCGCCCACACCCACACCGCCACGCCCGGCGAACAACGCCTGATCACCCGCACCGCCCCCCTGAAAACACCCCCCACCACCACCGGCACCCCACCCGCCCACACCCCCCAGCCCGAGCAGACCGACGGCCCCCGCCCGCTCACCGACGGCCGGCACAACGACGGCCGCCACGACCCGCCCGATGACACCGAGCAGGCCCACGGCGAGGACGAACCAGGCGACGACGCCGACGCCCCCGTCCCCTACACCGGACTCGGCCTCTACGACCCCGCCCAGGAAGCCCTCAACTGGTGACCACCCACCCACACACCACCACCGCCGCCAGCCACACCCCCAGCCCGGCAGGCCCGCCTGCCCGCACCGCCACCGAAGCGCCTTGGCCGCACGCCCACGAGGCCGAACCGCAGTGGCCGATCACCACCTGGCAGGGCTGGCAGCACTTCGCCACCACCCCGCCCCTGACCCCGCCCCAGCCCGGCGACCCACCCCGCAGCCTTGAGGAACGTCTCGCCTACCACTCCCGGTTCGTCACCGTCCGCACCCCCGCCCTCAACACCCTCGCCACCCAGGTCCGCACCCTGATGCTGCTCGGCCACCACCAGCAGACCACCGCCCGGCCCTCACTGATCGTCACCGGCCCCGCCACCGCCGGGAAAACGACCGCGCTCCTCGAAGTCGGGCGCACCTGCCACCTCGCCCACACCCGCAAACACCCGGCCCCGCCCGGGCGCGCCCACCAGCAGGCACCGGTCGCGTACCTGCTGGTGCCGCCCGGCGCCACCGCCAAGACCCTCGCCACCGAATTCGCCCGCTACCTCGGCATCCCCGTCACCACCCGCATGACCCAGACCCAGATCACCGAAGCCGTCTGCCACACCTACACCGCCGCCGGTGTCCGCCTGATCCTCATCGACGAGATCCACCGCCTCAACCCCCGCACCACCACCGGCGCCGAAGCCACCGACCTGCTCAAAGACCTCACCGAGCGCATCAAAGCGACCTTCGTCTACACCGGCATCGACGTCACCTCAACCCCCCTGTTCACCGGCGTCCGCGGCGCCCAACTCGCCGGCCGCGCCAGCCTCATCCCCTGCGGCCCCCTGCCCGCCCGCCACGGAAACACCCACCCCTTCACCGATCTCATCACCGACATGGAAAACGCCCTCGACCTCACCCACCACACCCCCGGCACCCTCCCCCGCCACGCCACCTACCTCCACCAGCGCACCGCCGGCCGCATCGGAAGCCTCGCCCGCCTCATCCGCCAAGCCGCCATCACCGCCATCTGCGACGGCACCGAACGCATCACCAAAAAGACCCTCGACGCCATCCCCCTCGACCACCTCGCCGAAGAAACAAGCCGCCCCCGCACCCGCCCAAGCGCCAGAACAGGAAAACCCCGCACGTGACACACCACCCCGACGGGCCCGCAGCCGAAGAATCAGCCACCCTCTGCAAAAGAGTGTGGGACGTCCTGGTCCCCGCCCGCGCCGACTACCTGGCAGGCGTCTCACCCCACTACGACGAGGTCTTCCACGACATCGCCCAGCGAACCGAACACACCGGCAGCCTCGGCAAGACGGACATCGCCGCCCTGACCGTCTGGAAACGGCTCTCCGCACAAACCCGCTGGGTCACAGCACTGATGTCCCTGCCCGACACCCAGGTACGAGCCGTCACCGAACGGGCCGTCACCGCCGTCCGCGACACCACCCTCACCCGCAGCGAGGCCGCCCGCGCAGGGCGCGGCATCATCTGGGAACTGCCCGGCTTCCGCACCGGCGACGCCCTCGCCTCAGCCGTCCTGACCGCGGCAGCACCCCAGCGGATGGCCATCTACGACCGCCGCGTCCAACACGCCCTCGACACCCTCGGCCTCACCCTCACCCCCACACCCGGCCGCTACGGCCGCTACCTCCAACTCCTCGACCACCTCCTCCACCACCGCCCCCCACACGCCGGCGACTGGACCGCACGCGACCTCGACACCGCCCTGTACTGGACCGGTGCAGGCCCACCCGCACCAGCCCTGACCACCCAACAACACGCTGACCAGCACAAACACACGCCAGCCCTTTAGACACCAGACGCCATCCCTGACAGCACCACACCGTTATCAGAACCCCGACAACCCCAGGTCAGACAACCCGCACCACCACCGAAACCTCAAGAAGAGCGCCCCCTCCCTTCTCATAAAACCCCCAACACCCCAGCTCACACCCACCCACCCACACCAACTACCGCACTCTCAATCACAGAGCCGCTGACCAGTACGGAGTCCGCGTATGGGCCACGAGGAGCCGCCGCAGCACGAGGTCGTCGCCAACGACCTGCGCCGTCGACTCGACAGCGGTGAATGGGGTGTTGGAGAAAGGCTGCCCTCCCGGGCCCGCCTGGCCGAGGAGTACGGAGTCGGCGCCAACGTCATGCAGAAGGCCCAGGAGAGGCTCATCGCCGAGGGCCGACTGCAGGGCCGCGCCGGATCCGGCACCTTCGTCGCCGAGCTCCGCGAACGCCGCCGCATGATCCGCTCCCGGCACCGCGAGCGCCGCCGCGGCAGTCCCTTCCGCGCGGACATGGCCGAACTCGGCCGCGAGGGAACCTGGGAGGCGCACTCCGAGGCCCGCACACCCGCCCCGCACGACATCGCCCAGAGACTGGGCATCGAGCCCGGCGACCCCTGCGTCCGCACCAGCTACGAGTTCCTCGCCGACGCCCAGCCCGCCCAGCTCTCCGTGTCCTGGGAACCGATGGCCATCACAGGCGACACCCCCATCCTGCTGCCCGAAATGGGCCCGCTCGCCGGCAAAGGCGTCGTCGAGCGGATGCACTCCATCGGCGTCCACATCGTCACCGCGCTCGAAGTCCCCCGCCCAGGACGTGCCACCCGAGAGCAGGCCAACCTGCTCGGGATCGGCCGCGGGGACCAGGTCCTCGTCATCGAGCGGACCTACTACGACTGCGACGGCCGCGCCGTGGAGACCGCCGACATCACCGTCCCGGACGCCCGCTGGGAAGTCGCCTACGAGTTCGGAGTGGACGCCGCCCGGTAGCACCGCAGAGGCCGCCCCCATCTCACCACCCCCTGCCACGAGGGGCCCGGTCTCCCCCGGCTGGCGCAGTGCGCGCACGGCACGGAACCCACAACTCGCGCATCGAATCGGCAGGTTGAGCCCGCCCGGGCCATCGCCGCACCGCGTCCCTCACCGTCGCGCGTAGCGCGGCCACGGACGTCAGGCCCTGCGATCGCTCGATCAGCCAGTAGGCACCAGGCGGTTCCTGCGTGCCATCCGCGGGCAACACCGCGTCCGAGCAGGATGCGCGAGCGCCCAGGTGGGACGGCAGCCAGTGGAAGGGGTCAGCGGGGACGAGAAAGGACAAGGTGGCAGCGCCCGGCAACGGATTCACACTGACCGCGCCCGGCGCAGTCAGTTGCTCCAGCGCCTGCAGCGCAAGGCACCGGAAGACCGTGATGACGTTGACCTGGTCGGCCGTAGCCGCGTCACATCCGCTCGCCCAAGCGATCCCGTCGCAGCCCATGCGGTTGCCTCCTCCACCCGCGGATCACGTGACGGTAGAGCCGGGCAGGGGCAGGGTGCTGTGGGCGAACTGGAAGTTCGCAATATCTGGGGCCCCCTCTCCTTCTCTATGGGCATCGGTGATGGCTGGTTGGTTCACTGAGTGACACGGAGCACGGCGATGCCCGCAGCCCGCCCCAAACTGTGTGACTCACACGGTTTAAGGCGTCCATCGTCATGGCCGGTGAGCCGATTAGCAACGGCCCGTCTACTGGGCGCAGTGTCACTGCGAACGCGCGATCCGCATCGAGAATGCGGCGCCTCGAGTCGCAGTCTGGCCTCAGTGGACCGTCTCGCTCTCGGCAGAGCCCGGGCCGAGATGGGCTCAGCCGATGAAAGCGGCGTACGTTCCGACAGTGAGCCCCGAGAACGTCAGCAGCTGGCGCGGCTTCAGGCAGGTGAACGCGACGTGCATCCCGATGCCCATGGCGATGGCGTACGGGGTGGTGGCCGAGATCAGCAGCAGGACGGGTAGGGCGATCTCGGCGGTGATGACGGTGACCGCGACGAGCCGCCACAGGTGGATGTCGCGAGTGGTGAGGTTGCCGGTGCGGCGGTGCACGGCGGCGGGGACTGCGTGCTGGCGGCGGTAGGGGACGCGGTCCTTGAGCTGGGTGTATGCATGCATCCACTGGGCCAGGAAGAGGCCGCTGCGGAACTGGCGGGAGCGCCACTTCTGCACGGCGCTGTTCCAGTAGAGATCGGTGGTGACGAGCACTAGGAGCGCTTGGGCCCAGGTGTTGGCCGTGCTGGGGTGGTGGTCGATGGTCAGGCCGTGGCCCAGGTCTCCGGCGGCCATCAGGCACGCTCCGGTCAGGAGGGTGAACCGTACGGCGCTGGGGCTCTTGAGGTAGAGCAGCTCCATGGCGGCCCCGGCCAGCACCAGCAGCAGAGACAACCGCGGCGTGAGGCCGGCGGCCAGCGCGAGGGCGGCCGCCGTGCGCACGATGAGCAGGGGCCGGTAGGCGTCTGCGAGGAGCCGTCCGCGGCGGGGGCCGAACCGCTGGAGTGCGAGGTGGAGGCTGAGTGATTCGGGGGCGAACCGCCTCCAGCCGCCTTGGCCGAAGGAGAGCGTGAACCGTACGGCCAGGACGGTGCCGTAGACGATGCGGAACATCTGGAGCCGTCCCGGGTCGGTCGGGCTGCGAAAGCCGGAAGTCACGGCGTCATAGAGCCACACGGCTGTCCCTCACCTCGATCGGCTGCTCACCCTTGACAGACAGGCACCTGCCCCGCCCTTCGATCCGGTCGTAGCGGCCGGTGCGGATCAGGTGATCGACGACCGCCTGGAGCTGGGGCGGGGGCAGCAGGAACGTGCCCGGGGAGAGGAAGGCGTAGGGATTGACGGGCTCGGTGTGGCCGTCCTTGGTGCCGGTGAGTTCGATGATCACGAAGGTGGCCCGGGAGAAGACGGGATAGCGCATCCAACGGCCGGGCCTGAGGGTGAAACCGGTGATCATCCATGCCACCAGGGTCGCGGTCACGGTGAGTTGGACAGCAGTCTGTAAGGCTGCGGGCATGACGGAAAACCTCCGGGTGGGGAGGGGCGAAGGTGGTGGGGCCGCTTACTCGGGCTTGGGGGGCCGTTGCATCAGGGCGGTGACGGCTTCGTCGAGGGTGGCCTTGCCGTTCAGCAGGGTGGTGACCACGGTCGTGATCGGCATGTCGACACCGTGGGTGCGGGCGAGGTCGAGGATCGCCTCCGCGCTCTTGACGCCCTCGGTGGTCTGCTTCGTCGCGGCGGCGGCTTCGTCGACGCTCAGGCCCGCGCCGAGGTAGGTGCCGAAGGTGCGGTTGCGCGAGAGCGGGGAGGAGCAGGTGGCGACCAGGTCGCCCATGCCGGACAGTCCGGCGAGGGTGGCGGGCTGGGCGCCCATCGCGGTGGCCAGCCGGATGCTCTCCGCCAGCCCCCTCGTCATGATCAGCGCCGTGGCGTTGTCGCCGAGGCCCAGGCCGGAGGCGATGCCGACGGCCAGGGCGATGACGTTCTTGAGCGCGCCGCCCATCTCGCAGCCGATCACGTCGGTGGAGGTGTAGGGCCGGAAGTACGGGGTGTGGCAGGCGGCCTGGAACCGGCGGGCGGCGTCTTCGTCGGCGCAGGCGATGGTGGCGGCCGCGGGCTGGCGGGCCATGATCTCCCGCGCCAGATTCGGTCCGGACAGCACCGCGACCCGCTCGGCACCGACGCCGGTCACCTCACGGATGATCTCGCTGGCCCGCAGATGACTGTGGGTCTCGATGCCCTTCATCAGGGAGACGATCACCGTCTGGGGCCCGATGTGGGGCGTCCATGCGGTCAGGCACTGGCGCAGGGACTGCGCGGGCACGGACAGGACGAGGTAGTCGGCGCCCTCCAGCGCGGCCGCCGGATTGGTCGTGGCGGTCAGCGAGGCGGGCAGCTCAACGTCCGGGAAGTAGTCCGGGTTGCGGTGGCCGGTGTTGATCGCGTCGGCGATCGTGGCGCGGCGGGCGTGCAGGACGACGCTGGTGCCGGCGTCCGCGAGGATCGTCCCCGCGGCGGTGCCCCAGGAGCCGGCGGAGAACACCGCCGCACGGGCGGGCTGCTGGCTCACTGCTGGGTCCTCTCGTCCAGGCGCCCGCCGTGAGGGTGGCCGGGCCTGGTCATCGTATCGGCCGTGAGGCCTGTCACCGGGCGGCGCAGGGTCAGCAGGACCGCGCGCCGTCCGGGCAAGGTGGGGAGCCGTTGGTTCGCGGTGGCCAGCATGTTCTGCGCCTCCGCCTCACCGAGCTCGCGGGTGAGGGTGTCCGCGTGACGGATCCACAGCCGGAACAACCGCTCCCAGGTGGCGGGTTCCTCGGGGCGCTCGTCGACGTGCTCCAGGACGAACCCGACCGCCCCGGCGTGCGCCTCGAAGTCCGGTTCGGCGTCGCGCCGTACCGCGCGGGTGAGGGCGAGGCGGCCGCCGGGGGCAAGAACGCGGCCGAATTCCCGCAGCGCGGCCGTCCGGTCGGCGGCGAAGGACAGGGCGTCCACGCACACCATGGCGGCCGCGCAGCCGTCGGGCAGGCCGCTGTCCTCCAGGCGGGCGACGCGGAAGAGCGCACGGTCGGCGGCAACGAAGCCAGTGGCGCGGGCGGTTGCCTGGGTGATGGCGGCCTGCGCCTGGTCGATGCCGGTCACGCGGACCGACAGGGCTCGGGCCAGCCACAGGCCAACCCCGCCGGTTCCGCACCCCGCGTCAACCAGGAGCTGGCCGGGCGTCATCTGCAGGCGGGCGACCAGCAGCCCCAGCAGCGGCCAGTCCAGCGAGCTGTTCGCGGCGACCTCGTGCGGGTAGCGCTCCCCCATTGCCTCGGCGTACAGGCGGGCGACCAGCGATCCACCGCGGGCCCGGACGGAGTGCCAGGCGTCGAACGCGGCCGCCGACGTCGGCGCTGCGGCGGGGGCTTTTTGTGGGAGGGGTTGGTGGGTCATCGCGGCATCGTCCTCGTGATGCGTGAGCGGGTGCCCGGAGCCACGACCTGCACCACGTGAACCGGGGCGGCCGAATCGGACAGGTCCAGGGCGAGCGGTTCGTGACGGGTGACGCGCTGGATGCGGCGGGCGAGCTCGGCGACCTGGTCGGCGAAGCTGCCGCACACCGGGGTGTAGTGCGCGGCGGCGTGCTGCCAGTCGGCCAGGCCGGTGCGCTGAGCGGGGCGGAAGGCGGGGATGTGGTCGGCGCCGGCCGGTTCGCTGGGCAGGTCGTCCCGGGTCCCGGAGATCACGGTGAGACGGGACTGCGCAGCCTCGGTCAGCGCCCTGGTGAGTGCGATGGCGGCACTGGGATGGCAGCCGCCGCCGGCGAACACCATCGGCAGGTCCTCCGACCACACGTAGGCCAGGGCGACGGGCAGCCCGTACGGTCCGTCGACCAGCGCGATCTCCAGCGCCATCTGCGCCGCCGTCAGGCGGCCGATGATCTCGCGAGCGTACGGATCGTCCACCGTGACGGGGTCGATGAGCGTGCGGCGCTGTCCTCCGGACTGGCCGTCGCGGTAGAGGACATCCCTCTCGATGACCTCGCACAAGGCGTGCACGAGCGCCTCGTCGCGACTGTTCCCGCAGGCCAGGCCGGTGCTGGTGGCTCGCACCAGGTCCGGACTCCACTCCGGGCGCTGAACTCGCCGACGCACCACGTCCACGGGCACCAGCACTTTGTCCCCGCTGACCAGGGCGCTGCCCGTCGTCCAGTCCCACACCATCCGAGCCAGCACGCTTGCGGTGTAGGGGACGGTCAGTGGCAGCGCGGTCAGCGGGCAGTGCCCACCGACCTCGTTCGCGGGGCCGTGGGCCGTGACGGGCAGCGGCTGCTCGACGTGCCACAGCTCGATCGCCTCGCACACCGCCGACAGCTTGGCCAGCAGGTCGGTGGCGCCCTTGCCCTGCGAGGTGCTCAGGGTGCGGGAGGCGGGGCGGATCGCCGTCCACACCGGCAGGCCGATGCAGTCGAGGCGGGTCAGGTCGGCGACCCGCGTGATTCCGTACTCCCCAAGCCGCCCCTCCAGCAGCTCCCACGTGTCCTGCGGGCTCCGGGCACGCACCGTGCCCGCCAGTTCCACCAGGCCGTCACTGCCCACCACGGGCCCCCTCTGTCGTCTCGGTTGCTTCTCTCTGCTCGGCGAGGAAGCCGGGCACCAGCCGCTTGACCGCCTCGACGGCGTGGGCGCCGCTGACCAGGCCGCGTGCGGACGCCTCCGCGTCGAGCGCCTTCGGGCGGCAGCGCCACACCAGGAGCAGGACCCGACGGGCAAGGTCGTCAGACACGTCCGTCGCCCCGGCCCGCTCGCGGCGCCAGGCGGCGCGGACATCGGTGTAGCGGGCGATCGCGTCGCGATCCTCGCGGGTCTCGCCCACCAGCAGCAGCGCCAGGGTCGCCTCATCGCGCAGGTCGAGCGCCGGGTGGAAGACCCGGTGCGCGGGCAGCACGCCACCGGTCGCCTGCTGGAGCCGTTCGGACAGCGGGAGGCCCTGGCCACAGGCTGGATGCCGGGAGCGGTGGGCGAGGACGTCAGCCCACCGCTCCCGGAAGTCCTTGTCGAACACCTGCTGGTAGACGACCCGGTCCCGGGCCGACAGCTCGGTGCCGTCCACGGTGTGGCGGGCGAAGTGGTTGGACCAGCCCCGGAAATACACGTTGTCCCACGTCACGGCGTCCGGCACCGGTCCGGCCGGGATCCGGCCGCCCAGGGCGGTGCGGACGGCGGCGAGGGCATCGAGGCGCTTGAGGTCGCCGAAGTACCGGTCGCCCTCGCGTCGTTCGTCCAGCCACCCCGCGAACTCCGCCTCCCCCTGATGCCGGCAGACGGCCCGAACGGCGGCCGTGGTGCGTTGCGGGTAATAGACGGCGCGCAGTGCGGCCAGCAGGCGCTGCGAGCGTGCCTCGTCGAGGATCCCGTCCGCCCGGGCCAGGGCCAAGATGTGCCGCAGGTTCACCAGGGGCCAGGTCAGCGCCTGCCCCTCGCCGTCCGGGGCCTGGCCGACCGCGACCTCATCGTCGCCGCTGATCTCCCGCTGGGCGTAGGCGGTGTAGACGGCGCCGATGCCCAGCATCCCGAACGTGTCGAGCTCGGCGGCCCGCAGGGCGCCGATGCTGGCCGCCCCGATCACTCGCACGCCCCGGCCCATCGCGGCCAGGATCTCCTTGTGCCGCAGCGACGGCGCCTGGTGATACACCCCGTCGATGATCACAACCGTGTCGCCCTGGCGGACGTCGGCGTCGAACAGGTCACCGTGCCTGACCGGCGGCAGCACCCGCACACCGGGCTCCGACAGCACCGGCTCGGTCCGCGCGAGCGTCGGCCCGACATACACGTGGTGCACGAACTCCTCCTCCATCACACGGGAGGGTGTCCCTCCCCGTCCCGTACGGGCGCGAGGAGGAACACCCCGGTGGAATAGCTGCGGATCAGGTCAGGGCACGTACGGGTCGTCGTTCTCGACGTCCTCGGCGACGACCAGGACCTCGACCGGGCACTCTTCCGACGACGTCGTGGTGTTGGCGGCCGCGGCTGCGGACTTGGACATGACCCCTCCTCGGGACCGGAGTTCAGCGGCCGGGAACCCCCGGCACGGCTGCGGACACCCACCAGCAAACCGACCCCGGCCAAGACCCGTAAGACCCACCATGGGGACCCCGTCGTGGGGGTATCGTCGGCGCTGACGCTCCGTCACCCTGCCCGCGCTGAGGGGAATTCGTGGTGGACGACTTACCGCCGTCACCGGCCCAGGTACCGCCCCGCCTGCTGCACGACCCGGCCTTCCTCACAGCCGCCCGCAAGCGGGACTTCGCCACCCTCTTCGCGATGGCCCATCGCCACGGCGTCAGCTACTACCGGATCAGCGAAGCCAGCGGCATCAAGCCCGACCGCATCTCCCGGATCGCGCAAGGCCAAGGGACCGTGACGGCACTGGACACAATCATCCGGGTTGCGGACGCACTTCGGATTCCGGGTGCCCAACTCGGGCTCGCTGCGCGACCCTGGGAGAACAGCACCCCCCAGCCTCGTCTGGAGTCCGACGATGACGGAGACGACCCCATGAACCGCCGCCAGATGCTGCGCGGCGCGCTCGCAGCCGGTCTCACCGGGACCGCCCTCACTGCCTTGGCCGACACCCGCCAGTCCCTCGACCTGGCACTCGCCGCCGACACCGAACCTGCCGACCTCACCGACCTGGAGGCGGCCGCCGAAACCTACGGCTACGGCTACCACGGACAGCCGCCCCGCCAGGTCCTGGCCGACCTCGTCACCGACTTCGCCGAACTCAAGCCCCTGCTGAGCACTCCTCAGCCGGTCGCCACCCGCATCCGGGCGTGCCGCACGGCCGGGCAGATGGCCGGGATGACGGCGATCGTCCTGCACGATCTCGGCGCCCGAAAAGCCTCCCGGGAGTGGTTCACCACCGCCGCAAAGGCGGCCCGGGAATCCGGCGACATGCAACTGCTCGCCTGGATCTGGGGACGCGAGGCCATGGTCCCGCTCAACTACGGTGCCCCCCAGGCCGCATCCATCCTCGCCGAGCGAGCACGGCGGGCCGCCGGCGACCGGCCGACCGCCGCGGCCACCCTCGCGGCCGCCGTCGCCGCCCGCGCCTACGCCCTCAGCCACCAGGACGAACAGGCCCGCGACGCCCTCAAGGCCGCCGACGCCTACATGGAGCGGCTCGACGCCGGCGCCCGGGCCGACACCTGGTTCACCCACGGAGAGCAGAAACACCACGTGCACCTCTCCCACGCGCTCACCGCGCTCGGCGACACCGCCCGGGCCCGCGAGAGCCAGGCCCGCGCGCTGGAACTGTCCGCGCCGACCTCCACCATGACTCGCTCCCTGCTCCTCGTCGACGCGGCCGCCTGCACCCACCACGACGGCGACACCGAAGAAGCGTGCAGGCGGACGACCGCCGTAATAGCTGGCCTCCCCGACGCCTACCGCACCGGCCTCGTCCACCGCCGCGCCCTCGACCTGTACCGCGCCATTCCCGCCCAGCACCACCATGAGGCCGCTGTACGCGAACTCCGCGACGTGCTCACGGCCTGAGTCAGTCGCGGCGAGAGGAATCCATGCCGCCGCCGCGCGACGGGATCTGCGCTCAGGGACCGATGAAGCACGGGCGCGGCTATCGGATCCGGGAACGCGTCCTCCTAGCTGTGCCGTCTCATGAGATTGGTGCCAGGGGACCCTGGTTGGCGAAGTCGTGGTCTCCTTCAGGAAGACCAACAACGAAGACCCCGGATTCAGGAGGGTCCTCCACGGATGCTCTACGGATACGAGCTGTCCACTCAGGGGTGGGCCATTGTGTGTCGGTGTCCCAGCGGACCCCTGCGAGGTTGATCCCAACAAGATTCATAGTGGCTAGGTCGGCGCCACGGAAGCTACTTGCTGCATCAGCCAGGTTGTCATGAGCTTCGAAGAAGTCATCGGCAAGACCACTAACGGTGCCATCTGCGATTTCGATGTTGCGCTTGAGATCGTGGGCGAGGGTTCGGTCGCGAGCGAGTTCGAGGCCGAGTTCGCGGGCGAGACCGAGAGCGCGGTCGAGGCCGTCGCCGCGGTCGAAGTCGCGGGCGTAGGCGAGGACATCGTCGAGTTCGCGGTCAACGGCGAGGGCTTTGCCGAGGCCGAGGCCGAGTTCGCGGGCGAGGGCGAGGGCGCTGGTACGGCACTTGGCGAGTTTGCGGGCGAGGGCACGGCCATTGGCGAGGTTGCGGGCATCGCCGAAGTCGCGGGCGAGGGCGCGGACAAGGTTGCGGGCATCGCCGACGTCGCGGACGAAGTCGAGATGGAGATCGCGGTCAAGGATCTCGAGGAAGTCGAGAGAGCGAAGGATTTCATCGCCGACGTCGCGGACCAAGTTGAGAGCGCGGTCTAGGTCGACGTCGGGGTCGCGGTCTAGGCCGAGAGCGTGGGCATGGTCGAGGCGGTGGGCGAGGCGGTGGGCGAGGCTGCGGGCTCGGTCGAGATCCAACCGTTGGGCAGCAGTCCCCAGGAAATCCGCAGCTGCCAGAAGTTCGTCGCGACGCCGAAGCCGCTTTTGTGGAGACACGAACTTCCAACTAGCTGTTGCGTCAGCCAGGCCCAATCCCCTCTTGCCCTCCTGGGCTGGGCCAGCCTGAGGCGTCTCGCGAGAGCGGGCGGCTTCCCGAACTGAAGGAAGAGATGCGGCCGAACTATCCAACGCAGGCATGAGGCCGGACGGCTTCACCGGAGGCCGGAGGCCAGGTGAGCGACGTGAAAACGCTGCTAGGACACGGCCTGTGAAGGACTCAGCAGCAATGGTCACGCCACACCTCCTTCGCCGGTCGGATCCTGCTGCACGACAACACTCGTGTCCGTCTGTGGATCATTTATTGAAGGATGACCCACCTGGGACCCCAGCAGAGCATCAGTCGACTGTCCAGGGCCAGGCTGTTGTCTGTCTTGTTGGAGGGTCTGCGCTTGCTGCTGAGCCTCGCCCACTACGCCGCTCAGAGCGGCGCGCCCTGCGCTCTTGACCATCAGCGGCACCAGTGTGGTGGCCTCCTGGACAGCCGACAGCGCGCCCAGCCCGATGAAAAACGCCACCGCCGGACTCGTGATCTGCGGGTAGGTGGCTGCCATGGCGCCGGTCAGGGTTCCGCTCACGAACAGCCGCAACACCCCGGCGAGCGAGTACGCCTTCCAGCCAGGGGCGGGCAGGTGCTCCTCGCCAGGCCGCACATCAGCTCTGCGCTTAGGCGGATCAATCGTGTCCGACTGGACGTTCCATGGCATCTGACGGTGCCACCTGATGGCCTTGATGAAGTCGACGGACTCCATGACGGCGCCCCCGGACGCTCCCACCGCCGCCGCCATGAACCAATCCATGGTTCGAGGCTAGAGGGAATCCCTCAGCAGGGAAGTAGTTCTGCGCCACCAACGTGCCGAGCCAATACACGTAGTCCGAAGGGCTGAGGCCGGAAAAGCGGTCAACGGTCAGTTCTCAAGGACGGCCACAACCTCGCCTACCAGGCCGCCTGGCGCCGCAACCACACCACCGCCGCCAACATCCTCCACTACGCCCTGACCCGCGTGCAGAATCCCGCCGCCCGCTGCCTGCTCCAACTGCGCCTGGCCCCCACCCTCGCCGCACGCGGCGACCGCAGTGAACGCGGCGCCGTGCTGCGAGCCCTCGCCGCCGCCGAGCACCACCTCAACGACGCCGGCACTGACCGGCCCGCATGGTGTGCCTGGGTGTCCGAGGCCGACCTCGCCGTCGACTCTGGACAAGCTCTCCTGGACCTCGGTGACACCAGTCGCGCCACCAGCTCATCATGGAAGGCGAACACCTGCTGCCGCCTGTCCGGGACAAGACGAAGGGCGTCTTCCTCGCTTACCGCGCCGCGAGCTACCTCGACTTGCAGGAACCCGAACCGGCCCTGCTCCCCCGCTTTGCGCCCTATGCCCGCGCGCAGGGCGTACCGGAGCTCTTCCACCTCGCCGCCGCGTAGACCGAGATCCAATCCGGGTTCGTACGGTCACAGGGTGCGGGAACCCAAAAGGATCCCGACGAACGCCCCGGCCAGCAGAGACGGGCCGAAAGGGATGGCCGTCTTCCGCCCGGCCCGCCGCGCGAGGATGAGGCCGAGGCCGTGCAGCGCGCCCAACAGGAACCCGGCGAAGGTGCCGATCAGCAAAATTCCCCACCCGTACCAGCCCAGGACGGTCCCGAGCGCAGGTGCGAGTTTCACATCGCCGAAGCCGAAGCCACGGGGGTTGATCAGGAACAGCACGCCGTAGCAGGCGCCGAGCGTGAGAGAGCCGAGTAGCGCGGTGCGCCAACTGCCGCCGGCGCCGGGCAACAGCGAGGCCCCTGCGAGCCCGGCGAGCGCGGCCGCCGTGAGCGGCAGGACCACTACGTCGGGAAGCCGGTGCACCGCGAAGTCGACCGCGGCGAGCAGCACGGCGATCGGGGCGAGCAGCAGCCACACCAGCAACTCGGGACGGCCGCCGGTGGCCACCGCCAGCGCGGCGCAGACCACGGTCATCACCAGGGCGATGACGGGTGTGCTCGGGCCGAACGTATCCCCGTCGGTGCAGCGGGCTCGCCCAAGCCACCCGCTGCTGTCGAGGGAGTGCCCTGCCGGGCAAGCCGTCCGCCACGGTTCTTCCGGCGGTACGGAGAGTCGGTACGCGGCGCGCGGGATGAACAGGCCGGTGCCGGCGCCCCACAGGGCCGCTGCGACGGTGATCCAGAACAACACCCAACGGAGCCTAAAGTCAGCTCGGTTCGGATGACCATCAAACCGAGGTAGCCGCTGACGGGGACGAATGGCTCCAGCTTCTGGGCGAGACGTCAGCCGCCGGTGGACCAGACGCGCAGTTGCGCAGCGACCTCCTGGACGCGGGCGCCCTTGTGTTTGGTGCGCATGACGAGTGCGAGGGCTTCCTCCGGCTGGTAGTCCAGCGTGACACCGTTGGTGTTGAGGAACGTCTCAGCGACCAGCCAGGCGAAGAACTCGTTCTTCGCCTCCAGCGGCTCGTGCAGCGCAATGGTCTCCATCATGGCACCGGCCTTGAGCCAATCACTCGCATACACGTCGCGGCCCATGTAGTGGGCCCGGGCCCGGGCGCAGGCGGCATCCAGCACGCCAAGGTCGAGACAGGCCGGGTCGCCCGGAAGGGTCTGCGCGATCTGCAGGAGCTCTTGTGGGGTGAGGAAGCGGGTCACGCCGCGTGACCGTGCCCGTGGGCCTCGTGCAGGTCACGGCTGCCCATGGGCGCCGGGTCGGGCCAAGCGGCCGAGCTGGTGTCGGCGGCGTGAGTGTCTTGGGCCGCGAAGGCCTCAGCGAGCTGCGGGACGCGGTCCCGGGTCCGGCCGAGGGCCTTGAGAAACGGGTCGTCGGCCGCCTTGAGCGCAGCGTCGCGGACGAAGTCTTCCGGGGACTTGCCGACGATGTCGGCGGCCGCCGCGACGCGCGCGTACTCCTCCGGCTCGAAGGGCGGCACCTGGGATCCGTTCTGGTCCATACGAGCGACGGTACCAGCGGAGCTGGCTCCCACCGAAGGCGTTCGAGTAAGAAGACAGGGGCCGGATTCAGGGCGCCGACCCTGTTGATGCCGCGGCCTGGACAGCGAAGACGTCGATTTCCCCGTTCGCGGCCGTGTACCGGCAGACGTTGTTCTGCGCCCCTGAGATCCGTCTACCGTTTCGCCCCATGACCACTTTGATCATCGGTGGCAGTGGCTTCCTGGGCGCCGAGCTGATTCGGCAGGCGACCGCAGCCGGGCAGGCCACGGCAGCGACGTACGCCACCAGGCCCGGCGACTCCGTCCAGGCCGTCTGGTACCCGCTCGATCTGCGGGACGCCGGCCGCCTGGGCGCCGTCATGAGCGAGGTGAGCCCGCAGGTCATCATCAACGCATCGAGCGGCGGGGCCGATTGGGCCGTGACGGCACAGGCCCCCATCCGGCTCGCCATGACTGCGGCCCGACACGGTGTCCGCCTCGTACACGTTTCCAGTGATGCCGTCTTCTCCGGGGCCCGGGTCCACTACGACGAGTCCAGCCTGCCTGACCCCATTACCCCCTACGGAGCGGCGAAGGCGGCGGCGGAGACGGGGATCCTCGCGGTGTATCCGGAAGCTGTCGTCGCCCGCACGTCGCTGATCATCGGCGACGGTGGATCAGCCCATGAGCGCCTCGTACACGAACTTGCCGTCGGCACCCGAGACGGCGTCCTGTTCACTGACGACATCCGCTGTCCGGTGCACGTCGCTGACCTGGCCGCTGCCCTTCTGGAGCTGGCTTCGGGCGACAGCTCCGGCGTCCACCACGTTGCCGGGCCCGATGCGGTGAGCCGCCACGAACTCGGCGTCCTCATCGCCAGGCGGGACGGCCTCGACGCCTCCAGCCTCCCGACCGGCCGTCGAATCGACAGCCCGCTGCCCGGCGCCTTGGACGTGCGCCTCGACAGCCGGGCCACCCAGCGTAAACTCAGCACGACGCTGCGCGGCGCTCGGGCGGTATTGCACGGCCCCGCTGCATTCGAAGAGGGCGGCTCCGCTTGAGGTGCTCTACAGCGAGTGTCGGCCGCTGTTGAGGGGTAACGGTGGGATCGCTGTCGTGTAGCAGCTGCTGAGTCAGCAGTCGCGTTGCCTGTCACCACCGGGATGGTGCATCATCGCCCGCGAGAGGTGTTCCGGCGCCTGCTCCCTCCCCACGTCAGTGGGGGTGACTTTCCAGGGATCCGACCATCGGGTCTCCTGATGACGCACCCCCTTTTGCGGGAGGAATATCCATGGATCTGAACCAGCTACCCACACCTGTCCGGGCGACGGTGGAACGACTGCTCGAGGCCCGAGTGATATCCGGCTATGGCGAAGAGTCGCCACGGGTATGGGGGGTGGGCTTCACCAACGGCTATCACGCGTGGATCTCTTGCCCTGATCCAGCAGGCGCGTGGTATGACCGGCAGGCGACCGGATGGTGGGTGTCCCAAGGGGCACATGCGCTCTGGGAGAGCTACGTCCCGGCCTTTCCTTCGACCATCGGGATCCCGGCGGGGCACGATACCCCCGACAGCGTTGCGGCAGCCCTGGAGACGGTGGCGGCCTATCGGCCGCACCTGGGCGCAAGAGTCTGGCAACTCTCACCCCTGGAAGGGTGAAACGCCGGTGCCGCCTGCAGAACTTGAGGGATTGGGAACGGCAACCGCGCGGTGTCCCTGCTCCATTGCGGATCGATGAGCGTGGCTCATCCGAGTCCTAGCGCAGCGGGGTGGATGGCGCCGGGTCCTCGCGCTGCTCCCAACTTCCGCCAGGTGGTTCCCAGAAGCCGTTGTTCTCGTCGTAGCGCACGAACAGAACTCGCAGGTCGGTCTTGGGAACGATGGCTGGGCCGCCTCCCGGATGTGCGGAGTGTTCGTTGATTCCCCGGCCGTCTCAGGCCGCGATCGTGGTCGGGCGGGCGGCGGCCAGATCTCGCGCCCGGCTGCGGACGTCCTCCACGGCGGGAAAATCGCACCGGCGGGCGGCGTCCAAGAGGGTGTTGAGGCGGGCGGCAACGAGGGTGGAGTCGACATGGGCGGCGTCATCGAGGGCCTGGTGGGCGGCGGTGACTCCCTTCTCCGGCTCGCCTTCCTCGAACAGTGCTGCCGCCAGACCGATCTGGTCCATCACCTTCACCCGGTCGAATCCCGGCTCACGTAGCCGCAGCGCATCTTGGAAGTGGATGCTGGCCCGGCTGTGCCCGACGCCGGCTTCGGCGAGGTCGCGGGCGGCGACTGCGCGGGCGCCGGCGTGCTCGGCTGGATCGAAGTACGCCACCCACTCGGGCACGTCGTCCAGGCCGTCCGCCAGCAGCTGGTCTGCCTGGACAAGGTGCTGGTCGGCTTTTCGGGCATCACCGAGCGCGGCATGCACCCGTCCGGTCTGGGACGCGACCAGCGCCTTCGTCGCGGGCATGGCCGCCCTCTTCCGGGCGACCTCAAGGAGTCCGAGGGCGTCCTGCGGGTGGCCGAGGTAGATCATCTGGTGGGACATCCGGGTGACGATCTCCACGCCTCTGTCGGGCTGTCCTGCCTCTCCGGCGGCGTACACGCCGTAGCTCCAGTACCGCTGTGCCTGCGGGTACCTTCCGCTGTCGTGGCTGACCCATCCCGCGAGGGCCGCAAGGTCGGCGGTTGCCGCGAAGACCCGGGCTTTCAGAGAGGACGGGACACCGTCTTTGATGCGGTCGGCTACCTCGGCGAGCTGGGCGACGATCGCTTTGCGGTACAGACCGCCGCCCTTGGAGGCGTCCGCGGTGGTGAAGAAGCGGGTGACTTCCTCGAGCGCGGTGACGGTCTCCGGGTCGAAGCCTTTCGTTTCGCGGCTGAGCGCGCGGCTGGTGCCGGCGAGCATCCGCTCGGCGGCAAGGATCAGCGGGGCCCCGAGGGCGAGTTTGAGGGTGTCACGGCGATTCACGAACAGGTCCATCTGTGTCCATCCGGCCAGGGCCTGGGCAGCTGCTTCGGTCAGCAGCGGAAGCTGGATGCCTTCCACTACTACCCCCGTACCCGCCAGGCCGAGGTCACCCGGCGTGAGCGGCTGGCCGGTCGCCGCAGAGAGGACTTCCGCCAGTACGGCGGGTACTGGCGGGCGGGGCCTTTCCCCGTCAACCCAGCGGCGGATGCGGGTGGTATCGGGGGCGACCTGGTTGTGACCTTGGGTCTTGGCTGTTGATGCAACGCGGCGGGCGATCTCGCCGTGGGGCAGACCGGACACGTCGATCCACAGAGCTAAGTGCGGGTTGCCGGATCGGTTAGGCATAGCCGTCTCCCCCAGTCACGCAGAGTGGCATCTTCGCCACCTTTCGCGACCCCTACGGTACTGGTCAGGGCCGGTTCGCTGGGCGGATTCTTCCCAGGCGGCCAGTTCTGGGGCTCGGGGTCCTTGGCGGCCGGTACGGTCTGGGCCCCACGGCCCGGGACCGCACCGGCGTCCGCGTCCCAGAACAGCCCTGCGTAGGGCACCCAACAGGAGGTTTCGTTGCTCAACCAACCGCAGACTCCCGCAGTTGAACTCCCCGGTGTCCGCCGGCTGCTGTTGCTGGAGACAGAGCCGCCCCGGCTGACGGACGAGCAGACCGCAGCCATGACGCGCAGGTGGGACGAGGCTGTCGCCGCCAATCCGGCGCTGTTCGACGGACCGACAGTGGTGTGTGCGGGGGTGGAGTGGAAGGACTCGGACACTCTGCTGCTGACCTGGTACCGGGCGGCGTACCGCCTGTACCTCCTGCGGCTGGACCCGGTCCACGCAGTGTCCGCGCCGTCGGTGTTCGTGACCGTCGCCCAGCCCACGGATGACGGCCGGCTGCTGGTGGGGCGTATGGCCTCGTCCACGGCGGCTCCCGGCCGCTGGCAGCTGCCCGGCGGGACGATCGAGCCCCCTGAGAGCGGCGCTGCCCTGGACATGGGGGCACTGCGCGGGCACGCCGCGCGCGAGCTCGCCGAGGAGGTCGGGCGCGATGTCCCCTCCAGCGAGCTGGAGTTGTGGGCGGTGACCCGAGGCGACAAGGGCAACGTGGGCGTGCACTTCCGTGCACCGGCCTGCCCGGCCGATGCGCTGGCCGAGCACTACTCGCAGCTCGTTGCGGCCGAGAGCGCACAGGGCCGTACCCCGGAGCTGGACCGCATCACGTTCATCCGGTCGGACGCCGACGTCGCGGGCCTCGGCGGCCCCAGCGCCGACTTCCTGCCGGTACTGGCCGCCCGTCATGCCGCGAGCGGGCCAACCGATCAGCCCGACGTGCGGAGGTAGCAGATGACGGCCAGGTCCAGGAGTGCCCACCAGCGTCCGGCCGGACGCATGAGCGGCCCCGGGGTGAACGAGGAGGTTCTCGCAGACCTGGCCCTGGAGCTGGCCGGAGCCGCCCGTACCCGTGTCCCCGTCCGATTACTGTCCGAGCGCTACCCGAGCCTGACCCTGCCGGACGCCTACAGGATCCAGCAGATCAACGTGCAGGAACGGGTGGCGGCGGGGGCCCGGGTCGCCGGTCACAAGATCGGTCTCACCTCGGCGGCCATGCAGGAGCAGATGGGCATTCACGAGCCCGACTCCGGAGTCGTCTTCCACGACGTGGTCGCACCCAGCGGGGCCCGGCTGCGGGCGGCCGACTTCATGAACCCGAGGATCGAAACGGAGATCGCTGTCCGGCTCGGCCGGGACATCGTGCAGCCCTGCGGCCTGGACAGCGTCCGCTCGGCCGTAGCGGAGGTCTTCCTGGCGTTCGAAGTCCTGGACACCCACTTCCCCAGCTGGGACATCACGCTCGTCGACAGCATCGCCGACAACGCCGCCTGCGCGGGCGTCCTCACCGGCCATCCCGTCCCCTTCACCTCATCGTGGGATCTTGCCGGGGAGCAGATCACGCTGGAGGCGCACGGCACTGCGGTCGCAACCGGGGAAGGGCGCGACATCCTCGGCAACCCGCTTGAGGCTCTGGCCTGGCTGACGCACCGCCTGCCCGTCCTGGGCACCACCTTGCGCGCCGGAGACGTCGTCCTGGCCGGCTCCGTACACGCGAGTCTCCCGCTCACCCCTGGCACCACCTTCCGGGCCACATCCACCCGGCTCCCCGCCGTCGATCTGCGGGTCGTCTGACCAACCGCCCACAAGGGGGCACACATGCCATCGCACACGTTGAACGCGGCCGTCCTCGGCTCCGGCTTACTCGGGCTCGACCTGGTCGAGCGCATGCAGCGTTCCCCGCACCTGAACTGCGGGCTCGTCGTCGGCCGCACCAGCGGCAGCCGCGGACTGGAGCAGGCCGCCGAACTGGGCTGCGCCACCGCAGGGGGCGGCGTCGCCGCTCTGCTCGGTGCGGACCAGTCCTTCGACATCGTCTTCGACGCCACCAACGCCTTCGAGCACCCGGAACACTGGGTCCAGCTCGCCAGCACCGGGGCGGTACTGATCGACCTGACCCCCACGCGGGGCAGCACGCTGATCGTGCCGGCCGTGAACGGCGACCAGGCCGCCAAGCACCAGCACATCGGCCTCATCTCCTGCGGCGGGCAGGCCTCGATCCCCGTCCTGCACGCCCTTGCCCAGCACTACCGGCCCAGTTACGTGGAGATGGTGGCCACGGCCGCCAGCGTCAGTGTGGGCCGAGCCAGCCGCCTCAACCTCGACGAGTACGTGGGGACGACCCAGGGCGCCATCCGCCAGTTCACGCGGACCGTCGAGGTCAAGGCGATGCTGAACATTTCCGCAGCCGCGCCACCGCCGCCGTTCCGCATCGCGATGACGATGGTGGCCCCGGGCGTGGAGCAGGGCCCGGTCAGCACCGTCGTGGAAGCGGCCGCGGCCGCCATGCAGGAGGTCGTGCCCGGCTACCGCGTGACCTCGTGCACCGTCACCGGCGACACCGTCCGTGTGATCGCGGAGGTGAGCGCCACCCGCAGCCGTATGCCGGTGCACGCCGGGAACCTCGAAGTGATCAGCGCCGCCGCCATCTACGCGGCCGAGCAGCACGCCCTCGCCACGGCCCCCGCGCTGAAGGAGCTCACCCGATGACCGCCCAGCCCCCCGTGACCGTGCACGACCCCACGCTGCGCGACGGCCAGCACGCAGTTCGGCATCAGCTGGACCGCGAGCAGATCCGCGCCTACGCCGCCGCGGTCGACGCGGCCGGTGTGCCGGTGGTCGAAGTCGGCCACGGCAACGGGATCGGCGCATCCTCCGTGCAGGTCGGCCGCAGCAAGCTCAGCGACGACGAGATGCTCGCCACCGCCCGCGAAGCCCTCACCCGCGCCCGGCTGGCCACCCTCATGCTGCCCGGCTGGGCAACCACCGCCGATCTGCGCAACGCCGTCCACCACGGCGTGGACGTGGTGCGGGTGGCCGCACACTGCACCGAGGCCACCGTCACCGAACGCCACCTGGGCGTCATCCGCGACCTCGGCGCCGAGGCCCAAGGCGTGCTGCTGATGAGCCACATGGCCGACGCCGGCGACCTGGCCGAGCAGTGCGCGCTGATGGTCAGCTACGGCGCGCAGGCGGTGTGCATCTTCGACAGCGCCGGCTACTACCTTCCCGCCGATGTCACCGACCGGATCGCCGCTATCACCGCCGCGGTGGACGTGCCGGTCGCGTTCCACGGGCACAACAACCTTGGGATGGCCGTGGCCAACTCGGTGGCGGCCGTCCAGGCCGGTGCCCGCACGATCGACGCGTGCGCGCGGGGGTTCGGCGCGGGCGCGGGCAACACCCAGCTCGAAGTCCTCGTGGCGGTGCTGGAGCGCTACGGCCACCAGACCGGGATCGACCTGCGGCGCCTGGCCGAGGCCGCTGATCTCGCCGAGAAGACGCTGATGCCCGCACCGCCGACGATCGACTCCACCAGCCTGGTCTCCGGACTGGCCGGGGTGTTCTCCGGCTTCAAAAAACCCGTTTTGGCCGCCGCCGAGCAGGAGGGCGTGCGCCCCTGGGACCTCTTCGTCGAGCTCGGCCGACGCCGGGCCATCGCCGGTCAGGAGGACCTGATCCCCGACGCGGCCCGCGGCCTGGCCGCGCAAGGGGCGAGCCGATGACGCAGCCACCTGCCCTGGCCGGGGCGTGGTTCATCACGCCCGGCCACAGCCCCGCCCGCTTCCCCGCCGCGCTCGGCAGCGGCGCGGACGTCGCCCTGGTCGACCTGGAGGACTCCGTGCCTGCCGCGGTCAAGGCGCAGGCCCGCCAGGACGCCACCGCGTTCTTCACTTCCGCCGCGGGCACTCGCCCCGTGCGCGGGGTCCGGATCAGCTCTCCCACCACCCGCGACGGCATCCTCGACCTGGCGGCCATCGCCGACTACCCGGTCCGGCCAGACCTGGTGCTGATCCCCAAGGCCGAGTCGGCCCGGGACTTCGAGATCACTGCCGGGGCCCTCGATGCGCCCGGCTACACGCCGCACCTGTACGCGCTGATCGAGACCCCGCGCGCAGTGGAGGAACTGCCGTCGATCGTGCGGGCCGACCGCATCGCCGGCGTGGCGTTCGGAACGGCCGACTACGCGACCGCCACCGGCTGCTCCAAGGATTGGGAGGCCCTGCTGCACGCCCGGTCCGCGCTCGTCACCAGCGCCGCCGCCGCAGGCATCCACGCCATCGACGCGCCGTTCTTCGACCTGGACGATCTCGTGGCGCTGCGGCACGAATCCGAACGAGCCAGGGACCTGGGCTTCGCCGGGAAGTGCTGCGTGCACCCCCGCCAGCTCCCCATCGTCACCGACGTGTTCACCCCGACGAGCGAGCAGATCGCCGCCGCCCGCGCCATCGTGGCGGCCGCCGACGAAGCCGGGGGCCGCATCGTGCGCGTAGGGGAACAGATGGTCGGCCCGCCCATGGTCAAAGCCGCTCAAGCTCTGCTGGCCCGTGTGGCGGCCCGCACACCGAGCGGGGTGAGCGCGTGACCGGCGGCGTCCCCGCGCCCGCGGGGTACCGGCAGATCGCCGAGGGCCGCTACCGGGAAGTGGTCGGCCTCGGCTACCACGAGCTGCACGAAGGCCTCGTCATCGAGCACCGGCCCGGGCGCACCCTCACCGACGCCGACAACGTCCTGATGACCACGCTCGGCGGCAACGCCGCCCCGATCCACACCGACGCCCACTACAGCAGCCTCACCGAGTGGGGCCGACCCGTGGTGTGCAGCAGCATCACGCTCCACATCGTCGGCGGGATGACCGTACGCAGCACCAGTGGCCTGACCACCGCCAACCTCGGCTTGGGCGACATTCGCTTCACCCACCCGGTGTTCGTGGGCGACACCCTCTACGCGGAGTCGGAAATCACCGGCCGTCGTCTGTCCCACAGCCGCCCGGACACCGGCATCGTCACCTGTCGCACCACCGGCCACAACCAGAACGGCACGGCCATCATGACCTTCAGCCGCACGTTCTTCGTCCCGGTCGACGCCGACCCGGTCCGCGACCGCACCAACTACTAGAAGAGGGAGGCGACATGCCTGAAGCGATGCACATCGTGAAGGCCGACGACGAACTGTGGCAGCAATACGACGACCTCGCCACCCGCAGCTACGGCCATCCCGTCGGCGACATCATGCGCCTGCGCCCGCACGCCGACATCCGCGTCGCCCTCCGCGACGGGCGGGTCATCGCCGGCGGCCTCGGCCTCCTGGTCCCGCAGTTCTTCGGCGGCGCACCCGTGCCCTCCGCCTTGCTCAGCGCCGGGTGCGTCGCCCCCGAGGAACGCGGCGCCCACCTCTCCATCGACATGCTCGCCGAACGGCTCCGCCACCTCCGCGACCAGGGCGCGGTGATCTCAACGCTGTGGACGACCTCCGGCGGGTACGTCCGCCGACTCGGCTGGGAGGCACCCACCCCGGTGTTCGCCTGGTCCATCGCCACCGACGACCTCAAACGCGCCTACAGCCGCTCGACGCTGCCCGTCCAGCACGGCCGGACACCGGAAGCCGACGAGCTCCAGCGCCGCCTGGCCCGGCACTGGAACGGGCCCGTGCTGCGCCCGGACTGGTGGCCAGCCTGGATGGACAGCAAGCAGCAGCTGACCACTTACCAGGTCGGCCCGGCAAAGGCCCCGACGGGGCTGCTGTCCTTCGCCATGAAACGCAGCGAGCGGCACGGCATGGAACTGACCGTGCACGACTACTGGGCCGCCGACGAGGAAAGCGTCACCGCCATGATGGCGTTCCTCGCCAGCCACCACACCCGCGCCCCGATCATCCACTTCCGGCGGTCCGCGCTCCCTCCGTACCCAACGCTGCTGCACAACCTCCACCGGTACCGGCCGACGGCAGAAGCGTGGCACCCGTGGATGCTCCGCATCCTCGACCTCCACGAAGCGGTGCGGCTACGCGGATGGCCCCTCAACGACGAGCTCGCCATGCCCCTGGAGGTCGAAGGCGAGAACGGCGACACCTGGGAGCCGTACCTGCTCGAAGTGAAAGACGGAGTTGGACAACTCACCAAGACGCACGGTGCAGGCGAGGTCCGGCTCACCCGGCGGCAACTGGCCGTCTGGTATGCCGGCGGCTACCGCACAGCAGCGTCAGCGCTCCTCACGGGAGTCGCCACCAGGTCTGACGAAGCACTCACCAGACTGATCCGCACCACTGCGGCCCATGAGCCCTGGTTGCCCGACCACTTCTAGGGACTGGCCAGTACATGTCCGTCGGGTCTTTGACCCCGAGGACGCCGTCCTCGGGGGGGGGGCCTTGCAACCGCTGAGCGTCGGCAAGGGTCTTGACGGGGTATGGGAACACCTTCGCCCCGGCGCCGGAGCGAGCGGCGCGGGCTGCGGCTGTGGCCGGTCGGCCTCGTCCTGGCACTGACGTTCACCGCCGCGGTCTTCTACACCGGGTGGGATCTACTGGATGCCCGGGGTCTCAAGCCCGAGCGCCAGATCGGCTCGGTAGTCCTGAGCGGTGAGATAAACGCTTGACCGACACTGAGAGTGTTGGCCGCACCACCTGTCGCTCTATGGTGGGTTGGCCTGGGGCGATTGGGGGTCGTCGTGGTGCGGGACACGCGGCTGGTGCAGACAGCGGTGATCGGGGACGAGCACTCGGACGTGCCGATCGTGCTGCCGACCGAGGCGATCGAACTGGACGGATTTCGCCGGGTCCATGCGCACGACACGTTCTGGTGCGGTGTGCTGCTGGGCGGCTGCGGGGCTCAGCTTGCCCACAAGCTGTACGTCGACCGGCAGTGCCATTTCCAGCATTTTCCGCAGCCCGACGGTGCTCCGCACGCCTGCCGCCGGCCGCGGGTCGGTGAATCCAGCGCCGACCACCTGTATGTGAAGTCGGCGATGGCCCGGTCCCTGCTGGAGTATGGCCGGGCCGGTTCCTTCGCCTTCCCGCCCCCGATCGGCTCGCTGGTGGACGTGGACCTGGAGGGCGACGTTCTCCTTCGCGTCCACATGGACGGCGCGGTGTCCCCCGACTGGACCGGCGGCCGCATTCCCGTTCTCGGGCCCGGCGTGGTGCCCGAGCCCGGTGTGCTTTCTCGCTGCCCGTACGTGTACCGGGTCCGGTGCGAGAGCGACGGCGCCAGCCGCCGGGTGTGGATCGGCACGCAGAGCCTGGCCCGCCCCACCGAGTGGGTCCCCCTCGCCGAGTGCTCCTGGACCAACGACGGTCTGATCACCCCGGCCGCCTCCGAGATCCTGCAACATCAGCCCTCGGCCTTCGACTCCCCGGCGGCCGGGACGGAGGCGGCCCGTACGGGAGTCCTTCCGGAGCACGTCATCCGGTTCGTCCGCGGCCTGGAAGCGGCCCAGCGATCCGGGACCGTCGAGCACGTCCGCCGCCTGTACGCCGGCAGCGGCCCCTTCCTGGACACCCTGACCGGCCCGGCCCGGGCCGAAGCACAGCAAGCCGTCGACGACGCCCGCGAATGGCTCACCGGACACGAGGACTACCAGCAACGCGTCTTCGCCGACCTCGAAAAGGCTGTCGATGAGAGGCGGGCCTGGGACGTCCGCTCCCAGCTGCAGACCGCAGCGGCCCTTACCCGCCGGGGCGCCAGCACGTCCGAACAGCGAGTGCTGGCAGCGGCCCGAGCCTTCCTCCGCCAACAAGACCACCTGCCCGCCGCCAACGCGGGCCGGGCCGCCCTCTACCCCCCTCCCCTGAGCTCCCGCCGCAAACGCAACCGGCCCGGCCCACCGCGCGAGGCCCCCAAGCCGCAGCCACCGCGCAGGCAGCAATCGGCGAAGGAAAGACTGGAACAAGTCCTGGAAGGCGAACGCCAGGAGCGCCGGCAACGCCGAGCAGCGTTGCAGCAAGTCCGAAGCATCCTCCGCCGACTCGGCGCAGCCGAGATATCCGTCGCCGAGGAACGCCGCCTGATCACACAGCTGACGGCAGCTGCCAGCGCTGCCGGCAGCTCGCTCTCAGGCAACGATCGGCGCAATGCCAAGGTCTGGATCGAAAAACAGCCGCCTCAGCCCCACGAGAACTCCCCCCGCGCGCAGAAAAAGGCCCCCGCCCCGAAGCGCCCGACACGGCGTGAACTTCCCCCCGACGTACTGGAATCCGCCGCCGCTGCCGTCCGCGGAGCCCTCAAGAAGGCCGCCCGCGCGCAGACCACAACCGGCTGGGCCCGGCTCAAGCAGCAACTCGGCTCCGCACTCCCCCACATGACGCTCGCCGACCGCGTCCAGGTCCTCACCCTCGTCGACCAGACCACCCCCGCCGACCAGGCCCTGCTGTCCACGCTGGTCGCCGCGGGCGACCCGGACATGATGACGTCCTACCGCGAGGTCGCCGCCGCACTGGGCCTGGACGTGCCCGCGGACGACCACGACCTACGCGACGTCCTCGAAGCCGACGTGCAGCAAGTCCACACCTACTGGCACCACAAGTAGCTGCTTCAACGGCGCGTACCGGACCGAGGAGCGCCGGCACCGCAACCTCGCCCACGCCGGTCTCATCCCGGACGGTGAGCGCGCGATCGACGTGCCCGTCGCCAACCTCCTGGACATCCCGCGCGGCCAGGCGGTCGCCTCGGCGATCCTGCTGGTGGTCCTGGTCGCCGCCGTACTCATGCGCTGACCCGGCACGGCCCGCTCACCCGGGCACAGCAGAGGGCCGCCCTCCCCGTGGAGGGCGGCCCTCACGCTGTCCTGCGGCTGCGTCAGCAGTGCCCAACGCTGGTCTGGTTGGAGACCTGGGTGGCGATCATGTAGCCCTGCCCGTACGTCGAGTTGACCTTGAACCAGCGGTTGGTGCCGTTCCACCACTGGTTATCGGTCCAACAGAGCATGGTGACCGGTGTGTTGCGGGGCATCTCAAAGTAGATGCCCCCGGTGCTCGGGGAGTTGGACAGGCTGCACGTGGAGCTGTTGCAGTAGGACGGTCCGAAAGCCGAGGCGGTCGGCGCGGCGGCCAGCAGTGTGGCGCCTCCGATCGCACCCACGGCAAGGAGCGACCGGATGAGCCGCTTCAATCCCATTTCACCCTCCCTGGTCTGCTGGGGCGCCCACGAGGGAGCGCACAGAACAGGTCGAACCGTACTGACCGCGCAGGGACGTGTCAGGGAGTTCGGGACAAGTGGGTCGTTCTCATCATTTCTGGCCGGAACGCTCCGGCGTCGGACTGCACCCAGCGTCCTCCGGGCCAGCTGAGCGCCACCGGGCGACGTTCAGCGGCGCCGGACCACCTGACATTGCTGCCGGTCAGCGATGGACAACGTCCCGGCCCATGTCACGGTGGGCCAGTTGCACGATCAGTCCCCGCTCGGCGAACGCCTTCGCCGCATCAGTCAGCCCGTACACGGCGGCCTCCTCGACGTCACCGGCAACGACGGCGTGGAGCGCCATGGCCGTGACCGCGGCACGGTGCCGTCCGCCGGCGCACTGGGTGACCACGGTGACCGGCGCCTTCGACGGTCCGGCCAGGTACGCCAGGATCTGGAGCGCGGTGGCCGCGAGGAGCTCGCGCACGCCCGGGGTGCCCATCACCGTGTCGCGCACCACCTGGTCGTGCGCGGTCAGCTCCCGCAGGTCCGCACTGATGTGCGGGTCCCGGAAGTGAAAGCGGAGGTCCACCGCGATCGTGGCGCGCGCCAGGATGTCGGCGTACTCGGACTCCTTCGCGTCGTGCAGGCGCCCGGTGGACACGATCGTCACGTCGGGGGCGGGCGGCTGGGTGATGACGCGGTCGCACTCGTCATCCCACGCCGTGCAGTGGGTGTCCTCGCGGCCGTCGGCCCACCGGATCGAGATCTCCCACGGTCCCCAGCTGTCCGGCTGGTCATCGATCCTGAGAACCTCGTACTCCTGGCCCCAGTACCCGTTGTAGTACCGGCCGCCGACCTGCTGGGGCCCGATCTGACGGGCTATCCATTCGGCGTCCTCACCGTCGGTGGCCGTCGTGTCGATGTGGCTGCTCACTTCGGTGTCCCCTTCCTCGTCGGTGTGATTCTTGGCCCGCCGCCGCGGCAGGGCTGAGGTCGTGGTGCGGGGTGTGGTCAGTCGGTGCCGCCCGTGGGCAGGGCGGGTTGGTGGCACCGGCGGGCTCGGCGGCCTGGTCCACCGGTGAGCAGACCGTGGGCGTCGACGCCGACAGCCACGGCTTCCGCCTCATGCCACAGCATCGACGGCATCAGGTCGGGCCATCCGGCACGCCGTGCTCCACGACAAGCCGGAGAGTGTCCGGAAGGCCCCGTCAGGCAGGCCTCCCGCCGCCCGGCGAGCCTGCCGCGCATCATCTTCTTGACGCCGACGGCGCGCCCGCCCAGGGCGGCGGCCGTGCTTATGCCGCGGCCTGGACGGTGACAACGTCGATGGTCCTGGTCCCGGTGGGCAGCATCGGCTCCTGCTCCGCATAGCCGCGCACCAGCACCGTGTCGCCGGCCCGCAGCGGGCGCCCGAGGACCTGGTCGGCCACGGCGCAGCGGTCGTCGCGGATCCGGGCGTGCGCCGCCTGCCCCGCCTCGTCCTGCAGCAGCAGGCGCACGTACCCGCTGGCCTGCCGGATCGAGGCGATCGACACAGTGACCTCGACGCGTTCTCCCTCCGGTACGCGCGACAGCGGCCTCTGCGCAACGCCCAGGGAAGCGTGGTGCTCGACGGGCAGGTTCCCGACCATCGGCAGCGTCCGAACGGGCACGATCTCCCCCGTCTGGTAGGCCTCGGCCAGGTGGTCGAGGTATGACGGCCGGTATCCGTCGGGCAGGTAGAGCAGGGCGCAGGCCTGGTCGAGCCGGGCGTACAGGTCGTTGAGCTCGCCATCAGCGGCCCACAGGACCCGCCATTGCGCGGTGCTGAGCTCGTTGCCCGGGATGCTCCCCAGGAGGGTGCTGGTCTGCTTCACCTCCAGGTAGCGGCGGATCGCCGCCTCCACCTCGAGGCGGGGCAGGTAGCGGGTCGCGTTCTCCCGGGCGTGCTGCTCGTCGTACCACGCGGGCAGACGGTATGACGCGGGCTCGCTGGTTCCCGCCGGGACCCGGGCGGCCGGCTGGCCGGTCATGGTCGACGAGGTTGCGGTGCTCATCAGAGTGCCTCCGTGAAGGGGAAGGAATCGGAGCCCTTGCGCAGCAGGGCGGATGACGCCGGATCGCCCGGGAGGGGACCCGACGTCCGCCCGCGTCGTCGCTCGAACTTCGGGGATCCGCGCTAGGAGCCGGGGGTGACGTCGTCGACGCTGAACTCTCCGGTGACTCCGGTCTCGCAGAACAGCGCGTCGTCGTGCCGCACGCCCGTCGGCCAGAGCCTCACGCCGGGGCGCTCATCGATGACGACGCATCCGCCCTCGTTGAGGAAGTAGGTGAACCAGGCGAAGGGCCGCTCGCCGCGGTCCATGTCGGGATCGACCACGCCCGGGATGGCGCTGTAGGGGTAGATCGCCATGGAGCCCGGGACCGTCTCACCCTCCTGGTCGACGCCCGGGCCGAACGTTCCCATGCTCACGTCGATGCGCATGCAGGCGGCGCAGTAGCAGTGCGGACGGACGAGGTCTCCCCGGTGGCCCTGCACCGACCACAGGGGCCAGTGACTGGTCCGGGGCATCCAGCCGAGGCGCTTCTGCTGACGCACCGTCCTGGTGCAGGCCTGGCAGTTCGTCGGGATCCGTCCGTGGGCGGCGATCATCCGCTCGTAGGCGGCCCGGGTATCGGGCATCCAGAAGTCGGCGAGGTCGCCCCCGAACCCGGAACCCCAGTGGGGCTTGCCCTTGTGGGTGAGGGGCAGCATGGCCGGTGTTTCGGAGGCCTCCAGGGCGAGCGGCAGCAGCGCCGCCGTGTCGGTGTCGGCAGTCCAGAGCCCGCTGGGCAGGCTGGCCACGATGCGCGCCGCAGCCGAAGCCGCGTCCGGGAGGGTCAGGTACTGGAAGCGGCTCGCACGGTGCCCGTCGGGCGTGGAGATGGTCCAGCACTGGACGCCCGCGTAGGCGGGGTGCTGGCTGCGTTCGTTCGGTGCGCCGTCCAGGGGGCGGGACCAGCCGGTGTGCACGACCAGGCCGCCCGGCTGGAGGTAGCCGATGCCCGTCTTCACCTTCAGGTCGTCTGGGAACGCCGGCGCGAACTCGATCTCTCGCTCACCGGGGGCCAGGCCGGTGCCTGCGCTCACGCCGACTCCTCAATGGGCTGCGGCACCATCACAACCGGGCGACCGTCGTGGTCGAAGACGACCAGCGGACGGAGCTCGCTGGCGGCGTCGAACACCGCCTGCCCGATGTCGTTGCCGCCGACGACGGCGTTCGGGCTGTCGGTGACGTCCATGAAGTCGACCGGGCTCTCCAGGGCGTAGCGCACGGCCGCGCGCGATTCGGTGAGCGCCGGGGGCCGCAGGCCCGCCCCGGTGGCGGCCTGGTCGAGGTCGGCGTCGGATGCGTCGTGGCCGATGCCCGACCGGAGCGCCGCGCTCA
>NZ_JBEXEA010000053.1:0-42523 GCF_040606035.1 Streptomyces sp. NPDC005483
GAGACGACACCCGGGCCCTCAACCTGCCCCGCCTCAGCCACCGACAACGAAATGGGCCCCCGACTCCGTCGGCGGCCCATCACGAAAGATCGAGGTTAGGGCCCCGCGGGTGAATGAGCGCCGCGTCGACGAGGAGACCGGGGGCCATCATCGCGATGAAGTGCTGAGCAGGCCCGGACCGAGTTCTCGCACTTTGCTGACGTAATCGGTAACCAACTGTGGGCGCAGTACGACGAGGTCCTCAAGTTCCGGGTCATCGGTACGCAAGGATGTCCCCTGTGCAGCGCGGCCCTCGATCCTTCCTGGTTGCTGCGATCGGTGACGCCTTTTGTGGCGAGCGCTGTGTGAGCGCTTTCGATCAGGCTGCCGCTGCTGCGGTGGGGCCGGCGTCGTAGAAGATCGCGTCGACCGGATTGAAACGATCAATCGCCAGATGTAGGGCCGGGTCGGTTTCGGCCTGTGCGGGAGCGAATCCTCCTCGCGTGACCACAGCTATGTCGCTCGATGAGCTGGCCGTTCAGTGAGGCAATGTCAAATTCTGTGGACTGACCCGGCAGCCCAATGGCCGGTCGATCAAGAAAGCGGCTTGCGGTAACGGACGTACTCGTTCCGCCGCTGGAACCCCACACTCTCGTAAAGGTCGTAGGACCGGTGCGGATTTGCCGTGCCCGTGAACAGCCGAGCGGTCGTTGCACCCTGCTCGCGAAGGCTCCGCAGCCCGTCCAGCAGCAGGGCCCGGCCGATTCCGAGGCGTCGCTGGTCCGTCCGGACACTCAGCTCTTCCACCTCGCCCACGGTGTGGTCGTGACGGCGGATGGAGCAGAGGGCGACACCGACCATGTCCTGCCCGTTCCAGGCAGCCCTCCAGCATGCCGGTTCGGCGGTGTCGACGAAGTCCTGGAAATGCCATCTCCGAGCGGAACCGCGGTCCGCGTACGAATCGACGACCGTCCTCCAGGCTGCACGGTAGTGGCTTGCCCCGATCGGCCCTGTCCGTATCCCGGCCGGCAGCCCGCTGCCCGGCTCGGGCACCTGCTGCAGATCGGCCAACTGCATCTCGACCAGGCTGAAGACACGTCGGTAGTCGGCTGCGCGCAGAAGTGCCGTGGCGTCCTGCTCGGAGGCCATGGCGTTCGCGCCGATCACCGCCGTCCGCGCCGTTCCATGCTGTGTGACGAGCCGGCGGATCCGCTCTTCGGCCCAGCTCAACATGGCTGAGCCGATGCCCTGGCCGCGATGCTCGGGCAAGAGGTAGCCGCGGTGCAGGTACAGCCACGTGTCGTCCCGCTCCTGCCACCACCGGATCGTCGAGTAGCCGACGACGCTCCCGTCGAGCATCACCAGGATCTGGTTCTTGCTCGGCTCCTCCAACTTGGCAGAAGCTTCGGCGATCTCGGCCGCTGTCGGGAGCCCTTCCACTACCGAATGGACATCGACCCGGTCCCGTTCGACGCACCCCAGCCGCACCGCGGCCATGGCGCCGTGGTCTCCGTCGCCGCGATACGGCCGGAACCCGAAGCCGACCGGAAGGTCCTGTCCTGCCGTGCCATCCGACATGCCCGGATGTTCTCGAACTTCGAGGCATGTCCGCCACCCTATTCACGCCGCGGTCGTCTGTGACGGGCCCAGCGCGGACGAGGGCAACGAGGAGGGGGTGCGTTCACGGCTCGACAGCGGGCCTGGGCGGACTCGACGAGCTTGAAGACCATCGCCAGGGCGGCGGCCCGGGATCCTGCGGCCTTGGTGACCTTGCTCCGCAGACGGACGGCCGCGAAGGTCGACTCGACGGGGTCGGTTGTCCGCAGGTGGATCCAGTGCTCGGCGGAGAAGTCGTAGAAGTCCAACCGGAGGCCGATCCACAGGTCATGAGCACTGCTCTGGTTCAGTTGATCCCGAACGGCCCGGGGTCCAGGCCCAGCTTGCTCCGGCATGAGTTGACGGCCCGCGTGGCCCAGGCGGTTACGGCATCGTGGTCTGCCGCGATCGCGTGAAGCTCACGTGCCTTCTCCTGGGCTTCGACCATCCACGGGGCCAGCGCGTCCTCTCGAAGGAGCCGCTCGAAGTGATCGCGGGCCGTGTCCCCGTCTGCGGCCAGAGCGGCTGCGATCCCAGAGTCGAAGCTGTCCCACAAGAATCTCCGCCGCACCGGTCTGGTCGTCAGGTACCTGGCGACGTCCGGCAGAGCCGAGAACTTCTCCCTCAGCGCCGTCGCGTTCGCAGCCGCCTGCCGACTGAGTTCGAGTGCCAGCGGGGTGAACTGGTCCTCGGTGCGAAACAGCTCGGAGCCGACCCGGACTGCGTCCACATGGAAGGCCAGGTGGTCCACGTCGTGCCACAGCCACATCGCGCCGACGTACAGACCGCTGCCAGCAATGCGGGGCGAGGTGAATTCCACAACCCGAAGCCACCACCCGTGATCATCGATCCACACCCGCGACCGCCCGCGCTGCGCCAAGCCGAGCGGCTCCAGGGACTCCCGCGCCGCTGAGGTGATGATCCGGAGCACGGGACTGAGATCTGCCATGACCTGCATTATCGACTGCGCCGCCGGCACACCATCGGTTGTAGTGGCACATCACCGGTTCGGGAGGCGCTTGGTCCCGTGCGGAAGTCGAACTGCGCCGGGGGTGTGGCGCCAGGCGCTACAGGCCGAAGGCGCCGCCCTCGATGAGGATGAGCAGGCCGATGGCGATCAGGACCAAGGGCAACAGGACGTGGCCCCAACGGCCAAGTGCCTTGGCGATGACGGGCCGGGTGGCGAAGAACTTGCCCGCGGAGCACCACACGGCCACCAGCACGAGGAACACCACGGCGTACGCCGTCATACCGCCGACGCCGGCGGTGGCGAACACGGGCACGTAGACGCCGATGTTGTCACCGCCGTTGGCGAAGGTGACTGCCGCGACCTCCAACGGGCCCGGCCCACCTGCCCTGGCCTGTTCCGCCTCCTCGTCACCGTCCCCATCGCGGTGGTCCTTCCATGCCTGCCAGGCAGCCTTGAGGCCCAACGCCAGCGGCAGCAGGCCGAGGTAGGGGATGGCGGACTCGGGCAGGAAGGTGGCGCCGAAGGCGGCGGCCACGGCCACGGCCAGGATCGCGGCGAAGCCCAGGTACTGGCCGAGCACGATCCGGCGGGTGGAGCCGGGATGGCCGGCACCCTGGGCGAAGAACAGCGCCAGGATCAGGATGTCGTCGATGTTGGTGACGGCGAACAGTCCGGCTGCCTGTCCAATGATGCCCAGGTCCACGAGTAGATGCTCTCCTTCGATGGGGGTGTCCCGGTGACGCTACCGGGAGCCCGTACCTCAGCGATCACCGCTGACATCCTCTCTGCATCCGGGAGGGGAGTGCACCGTCGATGGCTACTGCACCCTGCCCATCGCAGACGAGGCCTGTGTCACCGATGCCATCACCCACGGCGCCGAGGAGTTCGGCTGCAAGGGACGCCTCACCCAGGCCATCCTGCGCTGGAACAACTGGAGCCTGGTCACCAAACCCCACGGGAGGACCATCGGCCGACATTCGCGTCACCCTGAACCGCCGCGCCACGTCCCCGTCACCGGTCCCTGCCTCGAGGGATGTCGTCGCGTCGTTCCAGCGGATGCGCAGGCGGCGGAAGCCGTGGAGCCAGGAGGTGGTCCGCTCGACCACCCAGCGGAAGCTGGCCAGGCCAGGCGCCGTGGGGCCTGGCCGCGTTCGGCGATCGCGGGCTGGATGGCGCGCTGCCACAGGAGCTGGCGGTACTTGTCGTGCTCGTAGCGGCGGCCGGCGAAGAGCGGCAGGAGTTGGGCGACGTCGTTGCGGTTTCCGCCGGTCAACGACACCGCGAGCGGGCTGCCCCGCTCGTCCGTGATGAGGTGGTGCTTGCTGCCCGGGCGTGCGCGGTCGACCGGGCTGGGACCGCTTTTGGGCCTCGGCGGGCGGCCCGGACGTGGGAGGAGCCGATCACCGCCCTCGACCAGTCGAGCTGGCTCTTCGACCGCAGCTTCTTCAGCAGAAGCGCATACGCCGCCTTCGTTCCAAGCGGCCAGGCGTCGCCAGCGGGTCATGCCGGAACCGAAGCCCAGTTCCTGGTGTAGATACTTCCGCTGGACACCGGTGTGCAGCACGAACAGGATCCCGCACAGAGCCGGCCGGTCCGGCACTCTCGGCCGGCCTTCGACCTGCTTCGGCAGCAACGGCTCGATCAGCGACCACAGTTCGTCAGCGACGATCCACGGCCGCGACCGACGCTTCCCCATGCCCTCACCAACGAGCGAGGTCACTTGATCAAACCGGGTCTGTTATTCAATGGTGCGGTGAGGTGAGGATGCCGCGGGAGAGGGCGACGGTGACGGCTGCCGTGCGGTCGTTGACGCCCAGCTTGACGAATGCTCGCAGCAGGTGCGTCTTCACCGTCGCTTCGCCGATGTACAGCTCTCGGCCGATCTCGCCGTTGGACAGACCGCGCGCGACGAGGCCGAGTACCTGTACCTCGCGGGGGGTCAACTGTTCCCCGGTCGGCGCTTGCACGTGGGTCACCAGCCGGGCGGCCACCGGCGGGGCGAGGACGGTTTCGCCGCGGGCGGCCGCCCGGATGGCGTCGGTCAGGGTACCGATCGGGGTGTCCTTGAGCAGGTACCCGGTGGCTCCGGCCTCGATCGCGGGCAGGATGTCGGCGTCACCTTCGTAGGTGGTCAGCACGAGCACGCGAATGCCGGGGTGGTCCTGGCGGATGCGCGCCGTCGCGGTGGCGCCGTCGGTACCCGGCATCCGCAGGTCCATCAGGACGACGTCCGGGCGCGTCGCGGCGGCGAGGACGATCGCCTCGTCGCCGGAGCCGGCCTCGCCCACGACCCGCAGGTCGTCGTAGGCCTCGAGCATGCCGCGAAGGCCGAAGCGTACGACCGGGTGGTCGTCGACGATCAGGATGTGGACAGTCATCGAGCTGGTTCCGCCTGCTCAGTGGTCGAGTGTGGGGCTGAGATCAGGCACTGGTTGCAGGCTGCGCGCCGCCTGCTCGGCCGGGGCCAGCGGTAGTTCGACCCGAACCGTGGTGCCCTGGCCAGGAGATGATCGCACCTCACAGGTCCCGCCGAGGCCGACGGCGCGGGTGCGAATGCCGAGCAGGCCGTATCCACCGCAGATGGTGGCCGGGTCGAAGCCCTGGCCGTCATCGGTCACGGCCAGGGTCAGGTGGCCGTCTTCGTGACGCAGTTCGATCTTTACGGTCGTGGCGTCGGCATGCTTGCCGACGTTGGCCAGGGCCTCCTGCGCGGTACGCAGCAGGGCGATGTCGGTGCCGGTGGGCGCGTTGGACCGCTCGCCGACGATCGACACCTCGACGCGCGTACCCGTGTCGCGGGTGTGCCGGGCGGCGAGCCGGTCCAGCGCGTCCGCGAGGCTGCGGCCGGTCAGGTCGACCGGGGCCAGCGCGGCGATCAGCGAGCGTGCCTCCGCGAGGTTCTCGCGGGCGGTCTTTTCCAGGATGTCGAGCTGGCCGTCGGCGGCTGCCGTATCACGCGAGAGGGTTGTCCGTGCGGCCTGGGCGAGCATGAGGATGCTGGTGAAGCCCTGGGCCAGGGTGTCGTGGATCTCGGCGGCCAGGCGTTCACGTTCGGCATGGACGCCGGCCTCGTGGCCCGCGCGTTCCAGTGCGGCCCGGGTCCGGGTCAACTCCTCGATCAGCTCGGCCCGTTTGCGGTTCTGATCGCGGATGCCGGTCAGATAGGCGCCCGCGAGGATCGTCACGGTCATGGGCACCAGAACGGTCACGCCGGTCATCGCCACCGCGTAGCGGCCGAGCCCTGCCCGCGCCAACATGGCCCAGGCGAGTTCGCCGTACAGGAGCAGCAGGAGCGGGAGGCGTATCCGCCACCTCGCGACCATCACGAACAGCTGTGGGCACAGCGCGAACAGCAGTGCGCCACTAAGCGGCGCGATGGCGAGCAGGAAGGGGAAAGCGACCGCCAGCACGGCGAAATAGGTCGCACCCCAACGCTCGTCGCGGTTCTCCATCGCCAGCGGCGCGACCAGGGCGTACCAGACGACAATGACGGCGAGCGTTGCGAGGGCAAGCAGGCGTTGTCCGAGCGCCACGGAGACGTTGGCTCCGATGGCGACGGCAAGAGGTACGGCGACGGCGCCGACGAGGACGTGCCATCCGACGCTGTAGCGGGATCCGAAGTCGACGGTGTCGCGCGCTGCCACTTCCCTGCCCCACCTTCGCCGCCGAGATCCAGCCGCCAGTCTACGAGCGTCCATGTCCAGGGTGCCCGGCTCGGAATCGGGGAACATCCACTCACCGGTGGAGCCGTGCGTACGTCGACCGGTTGACGACGGGGTCCAACCAAGCGTTGTCGCGCCGCGGCCGCACAACCGTCAGGCTCGTTTTCGACAACCTCCGCTCGACACCTGGAGACACCGCATGAAGAAGAACTGGATCGTCCTCGTCCTGGGCGCACTGCTGATCTTTGTGGGCGTGACCTGGTTCCTCCAGGGAACCGACGTCATGGGGGGCTCGACGATGAGCGGCGTGACACTGTGGGCGATCGTCGGACCGATCGTGGCGATCGGCGGTCTGGTCCTGCTGGGAGTCGGCTTCACCCGGCTGCGTCGAGCCGGCCGATAAGCGCCCGCCGGCTGTCTGACATCGACATGGAAGTTCAGAAGACAGGTCGACCGACACCGGCGCGACCGCCCAAGCAGTGGTACGGCGAGCTTGCCGGGGTCGCGGCCACCGCGCTCGCCCTGGGGGTCGGCGAACTGGTGGCAGCCGCGACGGGCGGACCTTCCGCGCCCCTCGTCGCGGTGGGTGGCGTCGCCGTGGACGCCACGCCGACTCCTGTCAAGGAGTTCGCGGTCACGGCGTTCTACACCTATGACAAGTTGGTCCTGCAGGCGGGAATCGTGCTGGTGCTGGCCGCCTTCGCCGCGTTCATCGGTGTGCTGGCCATGCGCCGGCTCGGGTACGGGCTGGCCGGTGTCGCCGTGTTCGGGGTGATCGGCGTGCTTGCGGCAGCCACCCGGCCCAGCGCCACTTGGGCGTACCCGCTGCCGACGGTGGCCGGTGTACTGGCCGCCGCCGGGCTGCTGGTGCTGCTGCGTCACACCCTGCCGCGACCTGCGGTGGTATCGGCGCAGGACCTGGAGGACCTGGAGGACAGCACCGGAACGAAGACGGACGGGGCGGCGCAGGAAGCCCCCGCCCCGGTGGAGGGCGCCCGTCCGCCGTCGTCGGATGCCGGCATCCCGCTGGTGGACGGCGAGGGACAGCCGCCGGGCCGGCGACGGTTTCTCACCCTGGCGGGCGCGGCGATCGGTGCGGCCGTGGTGGGGGTGCCGGGCGGACGCCTGCTCTGGGCACAGCGTGTGGCCGCGGCTCGCGCCGCAGTGGTGCTTCCGTCCCCGTCGAGTCCGGCAGCGCCCTTGCCCCAGGTCTCCGCCGGCGTGCCCGGGGTGACGAAGTTCGTGACCACGAATGGGGACTTCTACCGGATCGACACCGCACTGACGGTGCCGCAGATGGAACCCAAGGACTGGCAGCTGAGGATTCATGGCCGGGTGAAACGGCCGCTGACGTTGACATACGAGCAGTTGCTGGCCCGGCCGATGGTGGAGCGCTACATCACCCTGACGTGTGTGTCCAATGAGGTCGGCGGCGAACTGGTCGGAAACGCCCGGTGGTTGGGGGTGTCGATCAAGGATCTGCTGGACGAGGTCGAACCGGAGGACGGGGCGGACCAGGTGGTGAGCCGTTCCCAGGACGGGTACACGGCCGGCACGCCGACGGCTGCGTTGCGTGACGGACGGGACGCGTTGCTGGCGGTCGGGATGAACGGGGAGCCGCTGCCGGTCGAGCACGGGTTCCCGGTCCGGATGGTGGTGCCCGGGCTGTTCGGGTACGTATCGGCGACGAAGTGGCTGACGGAGCTGGAGCTGACCAGCTTCTCGGACTTCAGCGCCTACTGGGTACGGCGGGACTACTCGGCGCTGGCCCCGGTGAAGACGCAGTCCCGGATCGACACACCGACCGCGGGCATGCGGCTGGAGCAGGGTCCGGTGATGGTGGCCGGGGTGGCGTGGGCGCAGCATCGCGGGGTGTCCGCGGTGGAGGTCCGCGTGGATGACGGACCATGGCAGCAGGCACAGCTCGCGGCGGTGCCCTCGGTGGACACATGGCGGCAGTGGAGCTGGCAGTGGCAAGCGACGTCCGGCAGGCATCGGCTGCAGGTACGCGCCACCGACAGCACCGGCCAGGTGCAGACAGGACAGGCGCACAAGCCGCTTCCCGACGGGGCAACCGGCTGGCACACCATCAACGTCACGGTCACCTGAGCGGTTCCGTCGGGCGGGGCGGAGTACGCGGCTCTGGAGACCCTCGGCATCGGCATCGGTTTCCGCTCCTCGGCCCTCCTGCGCACCGTACAGCAGTGGGCGCATTGCACCTTCGAGTGACCGCCAAGGCCGCACAGCTGCGACGGGCGCTGACCCCCGGCTACACCCTGGGCTGCAAACGGCTTCTGCTCGCCAACACCTACTGTCCGGCCGTGACCCGGCCCAATTTCGACGTCCACGTCACAGTAGTCACGGCCGTCCACGCCGGCCACGTCATCGGTGCGGACGGCAGCAGCGCCGACGTCGACACCATCATCCTGGGCACTGGCTTCCACCTCCTCGACATGCCCGTCGCCCAGCGCATGTTCGACGCGGTCGGTGCCAGCCTCGACGACCGCTGGAAGGGGAGCCCGGACGCCTACCTCGGCCCCTGGCACTCCTCCGCGTACATGGTCCTCGAAGCGCAACTGGACTACGTGGCAAGCACGGTGCGCCACTTCGCCCGCCGGACTGCCCCGGATCGCCGCAGCCGAACGCCTTCACATCGCCCCGACGACCACTGTCGCCCACCGCGTCAGCCGCGGCGAGGAACTGCTGGGCCCCACCCTCGGCGATGACGAACTCCCACTGAGGCTCGCCCTGGAGATCAGCAATCGCTTCGCCCTCCCGGGGTGAGTGAACACACGCTTCCAGTCGGTGTCTCCTCACGGCCGCAGTCGTAGGACCACCGGCGACCCCTGTCGCGCGGTACTGCACGCCACGCGAGTGCCGGGCCCGCCGAGGGCAGGGAGACCGCGTGCCGTCCGGTGATCAGTTTCGGCGTGACATACGGGGACTGGCGACGCCGGGTCGCCGAAGGGGCCGCGCCGAGTCCGGTGTACCGGGTCGGTGCGGCCCCTGGGTGGCCGGTGAAGTCGGAGGCCGGCTGTCCGACTGACTGGCAGGAGCTCATGCGCGGCGCGCTCCTGCTCGGGCGTCACATGTGCACGACGGGTGCCGCGTTGGGGTCCTGCTGGGGCACGCCGCGGCGGTAGAGGATGACGCTGACGGCCAGGCCGACGGCGAAGAAGACGGCCGACCACCAGTAGGAGGTGGAGTAGGCATCCAGGCCTGCCTGGGCCTGCACGGCGGGGTCCCTGGGGTTCTTGCCGGCCAGGTAGTCGGTGGCAGCACTGGTGGCGAGGGTGTTGAGGAGGGCCGTGCCGATCGAGCCGCCGACCTGCTGCATGGCGTTGACGGTGGCGGAGGCGACCCCGGAGTCCTTGGCGTCCACGCCGGCGACGGCCAGGCTCATGGCCGGGGGCAGCACGAGGCCGAGGCCGAGGCCCGTCACGACCAGCGTGGGCAGGATGTCCGCGACGTACGAGCTGTTCAGGTCGAGGGCGGTCATCCAGACCAGGCCGGCGGCGGCCAGGCCCATGCCGAGCGGTACCACCGGCTTGGGGCCTATGCGGGGAAGCAGCACGCTGGAGGCGAGGGTGGAAGTGATCATGAGCGCGCCGACCATGGGCAGGAAGGCCAGCCCGGTCTCGATGGGCGTGTATCCGAGGCTCTGCTGCAGGTAGTAGGTGAGGAAGAGGAACACGCCGAACATGCCGGCGCCGCTGATCAGCACGGCGATGAAGGAGGCGCCCCGGTTGCGGTCGAGCAGGATGCGCAGCGGCAACAGAGGGTGGGGGGACCTGGTCTGCCACACAGTGAAAGCGGCGAGCAGGACGGCTCCGGCGACCAGCCAGCCCCAGGTCTGCGGGGAGCTCCAGTCGTGACTCTCGGCGTTGGCGAAGCCGTAGACCAGGCCGAACAGGCCGCCGCCGACGAGGACGGCGCCGGGGATGTCGAGGCCGGCGGTCTTGTCGCGGGCGGTACGCCGCAGCAGGAGGGCCCCGCCGATGAACGCTGCGCCGGCGAAGACGAGGTTGACGTAGAGGGTCCAGCGCCAGTCGAGGTGTTCGGTGAGCACACCCCCGAGCAGCAGGCCGATGGCCCCTCCGGCGCCGGCGATGGCGCCGTAGACACCGAAGGCCTTTGCGCGTTCCTTGGGATCGGTGAACGTCGTGGTCAGCAGCGACAGCGCGGCCGGTGCGAGCAGGGCGCCGAACAAACCCTGGCCGGCGCGCGCGGTGACCAGGATCTCGAAGCTCCCCGCGGCGCCGCCGAGGGCGGAGGTGCCGGCGAATCCGACCACGCCGAGCAGGAAGGTGATCTTGCGGCCGAAGAGGTCGGCTATGCGTCCGCCGAGCAGCAGCAGGCTGCCGAAGGCGAGGGCGTAGGCGGTGACGACCCACTGCCGGTCACCGTCGGAGAAGCCCAGGTCCTTCTGGGCTGAGGGCAGGGCGATATTCACGATCGTCGCGTCGAGCACGACCATGAGCTGGGCCACGCCGATGACGGCGAGGATCCACCAGCGGTGACGAGGTGGTGAGTCGGTGGTCGGGAGCGGGGGCACGGTGGCCGTGCCCAGTCCGTCGGCGGCGGTTTCGGACATGACGAATTCTCCAGACGAAGTGGTCAAGGGGCAGGAAAGCGCGGTGGTGCGGTACGGACGGCTGCTTCGTCGGAGCTCGTCACGTGGTGAAGTGGGTGGTCAGGGCGCCGGCGGCACTGAGGGCGGGAAGGTCAGGCCGCGGGCGTATTCGAGCGACCGACTCCTGCGCTGCTCTGGAAGGCGACACCGAGGGGAAGTACGGCCGTGATCGATTCCGGCCCGGGGCCCGGTTCGTCGACGGCCTGTCTGCCGGCTGCCTGGGCCGAGGCGGGGGAGAAGGTCTGCCAGTGCCGGGCCTGACGGTTCAAGGTGCTGATCAGCGGCATGAGGTCGTTCGCGGCCGGGACGTCGGGGATGCCGAGGCGGTCCGCTGCCGGGTTCCCGAGGGACCGCCGGAGCACGCTGCGGATGAGGTCTTTCAGCTGGTCCTCGGACAGGACCGCGCCTGGCGCGTGAGCCGTCGCGTGGGCCTGCGCGACGATCACGGCAGCGATCGCAGCGCGTGACGTGTCGTCGGGTGCGGACGTCGTGGCGTCCAGCATGTCCTGCAGGCGACGGGCCCCGGCTCGGTCGACGACATCCTCGTACAGGCTCTCGTCGAGCCCCAGGAGATGGGCGACGTACGACCAGTACTGATAGAGGCGGCGCTCGTCCTCGCCAGTGATGTCGATGCCGACGACCGCCAGGGCCTGGAAAGCGATGAGGGTGAAGCCCAGCCAGGTGCGCGCCATGTCCAGCTGACCGACCGGCAGGCCCGGGGCACCCCTGTCCCAGTCCGTGAGGGCTGTGGCCCGCAGCCGGGCGTGGCGCAGCCGGGCCTCGACGGTGGTCACGTACCCCGGCCCTCCGCGCGGCAGCCCCCCTGGCCGGATGGTCTGCCGCGCCCACACCCCGGTCTCGACGAGCCGGCGTGAAACCGGCGGCGTCGGCCTGCCGGTTCGGACCAGCAGTCGTGCGGTGGCCGGGGACGCGTAGGTGTGGGCAAGCCCGCTGGTGATCGCGCAGAGCCCGAACCATGTGGGCGGGACGGACAGGCTCACCACATCGCCGCGGTGGAGCATCAGGGGGTCGACCCAGCTGGGTGTCGTCTCCACCTGCTGCAGCAGCGCGGCGACGGCTTCGGGGGGCTGCTCATCGAGGCATGCGAGGCCTTTCCGCAGGCCGACGCCGAGGGCCTGCCGTGCCCTGGCGCCGTAGAGATCGAACTCGGCCACGACGGCGTCGGCGAGCGGATCCCCTGCTGTGAGCAGCGGAATCATGCGGTCGGCCGTCACGCCGTGCCGGCGGCGTATGGGGTCCAGGTCGATCACTCGTTCGGGGGCTGTGCGGGGTGTGCGGTTGGCAGTCATGTGGCTCTCACTTCCGAGAGGGCGTGACCGGGGGCGTGGGCACTCGGAGTCCCCGAGCCGGTCAGGGAAGGCGGGGGAGTCGGAAACAGCCTCTGACACCTGTCAGATTAGAGGGAATCTGACAGGTGTCAAGTAAGCTGCTTCGTGAACCCCGAGCCGGGCTGCGGGCAGCCGCTCCGCAGCCGGGGCAGGCGTTTTGCGGGAAGAGCGCAAGAGGTCGCCGTCGAGAACACCTGTGAGGCACATGCCGCGCAGGCACGAGCAAGCAGTAATGGAGGCAGTGATGGGACTGGGAGCCGAGTCCGTTCGACGGCCGGGACGCCCTGGAGCCGCTACTCCTTCGGTGCCCGCGGAGGAGAGCATCCTGCGGCGGGGCCTCGAGGCCTTCGCGGAACTGGGCTACGACCGTGCCTCCGCACGTGAACTGGCCCGCCGTCTGGGCGTCAGCCACAACTTCATCAATGACCGGTACGGATCGAAGGCGGCGTTCTGGCGTGCGGTGATGGACCATGCGCTGGGTGCGCAGCTGGCGCGCCTGCCGCAGGTGGATTCCGGGGGCGACGACGCCGAGCGGCTGCGGCAGATCATCACCGGCTTCTACCGGGCCGCCACGGACACACCGCTCATCGGACGCGTCTTCGTCGACGAGTCATCCCGGGACACCGAGCGGTTGGACTACCTGTACGACCGCTACCTGGTACCCACCCTGCAGCTCATGACGTCCAGCATCGAGCGGCTCGTCGCCTCCGGACGCATGGCGCCCATCCCGATGGACGTGCTGTTCTTCGCCGTCATTCCACCGGTCGCCGGAATGGTGGAGGGTCCTTTGGCGCGGCGCCTGGGCAGGCCCGGGCCCGGCTCGTCGGAGCAGCTCACGGCCACGGCGGACGCGCTGGCGACGCTCGTGGTGAACGGACTGCTCGCGACAGGTGCGCCAGGATGTCGCTGAGCTCGGCTCGGGGCCTGTCCCGGCAGGTTCGTGACCTGCTCGCGTGGGGCTCCAGGGGCTTGCCGGCTGTGGGACGGGATGGTCTGGCGAACGACGAGGAGGGACGGCCGTACCGCCTGAGCCAGGGAACGAAAAGAGCGACAGGCGATGGCATGGATCGATGTCCTGTGTCCCCCGACGGTGTGGCGGAAGCCTGTCTCAAGCCGGTGAGCGTTCCGGAGATCGCCCTCGGCGCTTGGGCGGCCCTAGGTGATGAGGCCAGGCTGCCGGAGTCCCATTGCGGGGCCACGGAAAAGTAAGAAGCCGTTGTCTTTTCGGACTTGAGGACTGCGCTTCTGCTGGTGGGGTGTGGATCGGCGGTCTCGTGGGAGTAGTGGCGGGTACCCGGCATCAGGGTCCCTTGCATGATCGAGGTCTGTCCGGATTCATCCGGTAAGGCCGAGGGTGGCCAGGGATCTGCGGCAGTCGCGGGCGGTGTAGCGGAGGGCGGGGCGATGTTGGTGCGACCGTCCTGACGGTGGACGACGCCGGTCGACGCTGCTGGTGCTGCGGGTGATGCGGTGGGTCATCAGGGCATTCGGCGCCGTGGCGCCGCCGTATCCCTTCCACCACCACCGCAGGGCGCCGCTGCCCGGACAGCCGACCCGTCTTCCAGCATTCCGTTCCGGCGCTCCGCGGGGTTTCGGTACCGTCCCAACGTCGGTGCGATCATGAGGGGGATGGGTGAAAGGTGCAGGCACGGAGGCGGGGATGCCTGAGTCGAGCTGTCTGGTCGGCAGCTGGCTGGTCGGGCGCAAGAATCCGATGCAGATCGTGATGAGCGAAACTGTGGCACTCGCCGAGGACGGCTATCTGCGAGTGACGGCGTACGAAGACGGCTACGTGATACTTCCCGGCACACGGTCCGGGGCCGGGCTTCCCCCGGACCGGGCCGCCCTGCTGAACGCGATCCTTGGCAGGGAAGGTGAGCTGCGGCTCCGGCGCGAACCCGGTCCGCCGGCCTCCCTCCGCGGTACCAGGATCAGCCTCGCGCAGATTCAGGAGAGCGTTACCAAGGCTGCCCGTGAGCGCGGCTACTTGGCCCGACCGTATTACGTGCTGTTCAGCATGACGATTGTCGTACTGTCCGGTGGGTTCCTGATGTGGAGGGGGAACACTTCCACGGCTCTCCTGCTGTGCATGGCAGCGGCCTTGCTGGGCACGTGGTCGCTCCGGAAGACGCATATCAGCAAGGCCGGTGCCGCCGAGCAACGACGTCTCCTCGCGCTGCAAGACAGTCTCCGACGTCCGAGCCGGCCCGCTACAGAGGCGGAAAGCTCGCTCGGCTATCGTCTGCTGCCCTGGGCCACTCTTCTGCTCGACGGCGAGGATTATGGGCGTTGGTACGCCGACAACCTGCTCGACGTCGAGTTGCCCCGATGGTGGGCGCAAGACCCGGACGGCCAGGACCCGACCTTGCGGTTCGTCTCCCAGGAAGGGATGAAGGGGCTCCTGCATTCACTGCTGCACCACGTCGGCCCGTAGTCAGATTTCGCATCTCGGTACCCCAACACGTTCGGTGACGGAGATCAGCCGGTCTGGAGGCAGGGGCCCTTGCATGATCGAGGTCTGTTCGAATTCATCCGGTGAGGCCGAGGGCGGTCAGGGATCTGCGGCAGTCGCGGGCGGTGTAGCGGAGGGCGGCGGCGATGTTGGTGCGACCGTCCTGACGGTGGACGCCGATGGCGAGGTTGCGCAGGCCGGCCATGATGCGCGGGAGGCGGCCGACGTGGATCTTGGAGTCGTCCTCGCGGAAAGTGCGGTCGCGAACGTGGTGCAGGAGATTTTCGATGTGCCAGTGTCCTCTGATCCAGGCCGCGAGCTGGGGGCCGGTCGCCGGGACGCTGGAAGGCTGGAGACAGTCGTGCGCACAGCTCGGACATGCCACGTCGGGTCAACGGCGTCGCCGTAGACCCGACGTGGCATGGACAGTCCGTCAGTGAGGGCCATCGCACAGTGTCCTGCCCCGTAGCTCGGCGGGCGCTGCTCCAGGGCCGGCATGACGCTCAGGCGCAGAAGTCCGGCGCCTCGGACAGGCGTCCCACGACGTTCGCCGCCCTCGCGGTGACCCACCCCGGACGTGTGCCGGTCTGCTCGGCGGCAGTTCGAAGGCCGCGAGTCAGGTCTCGAAACCGCGCTCGACGACCGCGGCGATCAGGTCGTCCTTGTCCTTGAAGGGCCAGTGGAGCGAGCCGGCGGGCAGCCCGCACCTGGCGCCGATCGCCGCGTGGGACGTGCCCTCGTACCCGCGTTCGCCCGCGAGCATCATGGCGGCGTCGAGGATCCGCCGGCGTGACCCCCGCCCGTCCGCGGGTCTCCTGCGCGGAGCCTGTGACCTGACCGTGGGATCTGACCGTGGGAAGTACTTTTCGGGATCCGAGGTGTCGGCGCCTCAGTCCAGTTCGGGCAGCGGGCGCCGGGCGACCTCGTGGGCGTCGTCCGGCGGGACGCCCAGCATGCGCAGGACCATCTCGGCAAGGTTCGAGGCGGCCTCGTCGCCGTCGATTTCCGGGCGGGTGAATCTCAGTTCCAGGAGGGACAGCAGGGTCCCGCCCAGCGCGGACAGGGCGACGACCGGCTCGACGGCGGTGAAGCGCTGGGAGGCGATGCCGACCTGGAGGTCGCGCAGGGCGCGCCTGGACAGACCGTTGTCGGAGTGGAGATGGCCGAGGCCGCGGTGGCGCAGCACTTTCATGAGCTCCGGATGGGAGTCGGCCATGCGGGCGCTGAGCCGGAAGCCGGCGGCGACGAGTTCCGCCGGGTCGTCGATTCCCGCCAGGTGCTCGTCGAAGGCTTGGCCGAACTCCTCCAGGGCGTCCACGACCGCTGCTTCGAACAGGTCGGTCTTGGAGTCGAAGTGGTTGTAGAACGAGCCGAAGCCGACATCCGCGCGCTCGGCGATCACCTGGATGCTGGCGCTGGTGTCCCCGGTCTCGGCGAGGATCTGGCGCGCGGCGCGGATGAGCGCCTTGCGGGTCTCGGCGCGGCGCCGTTCGAACCGGTTGCTGGGCGGAGCTGACGTGGGCATGCGTCGAAGTCTAGCCGCGGAATCCATGACCTCCGCAGTTCTGATGATTCCATCATTTTTCTTCCCGGACCCCTCTTGACGATCCTTTCTTCAAAGTTGATGATTTCATCATTACGGCAATGTTGCTCGGAGGACACCATGTCGGAAACACGCGTGGCCACAGCCGCCCTCGCGACACCCCACCAGGATCTGCACAGTGAGCAGGGCGCCCTGCGGGGCGAGCACCCCGGCCGGTCCCGGAACCCCGTGATCAAGGTCGCCGACCTGGCCTGGCTGGAGTTCGAGAAGCCGGATCTGGACCGGGCGGAGGTCTTCGCCCGCGACTTCGGCTTCCAGGTCGCCGCCCGCACGGAGCGGGAGCTGTGGCTGCGGGGCACCTTCGCCGGCTCGCCGTGCATGGTGATCCGGCGCGGGCGGACCTCGCGCTTCATCGGCCCCGTGTTCCGTGCGGCCGAGCGGGCCGACCTGGAGCGGCTGGCCCGGGCGACGGGCACGTCCGTGCGGGACTCCGACGTGCCGGGCGGCGGCAGGGTGGTCGATCTGCTCGACCCGTCGGGTTTCCCTGTCCGTGTGGTGCACTGCGCCGAATACCTGCCCGAACTGCCGGGCCGGCAGCCACTGCTGCTGAACTTCGGCACCGAGCACCGTCGTACGAACGCCACTCAGCGCCCGCCCCGCGAGCCTTCCCGGATTCAGCGGCTGGGTCATGTGGTGCTGGAGACACAGGTGTTCGCCCGCGCCCTGGACTGGTACCTGGACACCCTCGGCATGATCGTGTCCGATTTCCTGTTCCTGGACGGGCAGCGCGGGCGCGGTCCGACGATGGCATTCATCCGCTGCGACCTCGGCAGCGAGCCGGCCGACCACCACACCCTCGCCCTGCATCTCGGGCCCGGCACCGGCTATGTGCACTCCGCCTACCAGATCACCGACCTCGACTCGATCGCCGCCGGCGGGGAGTACCTCGCCGAGCGCGGCTACAAGCGCAGCTGGGGCATCGGCCGGCACATCCACGGCAGCCAGCTCTTCGACTACTGGCGCGACCCCGACCACTTCATGCTGGAGCACTTCGCGGACGGCGACCTGTTCTCCTGCGACGTCGAACCCGGGTGGGCGCCCATGTCCACGAGTGGTCTCGCCCAGTGGGGACCGCCGGCCACCCGCGACTTCCTCGGCGTCACACCGTCGCCCGCCAAGCTGCGCGAGGTGCTGCATGCCCTGCGCGGCGACAACGAACTCGATCCCGCCCGCCTGCTGGGCCTGCTGAAAGCAGTGGACTCATGAGCACCAACGTCCTGCGCACCGCCGACCGTTGGTGGGTGGTGCGCGGCGAGCGCGCCGTCCCCGTCGACACCAAGGCGACGACCACCGCCGAACTGCTCGCCGAACGCGCCGCCGTACGAGAGGCCGCCGCTTCCGGCGAGACGGGCACCCCCGTCGCCGACCTGGTCGCCCTCTCCCCGGTCACCACCCCCTGCCGCGTGGTCTGCCAGATGGTCAACTACCGCAGCCACGCCCGCGATTCGGGCTTCACCGGCGACATCCCGCCCGCCTTCTTCCGTAAGGCGTCCAGCTCGGTGAGCGGGCCGGGCGAGGCGATCGTCCGGCCGGAGCACGTGAAGTTCCTCGACTACGAGATCGAGCTGGGCCTCGTCATGGGGGCGCCGCTGCCGCTGGGCACCGTCGTCGAGGAGCGGGACCTTCCCTCGTACGTGGCCGGACTCGTGATCACCAACGATGTCAGCGCCCGGGACGTACAGCTGACCAAGACGCAGTTCTACGAGAGCAAGTCGTACCCCACCTTCACGCCGACCGGGCCCCACCTGACCCTGCTGGAGCCGGAGGAGTTCGCCCATCTCCTCGACCTGCGGCTGCAGTTGAGCGTCAACGGCGAGCTGCGTCAGGAGCGCACCCTGGGGGACATGATCGTTCGCCCGGCACAGGCGCTGACCCTGCTGGCCCGCTTCCAGTCCCTCGATCCCGGCGACCTGCTGCTGACGGGCACCCCCGGCGGCACCGCGCTCAAGGCCCCGCCGAAGCCGGTCGAGAAGATCGGTGCGCTGCTGCCGCCCGCGGTGAAGTGGAAGGCGTTCTTCAAGACCCAGGCGAAGAACCCGCACTACCTGCACGCCGGTGACGTCGTCACCGCGACCATCGCCACCCCGGACGCCCGGATCGACCTGGGTGAGCAGCGCACACCCGTGGCCGACCCGCACTGAGACCCGAAGCGAGCCGCACATGACCGTCGAGTCCGACTCGGCAGACGTACCCGTGGTGATCGTCGGCGCCGGACCGGTGGGCGTGACCGCCGCCCTCCTGCTGGCCCGCCACGGGGTGAGGACCGTACTCCTCGAACGCCACCACGACGTCTATCCGCTGCCCCGTGCCGTGGCCACCGACGACGAGGTGCGCCGCATCCTCCAGGCCGCCGGTGTCGCCGACGAGTTCACCGCCATCGCCCGTCCGGCACGCGGTCTCAGGCTGCTGGACGCCCGGCACCGCGTCATCGCCGAGTTCCAGCGGTCCGTGCGGGGGCACCACGGCTTCCCGCAGACCAGCATGTTCGACCAGCCCGAGCTGGAGCGGCTGCTGCGCGAGGCGCTGGCCCGCCGCCCCGAGTGCGAGCTGCGCGGCGGCGTGGAGGTGACGGGCGTCGAGCAGTCCGTCAACGGTCCGGTCCGGGTCACCTACCGCGACGACGAGGGTGAGCACGACGTGTGGGCCGCGGCCGTCCTCGGCTGTGACGGCGCGAACGGTCTCACCCGCGACGCCATCGGCGCCGCCTGGGAGGACCTGCGCTTCGAGGAGCCCTGGACCGTCATCGACGTGACGACGAAGGCCGCCGTCCGCTGCTGGGAGGGCGTCGACCAGGTCTGCGACCCGCACCGTCCGGCCACCTTCATGCGGATCGGCGAGGACCGCTACCGCTGGGAGTTCCGGCTGGCAGAAGGGGAAGTCCTCGACGACGCGCTGCTGCGCGAACTGGTCCTGCCGTGGGTGGACATCTCCCGCGTCGCCGACTTCCACGTCATCCGGCAGGCCCAGTACACCTTCCGGGCCCGCATCGCGGACCGCTGGCGCCGCGGCCGTGTCTTCCTGCTCGGCGACGCCGCGCATCTGACCCCGCCGTTCGTCGGTCAGGGCCTGTGCTCGGGGCTGCGGGACGCCTACAACCTGAGCTGGAAGCTTGCCCGAGTCCTGCGGCAGGGCGGCGACGAGCGACTGCTGGACACCTACGAGCGGGAACGCAAGCCGCACGCCCGGCGCGTGATCCGCCTCGCGGTCGCCACCGGCTGGGCCATGACCGGCGGCCAGGACCGCGCCGCCGCACTGCGCCGCGCCGCCGTCGCCATGGTCTGCCGCATACCGGGCGTGACGGCCAGGGTCAGTCAGGATCTCGGCCGCCCGCTGCCCGTCGGCCCGCTCGTACGGCGCGGTCGGCTCGGGGGCACCCACTGCCCGCAGCCCCGGGTGACGACCGGGGACGGACCACGGGTCCGCTTCGACGACCTCCTCGGCGACTCCTTCGCCGTACTGACCGCGACACCCCTGTCGCTCGGCGTGCGCGCACTCACCGACGCCCTGGGCGCGCAGGTCGTCGACGTGCATGACGTCGGCGACGACGGAACCCTCGCCGCCTGGTTGCGCGAGGGCCGTACCGACGCCGTCCTGCTGCGCCCCGACCGCGTCGTCCTGGACGTGATCCCGTCCGGTGCTGCCACCTTCACGGCGACCGCGGCCTGGGCGCCCCTGCTCTGCACCAGCCGCGGATCCGTCGAACAGCCCGCGTCCGCACCCCTGTTGAGGAGAGCCGCTCCATGACCACCCCGTACGCCAACCCGTTCTGGACCCCGGACCCGGAGTCCGCCGAGCGCAGCCGGATCGCGGACTTCGGGCGCTGGGCCGCCGAGCAGTGGGGCGTCGAGGCCGACCTCAGCGACTACGCGGCCCTGCACCGCTGGTCGGTCACCGACCTGGAGGGCTTCTGGGGCGCGGTGTGGGAGTACTTCGGTATCGACGCCGACACCCCGTACGAGCGGGTCCTGGCCGAGGAGACCATGCCGGGCGCCCGCTGGTTCCCCGGCGCCACCCTCAACTACGCCCACCACGCCCTGCGCAACCTCGTCGACGACGAGCGGGCGATCGTCGCCCTCGACGAGACCGGCTCCGGATACGCGGTGACGGGCAGGCGGTTGCGTTCCCAGGTCGCGTCCGTCGCCGCCACCCTGCGCGACCTCGGAGTGGGACAGGGCGATCGCGTGGTCGGGTACCTGCCCAACACCCCGCATGCCATCGTCGCGTTCCTGGCCGCCGCGAGCCTGGGTGCCGTGTGGTCGGTGTGCGGGCAGGACTACGCGCCCAAGGCGGCCGCCGACCGGTTCGGCCAGCTGGAGCCCACCGTCCTGATCGCCGCCGACGGCTACCTCTTCAGCGGCGCGACCCACGACCGCCGCGAGGCCGCCCTCGAACTCGCCCGCGCGCTGCCGACGTTGAAGGCGACCGTGCTGATCGAACACGTCGGCCTGCCCGGCCTCAGGGCGAACTACCCTTCGCTGGTCCTCCCTTGGGAGGAAGCCGCCACGCGTACCGAAGAACTCGCCTGTAAGCCGGTGCCGTTCGACCACCCACTGTGGGTCGTCTTCTCCTCCGGCACCACCGGCCTGCCCAAGGGCATCGTCCACGGCCACGGCGGCGTCGTCGTCGAACACCTCAAGACCCTCGCCCTCCAGTCCGACCTCGGCCCCGGCGACCGCCTCCTGTGGTACACCACCACCCACTGGATGATGTGGAACCTCGTCGTCTCCACCCTCCTGACCGGCGCCACGACCTGCACCTACGACGGCAGCCCGGCCCTGCTCACCCAGCCGGACATTCTCTGGGAACTGGCGGCCCGCCACCGCGTCACCCTCTTCGGCACCAGCCCCCAGTACCTGCTGGGCATGGCCAAATTCGGCATCGACCCCTCCGTCCACGACCTGTCGGCGATCCGGGCCGTCGGCTGCACCGGCTCCGCACTGCCGGCCTCCGCCCACCCCTGGGTCCGCCGGCACGTCGGCGAGCGGGTCCAGCTCGTGTCCATCAGCGGCGGCACGGACGTCGTCTCCGGCTTCGCCGGCGGAGCACCCACGCTCCCGGTGTGGGCGGGCGAGCTGTCCGCCCCCTTGCTGGGTGTCGCGCTCGCCGCTTACGACGAGGAGGGCTTTCCGGTGGTGGACCAGGTCGGCGAGCTGGTCGTCACCCGGCCCATGCCGTCCATGCCGTTGTACTTCTGGAACGACCCCGACGGTGCCCGCTACCGGGACGCCTACTTCTCCACGTACGACGGGGTCTGGCGGCACGGCGACTGGATCACCCTCACCTCCCACGGCTCGGTGATCGTCCACGGCCGTTCCGACTCCACCCTCAACCGCAACGGCGTACGCCTGGGCAGCGCAGACATCCACGACGTCGTCGAACGCCTCCCCGAGATCACCGAGGCCCTCGTCATCGGTGCGGAGGAACCTGACGGCGGCTACTGGATGCCCCTGTTCGTGGTCCTCGCGGCCGGCACGGAACTGGACGACGCCCTGCGCGACCGCATCCGCGAGGCGATCCGTACCGGCGCCTCACCCCGCCATGTCCCCGACGAGGTCATCGAGGTGCCGGGGATCCCGCACACCCGCACCGGCAAGAAGCTGGAGGTGCCGGTCAAGCGCCTGCTCCAAGGTGCTGCCGTCGAGCGGGTCGTCAATCCGGCCACCGTGGACAGCCCCGAACTGATCGATCTCTACGCCCGCCTCGGGGCCGAGCGTCTTGAGCGGCGGCGCGGCTGACTGCCCGGCGTAGCGCGCGGGAGCAGGCCGCGTTTCAGCCCTGCGTCGCGGAGGCAACGTGCCGGTACCGGCCCTCGCTTCCGCAGGGCACGCGGCTTGCCGCCTTGACCTGCATAGCATCAAATCGACGTCCATCGAACTGACCGCCAAGGAGCTCGACCTGCTGCGGCTGCTGATGAGCCCCCCGCGCCAGGTGCTGAGCAAGGCCCAGATCCTCGACCTCGTGTGGAGCAGTTCCTTCGATGCCAGTGGAAACCTCGTGGAGGCGTACCACTCCAACCTGCGCAGGAAGATCGACAAGGGCCGTCCTCCGATGATCCGTACGCTGCGCAGGATGGGCTACACCATCAGGCCGGCCGGGGAGGACAGATGAGACCCCGGATGCCGGGGCGCTCCCTGCGCACACGTCTGCTGCTGTCCATCGGCCTCACGCGCGCCGTTGTGTGTGCCGCGATGGCGCTCACGACCATCTACGCCCAACGCGCCTATTGCTGGGCAACCTGGGCCAGCGGGTCAGCGACGCCGCCGAGCGCAGCCAGGGCGGTCTCCAGCGCCGGACGGGGGACGACACGGATCTGGGCTTCCTCAACGAGCGGGGGCAGCCGGCCGGCACCATCGCCGCCCGCCTCGATGCCAAGGACGATGTCGTCGCCGCCGAGTTCGTCGACCAGGACGCCGTGCCACAACCTCTCACTGCCGCCCAGGTCGCCGCGCTGGACGGCATCCCCACGGACGGATCCCTCCACACCCGGACTGTCCCCGGCTCGGGCACCTACCGTGTGACCGCCATCGACGGCGAGGGACGTCGGCCTTGGCGCGGCCGGCGAACGCCTCGACGATGCCGAGCAGTTTCTTCTTCTGGACGGCAGTCAGTTCGGTGCCGGGCAGGCCCGTGTACGCCTGGACCTGCCATGGGCAGGCCGACGAGCACGGGCAGGCGCGACGGCGCGGATGGCGGAGATCCGCAAGCACCTCGACGACACCTTCGTGACTCTGGGTCGAGGTCGACTGCCAGGCCCCGGCCCGCTCGCGGGCGCGTACGGCGCCACCCAGGGCAGCGCCGCGACCCAGATGCACGTGCACTCCGTCATCCGGACGCCCAACGGCAACGACTACGGGAAGGAACTCCTTCGGCAGCACTACCTGACGTCACCGCACCACCAGTGACGTAGCGACCGGGAATTCCCGTCATCGCAAGGGCCGTACCCACTCCGGGTGCGGCCCTCGTGCTTCACACGGAACAACGGCTTAACCAGTCACCGAGCCTCGTCGCCTCGACGAGGCTCCGCCGCAGGCAGCTTGAAGGCGGGCACCGACCGGTTTGGCGCCGAACGCCGGTGTCGCTCAGGTGACGCGGCGGAGGGTGTCGGGGGTGAGGTCGGCGAGGGTGGGGTAGCCGTCGACGGCCATGATGAGGTCCGCTTCGGCGAGGAGCGAGCGCAGGACGTGGACGATGCCGTCGGGGCCGCCGAGGGCCAGGCCGTAGGTGTAGGGGCGGCCGATGCCGACGGCGGAGGCGCCCAGGGCGAGGGCCTTGACGATGTCGGCACCGCTGCGGATTCCGGAGTCGAAGAGGACCGGGAGGCCGTCGGCAGCGTCCACGACGGCGGGGAGGGTGTCGAGGGCGGGAAGGCCGCCGTTGGCCTGGCGGCCACCGTGGTTGGAGCAGTAGATGCCGTCCACGCCGGCGTCTTTGGCGCGACGGACGTCCTCGGGGTGGCAGACGCCCTTGATGATCAGCGGGAGGTCGGTCAGCGAGCGCAGCCAGGGCAGGTCGTTCCAGGTGAGGGGGTTGCCGAAGAGCTGGGTCCAGAGAAGGACCGCGGCCTGCGGGTCCTCTTCAGGGGTGCGTGCCAGCCGGGCCCGGAAGACGGGATCGCTGGTGTAGTTGGCCAGGCAGTGGCCCCGTAGTTGGGGGAAGTTGGAGGTGGCCAGGTCGTGGGGGCGCCAGCCGGTGATCCAGGTGTCCAGGGTGACCACAATGCCCTTGTAGCCCGCCTGTTCGGCGCGGTGGACGAGGCTGGCGGCGAGTTCGCGGTCGGTGGGGGTGTAGAGCTGGAAGAAGCCCGCGGTGTCGCCGAGTTCGGCTGCGACCTTCTCCATCGGGTCGACGGAGAGCGTGGAGGCGATCATCGGCACCTTGGTGCGGGCGGCAGCTCGCGCGGTGGCCAGGTCGCCGTGGCCGTCCTGGGAGCACAGGCCGATGACGCCGATCGGGGCCATGAACACCGGTGAGGGCAGTGTCATGCCGAACAGCTCGACGGACAGATCGCGCTCGGTGGCTCCGACGAACATCCGGGGGACCAGCCCCCAGCGGTCGAAGGCCGTCAAATTGGCCCGCTGGGTGCGCTCATCGCCCGCGCCACCCGCGACGTACGACCACACCGAGGGCGGCAGGGCGGACTGCGCCCTGGACTCCAACTCCGCGAAGGTCATCGGGAAACGCGGCACGACGCCGCTCAGCCCGTCGAAGTAGATCTCGTTCTGATAGGAGCCGAACGGCTGGCTCATGCCTTGTGCCTTTCCGGTTACGTACGCCGCAGAGGTACGGCGTCGATGACAGCCAGAGTGCGAAACTGGCAGGTGGTGGCCCTTGGAACGCAGGAATCTCGCACTGGGCGAACGCTTATGCAGGATGACGCTTCGACCGCCAAAACCCCACCGTGCGTTTGCCTACGGGTGACTACGGCCCGCCCGGGATGGGCGAGGTCGGCTCGGTCAGCCGCTCGCCGAGCCAGGCGCGGGCGCGCTCAAGGTAGCCACGGGCGAGTGGTGTGTGGGCGGCCCAGGTCTCGAAGCCGTGGGGGGCACCGGGGACGAGCTCAAGGGTGCAGTGGACGCCGGCGTCCTGCAGACGGCGGGCGTAGTCGCGGTCCTCGTCGGCGAACAGGTCGATGTCGCCCACCCCGATCCAGGCGGGCGGCAGATCGAGCAGGTCAGTGCGGCGGGCCGCGACCGCGTACTTGGGGGTCTGCGGGCCACCGGACTCACCGCCGAGGTAGGCATGCCATCCGATCCTGTTCATTGAGTTGTTCCACACTCGGTGTCGCAGCCGGTCGAGCTCGCGGCGCGCGGCGGTGCGGTCGTCGAGCATGGGGCAGAACAGCCATTGCGCGGCCGGCTGCACACCGCCGGAGTCGTGCAGCCGCTGCGCCAGGCAGGCGGCCAGTCCGCCACCCGCGCTCACCCCGCCGACGGCGATGCGACCGGGGTCGATACCCAGGGTCTCGGCCGACCGCTGCAGCCACTGCCAGGCGGCGAAATTGTCATCGAGGGCCGCGGGGAACGGGTGCTCAGGTGCGAGACGGTAGTCCACCGAGACGACGACGATACCCAGCTCGCGCGCCGTCAGCGCACAGAAGGCGTTGTCCTGCAAGGCGTCGCCGATGATCAACCCGCCGCCGTGAATCCAGAGCAACGTGGCCCCCGAACCGCCGCCGTCGGGGGTGTACACGTGCAGCCCCAGGCCGTCGCCGACCGTCGTGCGAGCGACACCCTCGACCGGTCTGCCTGGCCCCCACCGGCGGATCAGCGCGCGGACCACGCGGCGCCCCCGGTCTCCCTTGAGCGGCAACGGGGGAATGAGCGCAGCCCGGCGGCGCAACTGCGGGTTCAGCATCCTGCGGTTCATTGGGCATCCTTCTGTCGGCGCCCGGCATCCGGCTCCCGTTATGGCGCGTCGCTTTCTGGAACAAAGCCGCCGTCACCATCAAGCGGCCGGGTCGCGCGGGACGGGTGGGCGGGGGCCCGTACACCGCGGCACCGCATGCAGGTCCGCCTGCTCGTCGTGTCGGCCTGGTCCTGACTCGGCGCGAGGCAGACGCGAAGACCGATGACATCACCGTGTTGCGGCCCCTGGTCGCCCCGCGGACCCTGGCCCGTCGGCGTACGGATGAATCTCAGTTGCGCGGGGAGGAACAGTCGCCGCGCCATCGTGTACGCCGACCTTGTCACTGCGGGCGGTGCTTCCTCAGGCCGTGGCCAGGCGGAGTAGCAGGACGGATACGGCCAGCACACCGAACAGGACCACCGGCGCGGCAGCCTTGGGCCGGTCCTTGACGCGCAGGTGCGAGGCCAGCCCGCCGATGGAAACGAGGAACAGGCCCGCGGCGGCCGCCACGCCGAGGGGCGCCCAGAGGAGTCCGATGAGCACACCGGCCGCACCCGCGATTTCGAGCAGGCCGATGATCCGGAAGGCCCCTACGGAGAAGCCGACGTGTTGCGCGTTGGCGGCGGCTTCGTCGTTGGCGAGGATCTTGGGAATGGCGGCGGCGGCGAACCCGACGGCGAGCAGTGCTGCCAGTACGACGGTGGTGATGAACATGTCGGCCTCTTCGGGTGGTGTCTGCCGTCGCAGTTGACGGCGGAGCGGGGGAGCAGTGGTCAGACGCAGGTGTTGGTGAGCGTGCCGAGAGCGTCGATCGTGGAGCTCAGCACGCTGCCGGGGGTGAGGTAGCGAGGTGGGGTGCGGGAGTAGCCGACTCCTGCCGGGGTGCCGGTGAAGATGAGGTCGGCAGGGCGCAGTTCGCAGATGCCGGACAGGTGACTGATCAGCGTGGGGATGTCGAAGATCATGTCGTGGGTGCGTCCGGACTGGACGGTGTCGCCGTCGAGGGTGCAGGTGAGGTGAAGGTCGTACGGGTCGTCGAGTTCGTCGGGTGTGGTCAGCCAGGGGCCGATCGGGGTGAACGCGCGGTGGCTTTTGGCGAGGCTGAACTGCGGGGTGGCGCCCGCCATTTGTGCGGCGCGTTCGGAGATGTCCTGGCCGACGCAGAATCCGGCGATGTGATCGAGGGCCGCGGACTCGGGGATGTCTCGGCCGCCTTCGCCGATGACCACGACGAGTTCGATCTCCCAGTCGCAGGTGGGGGCCGGTAGCGGGATGTCGGCGCCGGGGCCCGCCAGGGAGGAGGGGAACTTGGTGAAGACCAGCGGTGACTCGGGCACGATGAGGCCGGTCTCGACGCTGTGGTCGAGGTAGTTGAGGCCTACCGCGAAGATCTGGCTGGGACGGGTGATCGGCGGACCCAGCCGGGCGGGGTCCGCCGCCAGCGCGGCGAGGGTGGCCTTCGGGTCGGCCGGAGGCCGAGCGGTGGCGAGCCAGTCCCGGATCTCGGCGACGCGGGTGACGGCGGCATCCGGGTGGGACGGGAAACGGCCGCCCGACGCCGACTCGACGTCGATGGTGCCCTGCGGGGTGAGGATGGTGGCTCGGCCGTCGAGGTTGGCGAGTTTCATGAGGTGGGGCCCTTCGGGAGGGGCCCGCGACCGGCGCGGTCCCGGACCCCACTGATAGTGGATGCCGGGTCAGTCGCTCACCTTGACCGGCGGCTCGCTGTCGCTGAGCAACGCCCGGATGTCGTCGTCGGAGGCGGTGGCGAGCATCTGGTATATGTCGTCGGGGAAGTTTAGGTGCGGCTTGGCGCGATCCAGCGCGGGCTGCGGGACTGCCTCGGCGGGGCGCTGGTAGTCGGCCGGATCGCGATAGCGGGCGAGTTCGGCGTCGTCGATGCCGACCAGACCGACGACCTCAGGATCGATCCAGGCCCGGTCGTCGATCGCTTCACCGGCCGTGAGTTCGAGGACGAGTCCCTCGGGGCCGCCGAAATAGATCGACTGGCAGAAGCCGTGGTCGACCGGGCCCATCACCATGATGCCCCGGCTGCGGATCCGGTCACGCAGGGTGAGCAGTTCATCGACGCCGTCCACGTGGAGGGCGACGTGCTGCATGGCCCCCGCGGTGACGGCATCGGTCGGGGTGCCGGCATGGGTGACGCCGAAGTCGGGCTTCTCGGGGTTGTCGGGGTGGTGGACGAAGGCCACGTAGGAGGCGGGGTTCAGCTCCAGGAAGCCGTGCCAGGCGCCCTCGGTGCCGTGCATCCAGTACAGCGCCTTGAGCTGGCAGCCCAGGACATCGGTGAAGAAGTCGATCTGAGCCTTGATGTCGCGGGTCGCTATGGCGAGGTGATTCACCCCGCGCGGGTGGACGGTCATGATTACTCCTTTGTGATCACGGCGCGGAGACGGCCGTGGCGGGCAGCTTCTTGCGGCACCAGTCGCTGACCACGCCGGCGTATTCGGCGGTGTGGAAGAGCATCAGCTGGTGCCCGCCGCCGGGCTGCACGTACAGCTCCACCGGGCCGGAGGTGGCGTCGACGACCATGCGGACGACCTCGGGCGGGAAGAGCGGGTCCTTCTCCCCGACGGTGAACAGGATCGGCTTGGCGTTGGCCGCCAGCGGAACGACCGGGTCGTAGCGCATGATCGAGCCGAACGACGCCAAGTCGTACGACCAGGTGTTCAGCGCGTCCTGACGCTTCTGCCGCTCCGCGCCGGCGTAGCCGTAGTCGGTGTCGAAGTCCGTGAAGCGGGCGATGTCGAACTGCAGCGCGTCGCCGAACCGGGCAACCAGCTGCTCGAACGCCGCGCTGCGGAAGGGATTGTCGGCGGGGACGAACGGTGACGAGGGAATCGCGTACCCCATCAGCACGGCGCCGGCGAAGGTGTCCGAGGCCGCGTAGGCGCAGTAGGCGGCCGCAGCCCCGAGGGACGAGCCCTTGATGAACACCGGCAGTCCGGTCTCGGCGGCGATGTGGTCGCCGACCTCGACGGCCGCCGTCACCCATTCCTCCAGGGTGAAGCGCCCGGCGGGCCGGGTGGTGCGGGAGCGGCCGTGACTGGGGGCATCCATGCACCACACCTCGGCTCCGAGCCCCGCGTAGTGGGCGCCGAAGGTGTCGTAGATGCCGCCGTGGCCCCCGGTTCCGTGCTGCACCAGCAGCACATGATCCGCTTCGGCTCCTGGCTGAGCGAACCGGTAGACGAACGTCTCGCCCACCACGTGTTCTTCGCGCTTCATCGCGGCCTCCTCTGCGGCGGCTCCATTGCCGACCGCATCGATGTTGACGAGCGTCAACTTCACGTCGATATGGATGAGTGTCAACTTTAAATTGATGTGTGTCAACATCGCGGTAAGCTGCCCCCATGAGCACCCCGACTTCCCGAGCCGGACGCCCCCCGGCGGAACTGGCCCCCGCCACCCTCGATCAGATCCTGGACGCAGCCCTGCGGATGTTCGCCGACAAGGGCTACGACGGAGCGTCCGTTGCCGCTCTGAATCGACAGCTCGGCGTCAGCCACAACCTCATCCACCAGCGGTTCGGCTCAAAGGAACAGCTCTGGTACGCCGCCGTCGACCATGCCTTCAGCAGCATCACCGCCGGGCTCCTGCCGGAACTTGACGACACCACCGGAGGGCCCCTGGAGCAGTTCCGTCGTGTCATCCGGCGCTTCATCCACATCCATGCAAACCGCCCCGAGATCCTGCGGCTGCTCACCGTCGAAGGCGTCGCCGACACCCCCCGCCTCGACTACCTCTACGACCGTCACATCGAGCCGACGCTCACTGCTGTCAGCACGCCACTACTCAAACTGATGGACGAAGGCGTCATCGCCCCGGTGCCGAAGCGCACCCTGCACTTCCTCATCGCGCATGGCGCCAGTGCCCCCTTCAGCCTCATCGGCCTCTCCCGCCGCATCGACCCCGGCGACCCCCTCGACCCGCAGGCCATCGCCGAGCACGCCACCGTCGTCGCGGACCTGATCCTGGCCGGACTGCAGCACCGCCCTCAGCCAGGGGACCCCGCATGAAAGTCACCCTGACCTTTGACAACGGCCCCACCGCCCCCGTCACCGCCCACGTGCTGGACGTCCTCGCCCAGCACCGGATACGCAGCACCTTCTTCGTAGTCGGCGAGAACCTGAAGCAGCCCGAAAACCGCGCCGTCGCCGAGCGCGCTGCAGCGGAGGGGCACTGGATCGGCAACCACACACTGACCCACACAGTGCAGTTCGGCGACGCGGACGACCCACGTGTCCCGGAGCGGGAGATCGGCGAAGCTCAACGCCTGATCGGCGAACTCGCCCACCCCGACCGGCTGTTCCGCCCCTATGGTGGAGGCGGCGTCCTGGACCGCAGGCTCCTCAGCCCGGCGGCTGTGGCCTACCTCCAACAGAACGCGTTCACCACCGTGTTGTGGAACAGCGTCCCGCACGACTGGGACGACCCCGACGGCTGGACCGAGCGCTGTCTGGCGGACGTCGCCACCCGGGACTGGAGCCTTGTGGTGCTCCACGACCTGCCCACCGGGGCCATGGATCATCTGCCCCGCTTGCTCGCCGGACTACGGGCGCTCGACGCCGACATCGTCCAGGAGTTCCCGCCCGATTGCGTCCCGCTGCACCGGGGGCGTCTGGAACATTCGGTCGGACACCTGCTGCCCTGCTAGCGCGCGTATCGGGTCGTGATCAGTGTGTCTCATGCCCTCGGGGTGAGGTCTGGACCGGTAGGTCTTGTACCTGCCGACCACCGGCGAGTACGGCCCGTGGTTCGAGCGCTTACCTCGCTGTCTCGGGCACCTTCCCTGGGCTTGGCCGCCGAAGTGCTGTTCGTCATGCTCTGCCCGCCGAACCGAACCGAGCCGGTGTGGCCTGGGCCCTTGAGTGGGCCGAGGACCTACGGACGACATCGGCAGTTTCGGGTGTGGCTCCTGCGGCGTGCGTCGAATTGGGTTGACAGTGCGCGCCAGTGTCGCGCGACGGTATGCCCACGAGGTCGACGGCTCACGGTTGCGCTCCTTTCGACAGGCCGCCGTGCGGCGGGAGCGGGCGTCGTCTCGTGCACCGGCAACCGGAATCCGTCGAGAGACCGGCGGGCTTCCGCTGACTCGATGAGTTTGAACGCCATGGCAAGCCCGACCGCCCGCGAGCCCGGCTCCTGTGTGAACCCGCTGGGACCGTAAAGGCCTGGCTCTCTTTCGGCGTCCGCCAGGCCGTCCGATCCAGCATCCATGATGACGAGTTTGGGTCAGCAGCGGCTTGACTCTGCTGCGGGTACCTCGGACCGTGTGCGTCTGGCCTGCTCGAGGCCGTGGAGGAGCAGGTCCAGGCCGAACCGGAACTCCTCGTGCAGGGGTACGGAGGTCAGGTCGTCGGCCGCGGCCGACGTGGCCGGGTAGGCGGCCGGGTCCAGGGAACGGTAGAAATCGCGCAAGTGCGCCTGGTCTTCGGGGCGTGGGGTTCCGGGTCCGTGCTGCTGGATGGCCAGGCCGATCACGTAGTGCCCCAATACGGTGTAGGTGCGGGCGGCGAGGCCGACGGTGAATCCGTGGCTCAGGAGCAGTCGTATGAGTCGTTCCTTGACGCGAAGGCCGTTGGGGCCGACGTGCACCTGGGTCGCCAGCAGGGGCAGCGCATCGGGGTGCCTGTGGAGGGATTCGTAAAGTGAGTGCGCGGCAACGGTCGCGGCTTCCCGCCAGGACAGGCCATCCATCTGCTCGGACGGGACGCGTACATCGCCCAGGATTCTGTCGGCCACGAGGACGAGGAGTTCGTCCTTGCTTCTGAGGTGGCGGTAAAGCGTGGCCGTGCCCGACTCCAGGGCTTCGGCGAGCATCCGCAGGGTCAGCGCCTGCACCCCGACTTCGTCGATGAGCCGCAGGGCCGTGTCGACGATCCGGTCGATGTCCAACGGGGGACGTCCGCGACGGTACGCGGGAGCGGGTGCCCGCGTCGCCCACCAGGCAGGACTGCCGGGAACAGGCGGTGCCTCGGAAGCCATGAAACGGAACCCCCTGTCAGTCGCCGTCCTGACATGCGAAGCGTCAGGAAAAGTAGAATTACGGTGTCAGTGTATCCGTTTTGTCGTTGGGGGCTCCGATCCGACGCCTGGGCCTTGTCGCATCGGCGGGTGAGTGATCGCTTTGGGGCGGGGTGAAGCACGGCGGGAGTGTCCTCGGTGCAGCTGGGTCATCGCTCTGTCCGGGCTGCCCGTGACCGAGGTCGACTTCGACGAGAGCGTCCTGTGGATCGGTGCTCGCGAGGGGGTGTGGGTGGCGGGCTGTGACGGCAAGGGCGTCTGGGCTGCCGTGCTGGACGCGCTGTTGACGCCAGGGGCCCGGGTCTCGTCAAACTCTCTGGCGGTCCCGTTGCGGACTCTCCCTCCTGCGGATCGGTCGAGTAGCCACGCTTCCGTTTTTATGGCTACAGTGTATCCGTAAGGTGGTCGTCGCACTGCTTCGGCATCTGACGCCGGTCTTCGGCGTCCGGTTCCAGCCTGGAGTGATGTGGGACCGCAGTGGGATTCCCCCAGCCCAAGGAGAGCAGTGATGAAAGCAGCAGTGGTGACGACGGCAGGCGCGGCCCCCGAGTACCTGGACTTTCCCGAGCCCCAAGCCGGTCCGGGCCTGCAGATCGTCGACCTGGTCGCCTCGGCGATCCACCCCATCGTGCGCCACAAGGCGTCAGGCAAGCACTACAGCAGCACCGGGCAGTACCCGCTCGTGCCCGGCGTGGACGCGGTGGCCCGCACCGCCGACGGCACGCTGGTGTACACCGGAGAGATCGAGGCCCCCTGGGGCACGTACGCCGAGCGGATGGCGGTCGCCCTGACCCTCCCGCTTCCGGACGGCGCCGACCCCGTCGCCGTCGCGGCGGGCATCAACCCGGGCATGTCGTCCTGGATGCCGCTCATCACCCACAAGGACGAGCACGGCACCCCGGACACCGTGATGATCATCGGGGTGACCGGCGCGGCCGGCGGTCTCGCGGTCCAGAACGCCCGAGCCCTCGGCGTACGGCGCGTGATCGGCGTGGGCCGCGGTGTCGACGACCTCAAGCGCGTGGCCGGACTCGGTGCCGAGACCGTCGAGATCACCGGCGACAAGGACGCGGACGCGGCGGCCATCGGTGCGGCCCTCGACGGCAAGTCGCCCGATCTCGTCCTGGACTTCCTGTGGGGCGGCGCGGCCGAGTCCGCGTTCCAGGCACTGGCGGACGTTCCCGGCAACGGTGCCACCAGTTACGTGGAGATCGGCTCCGTCATCAGCGAACAGGCCGCCGTGCCGGCTTCGCTGCTGCGCAGCCGCCCCTTCCGTCTCCGCGGCAGCGGTATCGGCTCCGTCGACATGCGCCGGTACTTCGCCGAGGTCGGCGTCTACGTACAACTCATCACCGACGGCAAGGTGGAGGTCGACGCCCAGGCCTACCCGCTCTCCCGGATCAGCGAGGCGTGGGCGGCCACCGCAGGCCCCCGCCCGGTTCTGATCGCCGGCTGACGGTGGCACTCGACCATGGCATCGCCCGGGGGCCTGACTCTCCGACCGGCCGACCTCGCCGGACTTGTCGAACCTGCGGGCGACGCCGCCCCGGCACGTGGCTGGTCGAGCGTCTGTGACATCACTGACCTGGCCGGAATGAACGACCGCACCGGGGTCCTCGTGGCGAGTGCCGGACCTACCTGACCGATGCTGCCCCGCGACCCGCAGGGCGACGCGCGCAACCACGCCCGACGAATCCGACCTGCCCACCGCTGGCCGGAACCGGACCAGCCGCTGCCATGCCCGCCCGCCACCGAAGTCCAAGACCCCGGGACAGCCTCATGATCCGTTCCATCGTGCTCACCTGTCTCCTGGCCTTGGTCTTCTCGGTACTGGGGCTGGCCGGAGCGCTGGCGTTGCCGATGATGCGCGAGAAGGCCGCGGAGACGGGGTTCTCTGTCACGGCCTACCGCCGCATCGGAGTGCTGCAGCTGGCGGGCGCCGTCGGCGTGGCGCTCGGCCCGGCCGTACCGCTGCTCGGGGGCCTCGCCGGCACCGGTCTGTTGCTGCTACTCGCCGGAGCGGTGGTCGTGCACCTCCGCCAGGGCGACGGGGTGGCGAAACTGGCGCCCGCGATGGTCTGCGCGGCGCTGGTCGCCGCCTATCTCGCGGTTCTGTTCGCCTAGTGATCTATTCCAAGCAGTCAGTGATCGTAGGCGATCAGTGATCGTAGGACGGTTTGTCCGGTGGCGTCGTTGTGCCAGATTGCGGCGGTCAGCGCGAGTATGCGTTGCATGATGCGTGCGATGACGTCGCCGGGTGTGCGGCCGCGGTGCAGTTCGAGGTCGAGCTGGCCCTTGAACGTTTCGTTGATCGACTCGATGACCTGTCGCAGGGGTTAGAACAGGTGGGCTCCTGGCCGCTCGCGTTCGCCTTTGCGGGCTGGCCTGAGCAACTTGACGCCGTGCTCGGCGAGTTCATGTTCGAAGGCCCAGCCGAAGTAGTTCTTGTCATCGATCAGCGTCTGTCCGGGGCGGCTGTGGAGGAGGTCGCGTTCGGCGGCGAGGAGGTCAAGGAGGGTTTCGCGTTCGGCGGCTTTCGCTCCGGTCAGGGCGAAGGCGATGGGTAGGCCGTGGAGGGTACGCACCAGGTGCAGGCGCAGGCCCCAGAAGAAGCGGCTGTGGCTGGCGCAGTAGCCGTGTTGGGCCCATCCGGCCATGTCGGAGCGTTTGACGGTCTCCCGGGACCGTCCGCACTCGACGGGGGTGGAGCCCACGACCCATGCGTCGTCGCTCCATATCGAGGTGCTGACGACCAGGATGCGGGTGATCCGGCGCATGTGGTCGGCGGCTTTGCGTAGCCGCTTGTTGTAGCCAGGCTGCTGCGGCAGGTAGGGAAAGAGGTGTCGCAGGTGGGCGCGGGCGTGGCGGAGCCACCTGGCCTCGGAGGTGAAGCCGAGCACGGCCTGCATCATCGCAAGGGTGACCAGTTCGGCATCGCTCAGGCGGGGAGCGATCCCGACCTGCGGACGCCGAGGCGCCAGGCCGGGATGCTCCTTCAGCAGGTCATCCGTCGTCGCGTAGAGTGCGGCCGCGAGGATGTCTAGTATCCTGCGCCTGAAATCACGGGCTTAAATCTGTAGCCTGTTTTCATGTCTCGGGGTCCGCGTGCCGTCGAAGTTGTGCTGTCCGATGAGGAGCGCGCCGAGTTGGTGCGCTGGGCGAGCGGGGCGGTGGCGCCCCGTCTTGTCGAGCGGGCCCGCATCGTTTTGGCGTGCGCGGACGGGCAGCCGAATACGCGTGTGGCAGCGGAGTTGAAGGTCACCGCGGACACGGTGAGGAAGTGGCGGTCGCGGTTTGCTGCCCGGCGGATGGCCGGACTGGCGGATGAGCCGCGGCCGGGCCGGCGCAAGTCGGAGCTGGTGCTCAGTGATGAGGAGCGGGCTCAGCTGACGCGTTGGGCCAGGCGCGCCAAGACCGCTCAGTTCCTGGCTCTGCGGGCGAGGATCGTGCTGCGGTGCGCGGAAGGCAGGACGAATAAGCAGGTGGCGGCCGAACTCGGGGTGCGCGAGCAGTCGGTGAGCCGCTGGCGGGCCCGGTTCGTCGAGCGGCGGCTTGACGGGCTGACCGATGAGCCGCGGCCCGGCAGGCCGCCCTCGATCCTGCTCGACCAGGTCGAGGATGTTGTCGTGGCGACGCTGGAATCGACCCCGGGTAAGGACACGCACTGGTCGCGGGCTTCCATGGCCGAGCGCACCGGGCTGTCGAAGTCGACCATCGGGCGGATCTGGAAGCGGTTCGACCTCAAGCCACACCTGCAGGATGCCTTCAAACTCTCCACCGATCCGCAGTTCGTCGCGAAGGTCGTCGACGTCGTCGGCCTGTATCACCACCCGCCAGAGAAGGCGGTGGTGCTGTGCGTGGACGAGAAGAGCCAGATCCAGGCGCTGGACCGCTCGCAGCCGGTGCTGCCGATGATGCCGGGCATGCCCGAGCGGCGTACCCACGACTACCTGCGGCACGGCATTACCAGTCTGTTCGCCGCGTTCAACATCGCCGACGGCACGGTCATCGGCGAACTGCACCGCCGTCACCGGGCCGTCGAGTTCAAGGGTTCCTGGTCACGATAGACAAGAGGGTTCCCGCCGGGCTCGATGTGCACCTGGTGTGTGACAACTACGCCACCCACAACACCCCCGAGATCAAGACCTGGCTCGGCAAGCACCCCCGCTTCCATGTCCACTTCACTCCGACCGGCTCGTCCTGGATCAACCAGGTCGAGCGATGGTTCGGCCTGCTGACCGACAAGCTCATCCGCCGCGGCGTCCACACCTCGGTAAAGGCGCTGGAGGACGACATCAGAGCCTGGATCGACTCGTGGAACGAGAACCCCAGGCCCTTCACCTGGACCAAGACCGCCGACGAGATCCTCAACTCGCTCGCCGACTACCTCGCCAAAGTCACTCCTCCAGCCAGCGATAACCAGCGACATATTTAAGCCCGTGATTTCAGGCGCAGGACACTAGGGATTGCGGAGGGCCCGGGAGTTCGGCTGCTGAGCCGCCCCGGGACAGGGAGACCGCAAATCATGGGGGGCTCCCGGCCTGTGCCCGGGAGCCCTGTGAGGTAGGGGAGCAGGTCAGCTCTTGCCGAGGAGGGTCCAGATCTGGTTCTGCTTGGTGGTGAGGGCGCTCGCGGGGTCGCAGGTCCATTGGTGGATCAGGGCGCGTGCTGTGGTGGAGACGTTGGAGACGTCGACGCACTTGCCGCTGTGGACGGCGACCAGCTGGTAGTCATGGCTGCCGGTGGCGACGGGGTTGAGGGTGAACTCCTGGTTGGTGCCGCCGGTGCAGGTCCACTGCTGGACGGCGGCGCCGTCGGCGGTGGAGAAGCCGGAGACGTCGAGGCACTTGCCGCTCAGCTCGTTGACGACGGTGTAGGTGTTCGTCAGGCCGGCGACCGGCTTGAAGTCGAACATCTGCTGGTAGCCGCCCTCGCAGTAGTACTGCTGGTACTGCGTGCCGTTGGCCGTGGACAGGTTGGTGTCGTCAAGGCAATGGCGGCTGTTCGGGCTGATGGCGATCGTGGAGATGGTGGTGTTGGACGGGGGGAGCAGGGTGACGGTGTAGGCGTCCTTGGCGTTCGTCCACGGGACGGTGAGGGAGGCGGCGTTGCCGCTGACCGTCAGCGTGGTGTCGGAGACAGTGGTGGGTCCGCTGACGGCGTTGCCGTTGTCGTAGGGGTTGCGCTGGACGACGGCGCGGACCTGTCCGTTCTGCACGACCGAGGTGGTGTTGAGGCCGGTGAGGCTGACGGTGACGGTGCCGGTGTTGCCGTTGCTGCCGAGCAGGATCTTGGCGTTGCCTGCGGTGTTGTCCTTCGTGGCGAAGCCGTCGGTGTTGGTGCCAGGGGTGACCTTGACGACGCTGCCGGTCTGTGAGCCGTAGTAGCGGTATGTGAACCACTCGCCGAGCGGCAGGTACTGGCCGGCGCTGTTCCTGGTGAGGAGGGCGGCCTCGTAGTCGTGCAGATTCGTGCCGCCGGCCCAGTTGGCGCGCAGCCCGTCGATGCCCGCGCGCTCGAGACGTGAGATGTACCAGCCGCCGGTGCCCGGGGTCTGTTCGCCGGGGAGGGCGTACTCGTTGATCTGGTACGGGCGGGTGTTGGTCAGGCCCGCGGCGGCGAGGGTGGAGTCTGCGGCGGAGGCGTCGGCGACCGGGTCGCCGGGCAGGTCGTGCCAGCTGTAGATGTCGGGAGCGACGTTGTTCGCCTTGACGTAGGCCAGGTAGGCGGTCCACCAGGTGTTGGAGGAACTCGGTGTCTTGGAGATGCTGGGGCCCACGATCAGCTGGTTGGGGAAGGCGGACCGCACGCGGGCGTAGAACCGCGACCACATCTGCAGGTACTGGGTCTGCGTCCGGCCCCAGAAGTTGCTGCCGTCGGGTTCGTTCCACAGGTCCCAGTCGACGGTCATGTTGTTGGCTTTGACGTCGCTGATGAGCTGGGTGATGAAGTTGTCGAACTGTGTCCAGTCGCCGTTGTCGCCGGGCCAGCCCTGGCTGGTGGTGCCGTCGGCGCCCCACAGGTCATGGGGCAGGAGGACGAAGGTGCCGCCGAGGGCGGCGGTCCGCTTGTACTGGGCCAGGGTTGCGTTCCAGCGGGTCTGGTAGTCGGCGAGGCTTGTGGCGTAGCCGCCGCTGTTGAGCTGTGCGCCGCCGGCCCGCATGAACTTCCACTTGATGTCCTTGTAGAAGTGGTCCTGCGGCAGGGAACCGTCCGGTGTCATCCCGTAGATGGTGCCGGAGGCCCGGTAGGTGGGGGCACTTCCGGCGGTGGAGAAGTCGACGGTGACGCTGGTGTCGGCGGCGTGGGCCGTTGTGCCGGGCAGCACGACGACGGCCGCGACCGAAGCGAACAGCGCGGCAAGAGTGGTGCTCCGGTGCAGGCGGCGGCCTCCTGCAAAGCCGGGCCGGCCCTGGCGTCTGTGGGTGGTGAGGGTGGCGAGCATGGGCATGTTGATCTCCGGGAGGGTGGGTGGGGCCCGAGCCCTGGGAGGTTCGGGCGGTCTGGGGGGAGCCGCCGTACCGGCGGCGCGGGTGCCTGCCTGGGGTCAGACCCAGGGCGAGACCGGCTGGGAGGAGTTGTCCTGGTGGAAGAGACCGGTCGCTTCGTACGGGTCCAGGCAGAGGTCGTAGTTGCGGTGACGGATGTAGCGGCCAGGGAAGTCGTACAACTCGAACCTCACCGAGCCCCATCCTGGGCGGGTGCAGAAGGTGGCGTCCTTGGCGAAAACACTGAAGCGGGGTGTGCAGCGTCGTGCGCGGGCGGGATTTGGCGCGGGCGGGTCTGCTCGTGCGTCCGGTCGGGAAGGCCGGGGGCTGAGTGCATGGCGGGATTCCCGGATGGGTGTGGCCGTCTGGGGGTGTGCCGAGGGCGGCTCATCGGCCGGTGCGGGTAGGGGAGGCCGGGCGCGATGTGCTGTCGGGGGGCATCGCTTCGGCCAGGAGCAGGTGGTCGGCAGTGGTCTTGGTGCGGGCGCGGTCGCGCAGACTCCTTGCCGTGACGGCGTTGAAGTGCTTCGCGAAGCCGTGGGGAGTCTTCCGATGAGACTGCTGCACGCGGGGAAGACGGGAACAGGCGGAATCGAATACCGAGCTCGTCCGCGAGACGGTGGTGACCGTCGCGGCCGCGGTCCGTCCGCGAACAGGATCATTGCGGGCGCCGGATCGTGCCGCGCCAGGAGCCGTCAGGACGGTGGTGTACGGCAGGCGGGCAGTTCGGTGGCTGGTCGGTGCGGGGTCAGGTGGCTCGATACGGGCCGCCCACCGTGACGACGTGCTCGACGCACTAGGCCCGATGAGGTTGCGTGGCACAGAGAAGGACCCTCAAGATCCGTGCACTGCGCCAGGGGGGATGTGTTGTCGCCGCGATCGTGGTCATGGCTCCTCGATGGTCATCGAATCGGTTCGAGGGAAGCTAGCACCGAGAAACCTGGCCATCAATAGACTTGACGAGGGTTGCTCAGCTCCCGAACGGTTGGCCGCCCGGATGGGAGCAGGCTGTCTCCCTGCCGAATCCGGTACCTGGTCTGTCGGTGAGAAGGACACCAGCTGGGCGAACTGCGCCTTGCGTCCCCGCATGCGAGGTTTCCGAGGCGTTACGAAAAGTTTCGCATGGGGCATTGACACCCGTCCGGCCCCCTCCTACCTTCACTTCACGCGAACCGGTTCGATACTCGGGATCCAGCCAATACCTTTCTCTGGTGTCATCGAATCGGTTCGACATCTCTCAGGAAGGAGTTCCCGTGAACATCGGTGAGATCGCCAAGAGGGCCGGTGTCTCGCGGAGCACCGTGTCGTACGCCCTGAGCGGGAAGCGTCCCGTGTCCGAGGAGACCCGCGACAAGGTCCAGCGGGTCATCGACGAGTTGGGCTACCAGCCCAATGCGAGTGCGCGGGCCCTGGCCAATGGCCGGACCAACACCATCGGTCTGGTCTTCCCGCCGGCCGGGAACCACTACACCGGCATGCAGCTGGACTTCATCGGCAGCGTTACCGAGGCCGCCGCGGCATACGACTACGACGTGCTGCTCTCTCCCAGCGGGGTGGACAGCGACCGCTCGTTCCAGCGGCTGCTGGGGGAGCGGCGGGTCGACGGCGCGATCCTGATGGAGATCCGGCTCGAGGACGACCGGCTCGACCACCTCACCGCGGTCGGCTTCCCCTCGGTCGCCATCGGCCGCACCGCCCACCCGGAGGGCAGCTGGTGGGTGGGACTGGATCACACGGCGCTGGCGGCGGCCTGCGTGCACCACCTCGCGGACCTCGGCCACCGCCGAGTCGCCTTCGTCAACCGGCCCGAACAACTCCTGCGGGCCGGCTACGAGTCGGCCCACCGAGGTCTGGACGGCTTCACCAAAGCCGCGGCAGAACGCGGGCTCACCGTCCGGACGTACTGCTGCGGGGACGACGCCGCCTCGGGCCTCGCCTGTCTGGAGCGGATCCTGCACGACGACCCGGCCACCACGGCCCTGGTCACCCTGAACGAGGCCGCGCTCGGCGGTCTCTACCGCGGCCTGGCCCAGGCCGGTCGTCATGTGCCGCGCGACTTCTCCGTCACCGGGGTGGTGGCCGGCCGATGGGCGGAGACGGTGACCCCGCAGCTCACCGCCGCGGACGTGCCGGCGGAACAGATGGGCCGCCTCGCAGTCGATCTGTTGGTCGAGCGGCTCGACGACCCCGACGCACCGCCCCGGCACCACCTGCTCGCACCGCCGATCTCCTTGCGAGCGAGCACCGCACCCGTCGGTGCAAGGCCCAACGACCCCGCTGCGGACTTCGACGTCCCCACAAATCCCTGACCGTCGCCCGCCCCCTCACTCTCTGCACCCAATACCAGCCCGGCTCCTCAACCCGGCCCGGGCTGTCCGCCCGGGTCCGGCGAGCCCGGCAGCTCCCGAACACCTCTCCCAGGGCACACCTGTGCCGATCCCAGGGCACACCTGTGCCACAACCCGTGAGGAAGACGCCATGAACCGATCCGCCAGACGGCATCTCACCGCCGCAGTCCTGACCGTGGTCGCCGTCACCACCGGCGCCACTGCCTGTTCGTCGAGTTCCGGCAGTTCCTCGGCGAAGGGTGCGGACAGCAAGACGTACACCATCTGGGACCCCTACCCGCAGTTCGACAAGACCTCGGCCTGGGCCCAGGTGCTGGACACCTGCGGCAAGGGCGCCGGCGTGAAGATCAAGCGGACTGCTTTCGACACCAGTGACCTCACGAACAAGGCTCTGCTCGCGGCGCAGCAGGGCAACTCCCCGGACGTGCTGATCGTCGACAACCCCGTGGTGTCGACGCTGGCGGAGGCGGGAGTGCTCACCACTACCGACGACAACAAGATCGACACCTCGAAGGTGGACCCCAACCTGCTCGCGGCCGGTCAGTCGGGCGGCAAGACGTACGGCACGCCGATCGGTGCCAACACCCTCGCGCTGTACTACAACAAGAAGGTCCTGAAGGCCGCCGGCGTGGACATCGCCTCCGTCAAGGACTGGAAGTCGCTGACTGCGGCGCTCGCCAAGGTCAAGCAGGCGGGGAAGAAGGGCATCACGTTCTCGGCGATCGGCACGGAGGAGGGCAGCTTCCAGTTCCTGCCCTGGTTCTGGGGCTCGGGTGCGAAGCTGACCGAGCTCGACTCGCCTCAGGGCGTCTCGGCGCTGTCGCTGTGGAAGAACTGGCTGGACAAGGGCTACGCGCCCAACTCGGTGATCAACAACACCCAGACCACCAGCTGGCAGGAGTTCGCGAGCGGCGACTACGCGTTCGCGGAGAACGGCACCTGGCAGCTCGCAGCCGCCGACAAGGGCGGCCTCGACTACGGCGTCCTGCCCATACCCGCCGCCGCAGGAGGCAACGCCTCCGCCCCCACCGGCGGCGAGTTCGTCACCGTGCCGGTCCAGGACGACACCGGCCGCTACACCACCTCGCAGAAGCTGGTCTCCTGCCTGACCGGCGACGAGAACCTGAACTTCACCGACAAAACGCTGTCCTACGTGGCGCCCACCAGCACCATCCAGGCCAAGGAGAAGGCGGCCAACCCGGAGCTGACGCCGTGGATCGAGGCGGTCAAGGCGGCCAAGGGACGCACCAGTGACGACCTGGGCACCAAGTACCCCAAGATCTCCGAGCAGATGTGGAAGGCCGTGCAGTCGGCCTTGAGTGGCTCGAAGTCGGCCAAGGACGCGCTGTCGGCGGCCCAGTCCGCTGTCAAGTAACCCCAGGATTGTCCGGATCGTACAGATGACGCACTCGACACAGCTGCCGGACCTCCGGTCCGCGCCCGCCCGGAACGGGGCGGCCTCGGCCGCCCCGGCCCGGCGGGGCAGCCGCAGACGGCGCCGGCCTGTTTCCCCGCAGTGGACCGCCTGGGCATTCCTCGCCCCGGTCACCCTTTACCTCGTCCTGTTCTACGCCTATCCCCTGTACCGCAACCTGGACTTGAGCCTGCGCAACTACACCGTGCGCTCCTTCGTGCGGGGCGACGCGCCGTTCACGGGGCTGGCGAACTACCGGAAGGTCTTCGACGACCCGACCTTCGCGCCGGCGCTGCTGCACACCGCCGTCTTCACCGCCGTGTGCCTGGTCTTCCAGTATGCGATCGGTCTGGCGCTGGCGGTCTTCTTCCACCAGAACTTCCGGCTCTCCGCCACCCTGCGCGCCCTGTTCCTGGTGCCGTGGCTGCTGCCGCTGATCGTGTCGGCCTCGACCTGGTCGTGGATGCTCAACAGTGACTCGGGCATCGTCAACGCCGTCCTGCACGCGGTGGGGATCGGCCCGGTGAACTGGCTGACTTCACCGTCCTGGTCGCTCGCCTCGGTGATCATCGCGAACATCTGGATCGGCGTCCCCTTCAACCTGGTCGTCCTCTACAGCGGCCTGCAGTCCATTCC
>NZ_JBEXEA010000054.1:0-40598 GCF_040606035.1 Streptomyces sp. NPDC005483
CGGTGGCCCCAATGGGCAGCAGTACCACCGCGTCCCGTGCCGCCAGGGCACGCAGCTCGGCGGCGGTCAGCCGGTTCCACAGGACTTCACTCATCGGGGACTCCTCCTGGGCGTCCTGGCACGGTGTGCGGGACGCCTGGTGGGTGGTGGGGGGTGGACGGGCGCGGACGAGTGCGCGGGGTCCGGACGATGGCCGTGTACGGTCCGTGCTCGCGTCCGGGGTGGGCAGGCGTCCGGTGCGCGCAGGTGGCCGTTGCCCGGCGGTGGCCGGGACTCAGAGGTGGTCGGCGTCCACCACGGCCTGGGCGAAGGCGGTGGGTGCCTCCTGCGGCAGGTCGTGACCGATGTTCTCGATCGTCCGGTGCAGGTAGGGGCCCGTGAAGTGGTTGCGGTACGAGGTGCCGTCGCCCGGTGCCGTGAACGGGTCCAGGGCCGCGTCGAGGGTGACGGTGGGGACGGCGATGGAGGGCTGGGCGGCCAGTAGGCGCTCGTAGCGGTCGTAGCGGTGGTCGCCCTCGATCAGGCTGATGCGCCAGCGGTAGTTGTAGAGGACGATCTCGGCGTAGTCGGGGTTCTTGAAGGCCTCCGCGGTGCGCGCGAAGGTGGCGTCGGAGAAGTTCCAGTTCGGGGAGACGAGCGTCCACACATAGCGGCACAGCGCGAGGCGGTCGTCGACGTTCTCCATGGCCGCCTTGCCGCGGTCGGTGGCGAAGTACCACTGGTACCACCAGTTGTGCTCCACGGCCGGGATCGCGGGCGCCAACTGCGCCTTGCGGTCGGTGATGAGGTAACCGCTGGTCGACACCAGGGACTTGACGCGCTCGGGCCACAGGGCGGCGATGATGTCGGCGGTCCGCGACCCCCAGTCGAAGCCGGCCAGGACCGCCTTCTCGATCTTCAGGGCGTCCATGAACGCGATGATGTCCAGCGCGATCGCGGACTGCTCGGCGGTGCGGGGCGTGTGGCGGGACAGGAAGCGGGTGCTGCCGTGGCCGCGCAGGTACGGGACGAGGACCCGGTAGCCGAGGTCGGCCAGGAGCGGGGCGACGTCGACGAAGCTGTGGATGTCGTACGGCCACCCGTGCAGGAGCACGACGACCGGGCCGTGCGCGGGACCCGCCTCGGCGTAACCGATGTCCAGGACTCCGGCCTTGACGTGCTTCAGCTTGCTGAACTCGGTGTGGGTGCCGGGCGTGATGGTCGGCACCGTGGGAACGGCGGCGCCGCTCGACTGCTGCGAGCCGGTGGCGGCGGACGCCTGGGTCTGCAGGCCGGCCAGGGAGACCGCGGCGGCGCCGGTGCCCAGGCCGACGGCCTTGCTGAAGGTACGCCTGTTGATCATGACAAGTCCTCCGTGGTGCGTTCGAGATGACCGGCCCGTGCTCGCCGAGCCCGTGGCGCGACGACCCTCGCACAACGCTCGTCACCTGTCAAACAGGTGACGAGCGGGGTTGATGCCCATACTCTCTCCCGTAACGAAACCGGACACATCAGTCATGTGACGGTCGGATCCGTCCGGTCGGCACAGGTGTGCGGAGCACCGCCCGGTCAGTCATTCGACTGAGGGGAGCACTCCTCGCCGCTCAGACGCTGTGCTCGCCCTCCCACTTGGCCGGAGCGTCGATCACCGGCCGGCACGTCGGGTGATACGGGCGCTCGGTGCGGTTGCCTGAGCCGAGGACGCGAGTAGGGCGCGATCGGCCTCGGCACCTACACCGAGTACACGACCACCACCGTCTGACCCGCCCGTGCGCACCGCACGGGCCACGACGAACGCCGACGGCGGCAGGTGGCCGAAGCACCCGCCGCCGTCGGCGTAACTTCTCGCGTTCAGAGCACCGCGTTGTCCGCGGCCCCCGGGAAGTCCGTGCTGAACGCCAGCTCCCGGCCCGCCTCGAACTCGGCCCGCAGTTGGTCGAGCTTGACGCCGATGCGCCGCTGGGCGTCACTGCCCAGCACCACCCAGTGGGCCAGCTTCTCGGCGTACACGGCCTGGCGGATCACCTCGGCGGCTCGCTCCGGGTCACCGGGGAACATCTCCGGCGTGAGACCGCCCATCATGGCCCGGAAGGTCCCGGCGGTGGCGGCGTAGTCGTCGATGCCCTCACCGGAGACCTTCGTCCGGTTCTCGATACCGGTCCGGAAGGAGCCCGGCTGGATGATCATCGCGTGCAGGCCGATGGGCTCGATCTCCTGCCACAGGGCCTCGGTGAACCCCTCCAGCGCGAACTTGCTGGCGGAGTAGTAGCCGTTGGCGGGCAGACTCGCCAGTCCGTCCATGGAGGACACGTTGACGATGATGCCGTTGCGCCGCGCTCGCATACCGGGCAGCACCGCCCGGGTGAGGGCGACCGCGCCGAAGAAGTTGACCTCGAACAGCCTGCGATAGTCGTCCTCCTCCTGTTCCTCCAGGGCGCCCACGAAGTCGATGGCGGCGTTGTTGACGAGGATGTCGATGCTCCCGAAGCGCTCCTCGGCGGCCCGCACGGCGGCGATCCGGTCCCCGGCGTCGGTGACGTCGAGCTTGACCGCCAGCGCGGTCTGCGGATAGCGCGCGGCCAGTTCGGTGGTGGCCCGTGTCGAACTCGCCGTCGCCACCACCTGGTCGCCGTGGGCGAGGACGTGTTCGGCGAGTGCCTTGCCCAGGCCACTGGAGGCGCCGGTGATGAGCCAGGTCTTACGAGACGTGGAGTGATCTCCTTCAGATGCGGTCGCGGATGAGAGTGAGGTTGAGGAGGTAGGTGTGACGGGGAAGGGATAGGGGTGACGGGGGAGGGATAGGTGTGATGAGGAAGGGATAGGGGTGATGAGGAAGGGATAGGGGTGACGGAGGAGGGACAGGTGTGACGGGGGAGGGGAAGGGCTACTCCCCGACCGGGAAGTCCGCGGCGCCGCTGGCCTCGGCCCACTTGCGGGTCTCCGCGGCCCGCGCCTCGCCCGCCTCCAGGGCCATGGCCACGGCCTGCGCCCCGAGCAGCAGCCGGCGCGGCGGGTCGTCGTGCCGAACGACGTCGATGAGGACCTGGGCCGCGCGGACCGGGTCGCCGGGCTGCGTGCCGTTGTTCTCCGCCCGGTACGTGTTCATGGCGCCGACGGTCTCCTCGTAGTCGGCACCCACCGCGTGCAGCTCCATCGACGAGCCCTGCCAGTCGGTCCGGAAGGCGCCCGGCTCGACGATGACGACCTTGACCCCGAAGGGCGCGACCTCGGTGGCCAGCACCTCGGAGAAGCCCTCCACGGCGAACTTCGCGCTCTGGTACGCCCCCATCCCGGCCGTGCCGCCCACCCGGCCACCCAGAGAGGAGAACTGCACGAACATGCCCGAGCGCTGCGCGCGCAGCACCGGAAGGGCGGCGCGGGTGACGTTGGCGACGCCGAAGAAGTTGGCCTCGAACTGGCCGCGGAAGTCGTCCTCCGCCATCTCCTCGATCGGGGCGCTGTTGGCGTACCCGGCGTTGTTCACGACCACGTCCAGTCGGCCGAAGGCGTCGACGGCCTCCTGGACCGCGTCCCGGGCGGCGGCGGTGTCGGTGACGTCCAGGGCCACCGCCCGCACCTGGTCACCGTGGCGGGAGACCAGGTCCGCGAGCTGCTCCGGGCGCCGGGCGGTCGCCACGAGCCGGTCGCCGCTCTCCAGCACCGCTTCTGCGAGGGCGCGCCCGAACCCTCGGGACGCGCCGGTGATCAACCACGTACGAGCCATGACGTTGTCCTGCTTTCCGTTGCCCATCAGCGATGGGGTGAGAGGGGGTGAGGTGTCTCCACTCTCGCCGCGGTGGCGACGCGCGTCCTCCGTCGATTGGCTGTCGGTTCTCACGCCTCGGTCACCGGCAGGTCCGTGACATGTAAGTCATTGGACTGGTTCGCCCGGTTCGCCGGATTCCCCGCGCACGGCTCACGCCGTCCTTGACAGAGGCACCCGGCACGTAGATCCTCGTTACCTGTTAGAGCGGTGATGGACGCGCAGGTGTGCACACGTGTCTCACCGGCTCCGGATCGAACACAAGGGACCGACATGATCAGCAGACGGAGACTGACCCAGGCCGTGACCACGGCGGCGGCGACCGGGGCCGCCGGTCTCGCCGGAGCACGGCAGGCGTCGGCACGTACGAACGCGACTCCGGCCGGCCGGAGTCCGCACGGCCTGGGACCGGTCCGCCATGTCCGCACGGACGTCCTGGACATCGCCTACCACGACGTGGGGCCGGCCCACGGCAAGCCCGTGATCCTCCTGCACGGCTGGCCCTTCAGCCCGGTCGGCTCCTACGCGGAGGTGGCACCCGTGCTCGCCCGCCGCGGCCACCGCTGCTTCATCCCCTACCTGCGCGGCCACGGAGAGACCCGCTTCCTCCGGGACGACACCCCCCGCTCCGGCGAACAGGCGGCCCTGGGCGCCGACCTGATCGCCTTCATGGACGCGCTGCGCCTGCCCCGGGCCCTGTTCGCCGGATACGACTGGGGCGGCCGGGCCGGTGACGTCGCCGCGGCGCTGTGGCCGGAGCGCTGCACCGGCGTGGTCAGCGTCAACGGCTACCTCGTCCAGAACCTCGCCGTCGCCCAGGAGCCCCTGGCCGCCGAGCTGGAGGAGGGTTACTGGTACTTCTTCTACTTCCTCACCGAGCGCGGTCGGAAGGGGCTCCAGCGCAACCGGGAGGACCTTGCCCGGGTCGTCTGGCACCGCAACTCGCCTCAATGGCAGTTCACCGAGGCCGAGTTCGCCCAGACGGCGCCACTGTGGACCAACCCGGACTACGTCGATGTCGTGATCCACAACTATCGGCACCGGCTCGGCGCGGCCCCCGGCGATCCCCGGTACGCGGATCTGGAGGCGCGGCTGCTGGGGCAACCGAAGATCACCGTTCCCGCCGTCACCCTGGACGGACAGGACGACGGCGTCATCCCGCCGACCGACGGCAGCGGCTACGCCGCCCACTTCACGGGCCCCTGGAAGCACCACATCGTCCCGGGAGCCGGCCACAACCTCCCGCAGGAGCGGCCCGACGCCTTCGCTGCCGCGGTGCTCGAAGTGGACGCCATGTAATGAGGTTCACACCCGTCGTCCGTCACCGGCTTGACAGGTGACGCGCGAGGGGACATGCTGAGAACCGTCCGGGCGACAATCAGGACGCCGTCCACGATCGACGAAGTGGAGCACGGTCATGAACAAGGGACTCAGCAAGGAAGACGCCGAGGCGGCGGTACGGCACGCGCGGTTCGGCAAGCTTCCCGAGCGCATACATTTCGAGAGCATGACCGAAGCGGTCGAAGCCGCTCCGGCCGGCGGGGCGAACGGATCGTACGACCCCGAAGGCTCGTGGAAGTACTACTCCTGCCTCGCCCTCGACCTGGGGCTGTAGGCGCCGGCCGTATCCAGCGGGGTTGTCGGCCCGACACAACCGAATGAACGACCCGGATCGCCCGGTCGGCCATGTTCGCCATGGTGCCGACCGGGCGATCCGGCGTTCTCTGCCCCCGGGATTCCGGCATCGGGGCCGCCGTACGGCGACCGCAAGGCGGTCCGGCGCGGATTAAGTCTACCGATGTAGACTTACGGCATCACGACACACGGGCCCCGGCCGTCATGGCACGGAAATCCCCGAGGAGAACAGACATGAACCTCAATCTGACCGGCAAACGCGCGCTCGTCACCGGTTCGAGCGCAGGGCTCGGTGAGGCCACCGCGAAGCTGCTGGCGGCGGAGGGCGCGACGATCGTGGTGCACGGCCGGGACAAGGAGCGTGCGGACAAGGTCGCGGCCGAGATCCGGGAGGCCGGCGGGACCGCCACCACGGTCGTGGGCGACCTCGCCGACGACGACGCGGCCGCCGAGGTCGCCCGGGCGGCCTACGCCGACGGCGCCGTCGACATCCTCGTCAACAACGCGGGTTTCTACCGCCACCTGTCGTGGACCGAGGCGAGCCCCGACGAATGGCAGAACACCTACAACGTCAACGTCGTCTCCGGTGTACGGATGATCCAGCACCTGGTCCCGGCGATGCGCGAGCGTGGCTGGGGCCGGATCGTCACCATCGGTGGCGGTCTCGCCTCCCAACCGATGAACACCCACCCGCAGTACAACGCCACCCTGGCCGCCCGGCACAACCTCGCCGTGTCCCTGGCCCGCGAACTGAAGGGCACCGGCGTCACCTCGAACGTGGTGTCGCCCGGAGCGATCCTCGTCGAGGCCACGAAGGAACTCGTCACGGAGATCGGCCCCGCGCGCGGGTGGGGCGAGGCCTGGGAGGAGATCCAGCCGAACGCCGTCAACGCCCTGATCCCCAACGACCAGGAACGCTTCGGTGAACCCGACGAGATCGCCGCGGCGGTGGCGTATCTGTGCAGCGACTACGCCCAGTACGTCAGCGGAGCCACGATCCGGGTGGACGGCGGTCTGATCCGCTCCGCGTTCTGAGCCGACCGCGGCAATGGACGTCGGCGGCTACCCGTGGGTGCGGTCCGGGCCGGCCTCGGACGGGTGAGGGAGGCCGGGCGGCCGGGTGACGGACCCGAGCATGTCGGCCAGGAGGCCCGCGAGACGTTCGTTGTCGGCCGCGACGAGCGCGGTGGTGCCGAGGACGCTGCGCAGCAACCACGTACCGGCGATCACCGCGAGTCCCAGTTGGGCGCGGACCTCCGCATCGGGACCGTCGAGCTGCCCGGCGAGCCGCGCCCCCACATGTGTCTCGACGCCCCGCCGGACGATGTCCACCGCCTCCGGGTCCGCCGCCGACCGGAGCAACAGGAGGAACGGGTCGAGCCGTTCGGCGTCAGGCGCCGTGCGCTCGGCAAGAGTCTGCGCGATGGAGCGCGCGAGCCCGGCGGCTTCGTCACCGACGACGGTCGGCGGACCGAAGGCACGGTCGACGGCCTGAGCGAACAGAAGTTCCTTCGAACCGAAGTAGCGGTTGATCATCATCGCCGTGACACCCGCTCGCTCGGCGATCTGCCGGACGCCGGCCCGCGCGTAACCGTGCTCGGTGAACTCCACGACCGCGGCAGCGAGGATCGCCTCACGGGTCGCGGCGCCGTCGCGTCGGCGAACGGGATGTGCGGCACTCATGACGACGAGCATACGGGCCCTTGGGCAGGCTCGCGTCAACTCATCGGCTGTGACTGCCGTACTGACCCGGACCGTCACCGACGGGGAGTGGACACACCTGTGCCAGGGCAGGGGTGTCCTCGCGGTGTCCGGAAACAGTGTGACCGTCCTCGGCATCGGGCGCCGTGCACGTACGCATCACTCCGGTGGGGGCGTTGCTCTGCTGGGACGCCACGTCCTGCCGCAACGGCCCGCCGCCCGGGGTGCCGCAACCGGCGAGCCGGCGGGCGCCTGGCAGAAGGACGGTCGCGCCGAGTGCGTGGCCGCGGTGGGAATCGTGGGGTGGGTGGAAAGCCTCGGTGCGTGCCGAGTGTCGGGACGCCGCCGGCATCCGTTGCGGGTCTGATCGGGACTTCGCGCCCTGTCAGTTGTCGGAGGCGCGGGCACCACAGATTGCGCATCGATCGCTGACAGGTTTCCGACCTCGGCTCCCTAGGCTCCCGCCCATGTCGAAGAACTCCAGCCGTACAGACGGCTTCCGGAACCGGACAGGCGGGAACACGCGGCGCGGGCTCGCACTCACCGCGGCGACGCTGGCCGCGGGACTCGCCCTGTCGGTGCCCGCCGCCGCGGCGCCACACGGCGGCGGCACAGCGGTCCACCCGCAGGCGGTCACCGCGGCCCAGCAGCGAGCCGTGCTGAAGTACTGGACCGCCGAACGCATCGCGGCCCTCACCGAGCCGTCCTCCGGCCGCCCGCCGAAGAGCGGCCCGGACGGGGCGCCCTGGACCGGGTCCGACACCCTGAGCCGGACCGTGGGCAGGCTGTTCTTCACCGACCACGGGGAGGACGCCAGTTGCACCGCCACCGTCGTCACGAGCGCCAACCGCAGCACCGTCGTCACGGCCGGGCACTGCGTGAACAGCTCGGACCTCCTCGGCGAGGACAACCAGTGGACGACGAACGTCATGTTCGTCCCCGGCTACCGCGACGGCAGCGCCCCCTACGGGGAGTTCGTCGGCAGGCTGGGCGTGGCCGACGCCACCTGGCTGCGGTACGACGCGGTCGACTCACTCAAGTTCGACGGCTACGACCAGGCGTTCGTCGTCCTCAACACCGACAGCGGGGGCCGTGACGTGCAGGACGCGGTCGGCGCCGCCCAGCACATCGCCTTCGACCGGCCGGGCGACCGGAGCGCCTACGAGTTCGGCTACCCGCGCTCCACGTCCGATCCTGAGCGGGAGGGCCTGCCCGAGTACACCGGCGCCCGACTCGCCTACTGCGTGGGCCCGACCCGCGAGGACCCCGGCACCCCCGACTTCCCCGAGCCGCGGGGCGAATGGGGCAACGCCTGTGTGATGGGCGGTGGCGCCAGCGGCGGGCCCCGCATGGCCGGCTTCGATCCGGCGACCGGTCTCGGCACGGTCGTCGGGGCGAACACCCACAGCGCCTTGCTCACACCCGAAGGCGAGGTGTGCGCCGACGCGGACACCCCCACCTGCAGCCGTCACCTCGTCGGCCCGCAGTTCACCTCGGCCATCACCCGCCCGCTCTACGAGGCCGCGCAGCACGCCGGCTGACCGTCACGGCGGGCGGGCGTCCGGGAACCGGCGTCCCCCCGCGGGAGCGCCGGGAGCCGGGCCCGTCGGGGAACTCCCGGGCCCCCGGCGGGGCAGCCGCCGGGGGAAGACCCACATGCGGTGATCGTAGGAACCACGCCGGCCCCCGCACCGCCGCCGTCGCGAAACCCGGCAAGAGGGCATCGTACGGCGGCAGGACACCAACACGTTTCTGACATTCGGCCCCGACCGGTGATGAAACCGCCTTCGATGGGTCGGCGGTCCTCATATCCAGGTGTCGAACCACATTCTGGCGTGCCAGTCGGCGTACGGGATCGTCTGCCCGGTGTAGATCGGGAAGAAATAGATGAAGTTCCAGGCGATCAGCAGCACCACCGCGCCCACGGCCACCGCACCCTGGACCCGTCGTCTGCCCGTCGCTCCCGGCGGACCCCAAAGGGCGCCCAGCGTCATCGCCACGGCCAGACACAGGTAGGGCACGAACACGACGGCGTAGAAGGAGAAGATCGTCCGGTCCTGGTAGAGGAACCAGGGCAGGTATCCGGCCCCCACTCCGCACAGGACGGCTCCGGCACGCCAGTCGCGGCGCAGGGCCCACCGGTAGAGCAGATAGCCGAGCGCGCCGCACGCCGACCACCACAGCGCCGGCGTGCCCAGCGCGAGGATCGTCTGCGAACAGTCGACGGTCGTACCGCACCCGTCCACCCCTGGCTTGGGTGACTCGTAGTGGAACAGCACCGGGCGGCCCAGAATCAGCCAACTCCAGGGGTTGGACTGGTACTTGTGGGGTGAGTGCAGCCCCACGTTGAAGACGTACACCGCGTGCTCGTAGTGCCACAGGCTCCGCAGCGGCGCCGGGATCCATGCCCACGGACCACCGCGGCCTTCCGCCCAGTGCCGCCCGTAGCCGTCGTCGGACAGGAACCAGCCCGTCCAGGTCGCCACATACGTCACGACGGCGACCGGGACGAGGGACAGCACCGACCAGCCGGCGTCCCGGCGCAGCACCGCGTGAAAGGGCCGGTACGCCCCCGCGACGCGCCGGGCACCGATGTCCCACAACAGCGTCAGCACCACGAAGAAGGCGAGGAAGTACAGGCCGTTCCACTTGGTCGAGGCCGCGAGCCCGAGGCAGACGCCGGCCGCGAGCCGCCAGGGGCGCAGTCCCGTTCCCGCCTGGTCGCCGGTGGGCCCGTGCGGGCGCACCCGGCCGTCCTCGCCCACCGGAAGGGCCGCGGCTAGCCTGGCCCGGGCGGCGTCCCGGTCGATGAGCAGACACCCGAACGCCGCCAGCACGAAGAACGACACGACGAGATCGAGCAGAGCGACCCGGCTCATCACCAACTGCAGTCCGTCCATCGCCAGCAACATCCCGGCCAGACAGCCCAGCAGCGTGGAACGGAACAGCCGGCGTCCGGTGCGGCACAGCATGAGCACCGACAGCGTGCCGAGAGCCGCCGTCATGAAGCGCCAGCCGAACGGTGTGAGGCCGAACATCCACTCACCCGCGGCGATCACCCACTTGCCCGTCGGCGGGTGTGCGACGAAGGCCCCGCCGTCCGAGAGGGGGATCACCTGGGGGTGGGCCAGTATCTGCGGGTCGGCGATCTTCCGGTCCGGCCAGGTGCCCTCGTAGCCGAGCCGCAGCATGGCCCAGGCGTCCTTGGCGTAGTACGTCTCGTCGAACACCACGGCCCGTGGGTCGCCCAGCCGCCAGAAGCGCAACACCCCGGCGAAGAGGGCCACCAGCAGCGGTCCGCCCCACCCCGACCAGCGGGCCAGGCGAGCCGCCGTCCCCGGGGACAGGCCGAGGATCCGCCACGGCCGGAGCCCGGGTTCGGGGAACGGCACCACCAGGCGGTCGCGCACGGACGCGCGGGGACCTTCGACGTGACCGAAGCGCCGCAGCCGTCGCTCCCAGGAGCCCGGCTCTGCACTCGCGAGCACCTCGGGCCCGTCGACGGACGGGGACGTGTCCTCACGTATCACGGGCATCAGCGCGTCGAACCCGACCAGGTGGCCACATAGGGCGTGTCGGACATACGTGTCGGTACCGGGACCCCCTCGGCCGTGGCGCCGGACGAGACCGTCGACGGTGTCGGTACCGACTCGGCGGAGGTGACCGGGCGGGGTTGCGGGCTGTTGGACACGCCCTGCGCGAACGCCCCCGTCAGAAACATGAGTCCGACACCGGCGCCGGCGAGCGTCAACAGCGATGCGGTGGCCATCCAGGCCTTCCGTATCCGCTGCCGGGCACGGACTCCGGCCCGCAGCCGGGCCCGGTGCCGTTCCTCGTAGGGGGTGTCCCGGTGACCGTCACGCATCATGCGTGCCAGTTCCTGTTCGAAGTGATCCATGGCTCCTCCTTCACTCGACCGGCTCGACCGGGTTCACCGATTCGACGGGGTCGACCGGGCCCACCGACAGGACCGGCTCGACCGCCGCGACCGGCTTGCCGCTGCGACCGACTCGACCGCTGCGACCGACTCGGCCGGCTCCGCCTCGGCCATCAGCCGCCGCAGCCGTGCGACACCCCGGGACGTGAGCGAACGGGCCGTCCCCAACGGGCACCCCAGCACCCGTGCCACCTGCTGCTCGGGCAGGTCCTGGTAGTACCGCAGCACCACCGCGGCCCGCTGCCGGGTCGGCAACAGCGCCAACACAGCCTCCAGGCGGGTCCGTTCATCCACTACGGCCGACTCGTCGCCCACCCCAGGCGGGTCGGGCAGCTCGTCCACCGGCTGCTCGCCCCACCAGCGCCGCCGTGCGGAACGTGCCGCGGCACGGACCAGCACCCGCCGCACATACGCCTCGGGTGCCTGCTCCGCCACCCTCGGCCAGGCGAACCACAGCTTGACCAGCGCCTCCTGGAGCAGGTCCTCCGCCCGGTGCCGGTCGCCACCCGTGAGCAGCCGCGCCAGATGATGCAGCGCCGACCACCGGGCCGCCACGAACCGGTCGAACTCATCGGTCCGCAACCGCCCCATCGGAGCCGCCCCCCCTGTCTCGTGCCGCACATGTGCTCTTCCTCTCCATCAAAGGCACTGGGCCCCCCGCTGCTATGCGCTCCGAACACGTGGCGTGGGTCACATGCCAGTTTTGCCGGCGAACCGGCAACTGGACCTGACTGGCGGCGAGTCGCGGGCCGCGGGCAGGGGGAGGGTATCTCCACCCGCGATCCGGGTCCGGTCCGGCAGGGCATCATGGGCAGGATGGACAGGACGGACAGGACGGACAGCGGAGAACGTGTCCGGAAGCACGCGTCCGTCGGTGCCGGAGAGGACAGCATGAGCGCACGGACCAGCGGCCGGCGGCCGTACCGCAACGACAGACGGGCGGAGGCCGCCGCGGGCACACGGGCCGCCATTCTCGACGCGGCACTGACCCTCTTCGTCGAGCACGGGTACGCGAAGGTCACGATCAGCGACATCGCGAGAAAGGCCGGCACCGCCGTGCCCACCGTGTACGCCAGCACCGGTGGCAAGGCCGCCATCCTGACCGTCCTGATGAACCAGGGGGTGGACGACCCGGTCGTCGAACAGACGCTGGACGAGGTCCGCTCCGCGTCCGACGCCAAGGCGGCGATCGAGGCCATGGCCCACGGAGTGCGCCTGGACAACGAACGTCATCTGGACATCGTCCAGGTCATGATCACCGGGGCCGCCGTGGAGCGGGCAGTCGAGGAGGAGCTCCACAAGGTAGCCGCCGCCTACCGGCAGGCCCTCGGGGTGCTCGCGGAGCGTCTGGCGGAGCTGGGGGAGCTGCGCCCCGGACTGAGTCACGAGCGGGCCACCGACATGCTGTGGTTCCTGTTCGGGCTGCCGTCCTGGCGCCTGTTCGTGGCGGAGCGCAAGTGGTCCTGGGACGAGACCGAGCGCTGGCTCGCGGAGCAGGCCGCCGCCGCCCTCCTGGCAGGGCCGGACAGCCGCTGACGGCGACCTCCCGGAGCGGTCCCGGCGCCGCCCGCGGTGCGCATGGTGCCGCGACCGCGTCACGAAACAGGAGGTGCCGGAACGAGGCGCCAGAACCGCGCCGCGAGAGGGCGGCTGCGGCAAGACCACGACACGGCGGGTTCTTCGCCCGCCGTGTCGGGCTGACTGACCGCAGAGCCGGAGCCAGAGCCAGAGACAGAGGTCAGCCGAGAAGGCTGACCAGTTGCTCGGCGACCTCGCCCGGGGAGGGCATCGCCGCGATCTGCTCGGCCGCGCGTCGGGCGTTGTCCCGGTACTCCGCGTTGCCGAGCACCTCGTCCGCCGCTGCCACGACGGCCTCCGCCCCGGCGGGCGGCATGACGGCGACGCCGGTGCGCGATCCGGCGACGGCACCCGCCTGGAGGAACTGGTCGGCACCCTGCGGTACGACCACCATCGGCAGGCCGCGCGAGAGGGTGCCCAGCGTGGTGCCCGCTCCGCCGTGGGTGACCACCAGGTCGATGCCGCCGAGCAGTTCGGCCAGCGGGGTGAAGCCGACGAACTCGACCTGGTCGAAGCCGTCGCCGTAGTCCGCGGCCGCGGCGGTCAGACCGAGGGTCACCACCAGGTCCGCCTTGGCGGACAGTGCGTCCACGATCGGGCGCAGGACATCGGGTGCGGCGAAGTGCGTGCCGAAGGAGAGCAACACCTTGGGCCGGATGCCGCCGCCGGCGGACGCTGTGGCGGCCGTGTCCGGTGTGTCGGGGCCGTGGTGGGCCTCCGGCCGGAGCGGAAGACGGCCCTCGGGCGCCTGCCAGTCCGGGCCGCGGAGCGCTTCGGGGCACGGGTCCAGGTACCAGGTGGGCTGAGGGGCGGTCAGGCCCCGTTCCTTGTAGCGGCGCTCGGCCACGGCGTCGAAGACGTCGGTGAACCGGGCGGGGATCAGCGGGCCGAACGCGAGCTTGGCGTAAGGGACTTGGAGAGCGGCCGCGACGAGCGGGCCCACGTAGTCGGTGGCCTCGGCGACGATCAGATCCGGGCCGAACTCGCGCGCCGCTGCGATGGCCGCGTCCGCGGTGAGGTCGATCCGCGCCCCGGCGAACAGTTCGGCGGCCACGGCGGGGTCGGGCACCGTCGGGTCGTCCACACCGGCCAACCGCGCCGCCTCCACGAGGAGTTCGGGGATCTCCGGGCCGACGGGGAGCAGGGTGATGCCTTCGGCGGCGAACAGGGGCCCGAAGGACGCCGAGGTGATCACGGCGACGTCGTCGCCGCGGTCCCGGAAGGCGCGGGCGAGGGGCAGCTCCGGCAGCAGGTGTCCGTGCTGCGGAGTGCTGGAGAAGAGGATACGCATGTGAGGAGCATAGAACATTCGATGAAGTGTGCCTTCATTGAATATGTCGATAGTCGACATGTGCCTCGGTGTGCGGTCGTCGTCCGTCACTGCCTTGACGGGTGATGCAATGACCGCCATGATTGCGTCACCGCCTCAACCGGTGACACGGAGAGTGCGGGTCGGAGGCGTTCACGACCTTTCGGCCCAGATGGGGAGCATCAGTCATGGCAGTCAGCTACACCGCCGTTGTCGACGTCGACGGAGAGGGCCGCAACGGCGGTCACGTCCGCTCCTCCGACGGCGAGTTCTCCCTCTCCGCGATCCTCAGCCCCGTCCTCGGCGGCGCCGACCAGGCCACCGCGCAGGAGCTCGCCGAGGCCGCGCACCAGATCTGCCCGTACTCCAAGGCCACGCGCGGCAACATCCCCGTCACCATCAACGCCTCCGCCGCCTGAGCGACCCCCTGACCGCGGGTCCCGTGTCCCCTGCACGGGACCCGCACCCCCCTTCCGAACCCCACCACGATCGAAGAGCGAGGGCAGGACATGGCCGCCACGACGCACCCCCACGTACGGATCGCCGCCCGACCCCGCTCGGATCGCGAGGGTGCCACCGGCGAACGGCAGCCCCGAGACGCGGCGACACCCGGGGACCAGGACCGGCCGACGGACACACAGGTGTGGAACCGGGCCGGGAGCGTGACCCTCTCGGGCTACGGCCCGTCCGCCCTCGACTTCCTGTGATCCGGTGCCGGACCGACGGCGACCACATGGTCCCGGGCCCGGCGACGGCGACCGGTGACCGTCTGCTGGACGAGGCGTCCAGCTCGCTCATCCGGCGGGAGCCGTACGACACGGTCGGCGAGCGGCTGTGGTGGCGCGGCGCCGAACTCGCCGCGGCCTACGCCGGCGACCTGGAGCGGGACGGGCTCGTCGTCCACCTGCGGGGGCACTTCGGGTTCCGGTCCGCCCACACCGTTCTGGTCGACTCACCGGCCCGCCGCGCGGCGGAGGAACGCAGAGCGGACCGCGAGCCGGTGCTCGCGGCGCTGCTGGCGGCCGTGGGCATCGAAGAGGAGCCGGACGCGACCGCCGGAAACCTCACCGGTGACGCGGTCACCACCGTGCTGGCCGCGGTCGGTGACGCGGTCACACAGTTGGAGGCCGTACGGCTGCGCGGGACGTGGAGAACGCGGCGTTCGACAACGTATGGCGGGCGTAGGCAACCCGCCAGCGAGCGCACCGACGGACGTGACCGATGGACGTCACGGCCGCCTATCGCACACGTGTACCCAGGTGCCCTGGAAGTCCACCCTTTGGTGAGACTTCCAGGGCACCCGGTCGCCCGATCGACCGATGTCGGTGTCAGTCGGAGTCCCTCTCGACCAGGGTGTACATCACGGACCGCTGCTGCTTGTGGCGCCGGATACGGCCCTTGGCGACCAAGGACTCCAGGGTGTTGCGCACCACCTGCGGGGTGGGGTTGCGGTCCGGGTGCTTCTCCAGGAGTTCGTCCCGCAACTCCTTCGCCAGACGCGGTTCGTCGTACTGGCCGAGCAGCTCCCTCAACAGGTCACCGAGCAGCGGCTGGTGCGACTTCCCCTTCGCACCGGCCTTCGCCGTGGTGGTGGCCGTAGTGGACTTGGCCGGCGCGGAGCGTCGTGCGGAGGCCGTGGCCCGCTCCTTGTTCGCCTTTGCGACGGCCGGCTCGTCCTGCACCTGCTCGGGCAGTCGGGACGCGTCCGCGAAACCCTCGTACCGCTCGGCGAGGTTGAGAATGTCCGCGAGGAGAGCCTCCTCCTGCTTCAGGACGGTGATCCTCTCCGCCAGCTCCTGCTGTCGCCGACGGTTCTCCTCCAGGTCCGACGCGGCTTGTGCTACGTACCGCGATCGGAGCGTGGCGGCTGATTGGCTGGTCACAACCGTTCACTCCCTCGATATGAATGACGTTGCGCATGGTACCCACGCTCCAGGGGCCCGTGCGGACAAGTGTCACCGCCAGTTGGTTCGTCCGGCATGCCCACCTCTCACGACAGGCGCTGACGCACGCGCACGCGGTGCCCTTCGTATGTACTGCTCGGTAAGTGTGTCGCAGAACCGCCGCCATGGCGATCCCTGGAACCGATCTACGTGTGGGGGCCGTCTTGCGCTGTTCGGGGAGCGGGCCCGGCAAGGGGCCGCCCGCCCGCCCTCCGTTCGGGGGAGACCGGCGCGTCCCGTCAGGAGGCGTCCTGGTCCACAGGTTCCGAACAGGCGGACAGGTGTGTCTGCGGGGCGGCCCCGTGGGGTTCCGGCGGCAGGAGTGTGCGGGGCGGGGATCCCCGGCCCCACAGCGGCTCCTGCGGCCTTGACCCGGCGGGCTCGCTCCTCGGTCCTGGTTGCGCCGGCAGCGCGGGCAGGAGGTGCGCGGCCGCCGTCACGGCGGCAGCGCGGGCCGCGATCTCGGCCCGGCCCGTCGCCAGCGCCTCCAGGACGCTGTCGGCGAGCTGTGCGGCGGGCATCTCGCGGAACCGCCGGTCGACGAAGCGGACCCGTGTCGGCCGACCGCGGGCGCTCAGGGTGACCTCCACGACGCCGTCCCTCGACGTCGTCGTCACCGACAGCGCCCTGAGCTGTTCCCGGGTGGCGTAGCGCTCGGCGAAGTCGGCGAGGACGTTCTCCAGACGGCCTGCCCGTGACCTCTCCATCGTCCTCCTTCGCCGGTACGGCCACCCGTGGGTGACACACACATCCTCGTCGCCCGCCCTCGAGAGGGGAGGGGGCCAGGTGTGCCGGGAGGGGAACCGGTCCGGACTCTCGACACATGAGGGACACGAACGGACCGTACATCCGGTTCACATGTGACCGCATGTGTTTTCGGCGGCCGCCGGACAGGGCGACCGCAGCCCACCGGTCGACGGGAAAACGAGCGCGGGTGCCCCGGTGAAGGGCGCCCGCGTGGAGGGGTGGGAGGGCAGGACCCTCCCGACGGCTCAGCCGCGTACCGTCACGGGGGGCGTGTTGTACCCCTCCGCCCGCAGCCTCGGCCGGTTCGACGGCAGAGCGGACGCGGGCCACGACAGCGTGACCGTCCGGGACTCACCGGGCAGCAGCCACAGGTAGTTGTCGTCGTAGAGCGTCGGCAGTACCCGGGCGCCGTCCTCGTCCAGCAGGGAGAGCCGGACCATCGCCGCGACCATGGACCCGCGGTTGCGGACCGTCACGGTCGCCGTACTCCTCTCCCCGTCACGCGACACCTTCGTGAGGGACGCGGACAGCTTGGCCTGCTGGACCGTGTTGAGGGCGCGCAGGGCCTCGGGGGTGCGGCAACGCCAGTATGTGTTGCGCGAGCGGACCTTGCCGTCCGCGTCCGTGAGGGTCAGCCGCAGCAGGTGCAGATCCGGCAGGTCCGCAGCGGGTGCCGCTGTGAACGCCGGGACCGAGGCGGCGGGCTCCACGTCCACCCGTGCGGTCCGCGCATCGGCGATCCGGCGGCCGGACAGGTCGTACGTCTCCGCCCTGACAGTCGCCCCCTTGAGTGCCTTGCGGGTGTGGTTGACCGCGATGACCTGCCACTTCACCGGGTCGGCCTGGACATGCAGGGGCTCGCAGGCGGTGCGGCAGCCGAAGTAGGCGCCGTTGACGTCGAAGTCGTAGTCGTACGTCTGCCAGACCGTGCTGTGCCAGGCCGGGTGGGACATCCACAGCATCAGGCCGCTGGCGTTGTCCCACAGGTTGGCGTTCCACGCCTCGAACATGGCGCGGAAGTTCTCGTAGTTGACGAACTGCGCCTTGCGCGTGAAGTCCTCCAGGTCGCGGGCGGTGCCGAGGCGCTTCTCGATGGCCGCCTTGTAGTTCTGCGGCGCCTGGTTGCCGCGCTCGCTCCAGTCGTGGAGGTACCAGGCACCCCCGATGGGCCACTCGGGCCCGTCCTCGCCGACCATGGCGCGGGTGCTGGCGGCGGTGGACACGACGGGCATGCCGATCTCGGTGTGGAACCCGAAGTCCTTGCTGCCGTACGTCGACGGGTCGAAGTAGCGCTCCGGCTCGACCCAGCCGTAGGGGCCGCCGCCGGTGACGATGCCGCCCGCGGAGTTGTTCTGGTAGAGCACGCCGGGCACCTGGCTCTCGACCGCCTCGCGCATGCCGTCGTCCACCGCGGCCGGCGGGTTGCCCTCGTTGGCGCCGCACCACACCGCCACGCTCGGGTGGATGCGGTAGCGCAGCACGGTGTCGCGGGCCGTGGACACGAACGCCTCGTGGTCCGGCGGGTCCATGCTCCAGGCGTTGGGGAAGTCGTTCCACACCAGGATGCCGTGCGCGTCGCAGGCGGCGTAGAACTCCTCGCGGTTGCTGCTGCCGACCCAGTTGCGGATCATCGTGAAGTTCATGGCCCGGTGCATGCGCACCGCCGCGTCCATCCGCTCGGCGGGCATCCGGCGCAGCAGCTCGTCCCAGCCCCAGTTGCCGCCGCGCACCAGCACCAGGACACCGTTGACGCTGATCTTCAGCGGGTCGGGGGTGTTGGTGACGGTGGTGACATCGGTCCAGGTGCCGCCGTCGTCGGAGACCTGGACGGTGTACGTCTTCGGGTACGCCTGCTCCCAGACGACCGCCACCCGGTCGAAACGCCGGCCGGCGCCCAGGTCGACCTGGAGCCACTGGTTGTCCTCGTAGGCGGAGGACCAGCGGGTGCCGGGGTCGCCGTCGGTGGCGTGGGCCGCCAGGTGGCCGTCCGCCTCGCTGGAGGCCCTCGCGTCCCGGTGCAGTGCCAGGTCGGTGCCCGGCTCCGCGCTGTCGATGATGGCGAGGGACCACAGGGAGTTGCCCCAGCTCGTGTTGCGCACGCCGCAGGACAGCCGGACGTAACGGGCCGTACGGGCCTCGAAGTCGGTCACCCGCAGGCTGGCGTCACCGCTGTTGAAGGGCAGCGGCACGGCCGTGTTGTCCACGGACGCGGCGTCCGTCCACTGGTCGCCGTCCGTGGAGACCTGCACGACGAAGGTCCGCGCGTAGGCCTGCTCCCAGACCAGGTCGACCCGGTCGAAGGACTGCACCGAGCCGAGGTCGACACGGATCCACTGGTCGTCGGCGAAGGCGGAGGACCAGCGGGTGCCCGGGTCGCCGTCGGTGGCGTTGGCGGCGCCGTGGCCGTCCTCGTCGGTGGTGGAGGCCTCGGCGTGGGCGTGCAGCGCGAGGTCGCTGCCGGGGCGCGCGCTGTCGAACACCGACAGGGTCCACAGCGAACTGCCCCAGTTGGTGGCCCGGGTCAGGCAGCGCACGCGGACGTGCCGGGCGCGCTGGTCGCCGAGCTGGACGGTCTGTGTGTAGGCGTCGGAGGACGGGGTGAACTTCAGCGGGGTGTCGAACTCGTAGCCGAACTGCCGTATGCCGAAGCGGGTGGTGCGGCGGTCGCTCTCGGTGCCGCCGCTGCGGGCGACCAGGGTGAGCTCGTGCAGGGTGGGCTCGCCCAGACCGTTGGGCCACCACAGGTCGGGGTTCTTCACCCGCAGCGCGCCGAACGCGTCGGGAGTGAAGATGACATCGATGTCTTTCCCTGCCGGGACGGTGACCGTGCGCGAGACGCGGACGTCGCCGAAGGCGGCGGAGACGGTGGCCTCGTGGTCGGTCGTGTCGGCGTTGCGCACCGGCACCGTGAGGGTGAGCTCGGCGACCGACAGGTCCGGCAACCCGGGCAGCACGGTGTCCACACGCGTGTCACCGATGACGATGTGCCCGGTCGATCGCAGCCGTACGTGGTTCCAGATGCCGGCCGCCCGGTCACGCACCGCCGGCATCCAGTCCCATCCCGACGAGGCGAGGTACGTCGGCGAGTTGAGGTTCATCGTGTTGGCTCCGGCGTCCACCCAGGCCTCGCCCGCCGGGCCCTTGTCGCCGGGGCTGCCGGGCACCGGCATGGGGGTGATGCGGACCGCGAGCGCGTTGCCGCCCTCGGCGGCCAGCATGCCGGTGATGTCGTGGGCGGAGCGGGCGAAGGGGAAGGTCACCTCGCCCACTCCGTGTCCGTTGAGCCAGATCTCGGCCTTATGGTTGACGCCGTCGAACTCCAGCCAGACGTGCCGTCCGCTGCCGGTGCGCAGGCCGCGGGGCAGGTCGAAGTCCCGCCGGTACCACCAGGAGTGGCGGGACAGCGCCTCGGGGATGTGCAGGTTGTTCAGGCCGGCGACCGGGTCGGGCAGGTGGCCCTGGTCGACCAGGGTGCCGAGGACGGTGCCGGGTACGGTCGCGGGCAGCCAGCGGCTGGTGTCCACGCCGGACTTCGACAGGGCAGGGCCGTCGCCGTCCGCCCAGTCGTCCAGGGTGAGCGTCCAGCCCGACTCGAGCGGCACCGTTCCGTCGGCGGCGACCGTGAGCCGGGGCGTGTCGTGGTGGTGGGTGCCCCAGTCGGTCCAGCCGGTGGCCTTGGGACGGTGGCCCGGGGAGGTGCCGTACACCGCGAAGCCGTTGAGGCCGAGCGGGTTGTCGCTGGAACGCCGGCGGGCCGTCATCCGTACCCAACGCGCCGTGACGGGGACCGACAGCGGGATGTCCACCACGCCGCCGGTACCGGCCGTGGTGCGGTAGACGCTGCTCCAGGAGTCGTGGTCGCGGGACGTCTCGACGACGAACTCCCTGCCGTAGCTGGAGAGGATCTCCTTGCCGGTGGTGCCCGACCGGGGGTTGCCCTCGGTCGGCGGGGTGAACACCGGGTCGCTCGCGTCGGCTTCGAAGGTCAGCCGTACGCGGTCGACGCGGCAGTCCGCCTGCAGATCGACCTCGATCCACTGCGGGTCGCCCGCCTCGGCCCGCCAGCCGGTGCCGCGCACCCCGGGTCCGGGGAGCGCGTCCACCGCGAACTCGGCGGGCGTGGGTGCGTAGGCCTGCGAGGAGACCCGGACCGGGCGGTAGGCGGCGAGCTCACCCGGCGCGGCGGAGGCGGTGGTACCGGTGGCGTCGGCGGTTCGGGAGGCGGCTTCGGCAGCCGGTGCGAAGACCATGCCGAGGCCGAACCCGGCCAGCAGCGTCGAGCCGGTCGCGACGAGAGTGCGTCGGGAGGGGTGTCGCGGACACACCTGTTCGACCATGGGTAGTCGTCCAATCACAACGGGTGAGAGAGGATGGTGCGGGTCGTCGACGGCGGGGGTCGCCCCTCGCTCTGACAACGTTGCCATAGGCTGTGGCGGCGGACACGTCCCTGTCAAGACCTGTGACGACATGTGGGGCATTCACCCGGGTCGCGCCGAGAGGGGGACATGCGAACAAGCCCCGCTACCGTGTGTCACCCCTTGGCAGAGGGGCCCTCGGAGCGGGTGTGGGCTTGCGGCAGGACATACGGGACGTCGAGGACGACGTCGGTCGTGCTGAGGTTGCGGCCGATGTGCACGTGGCCCGCGCCGGACGGCTCGGTGACGGTGCTGCCGGTGGCGTGGACACCGTCGGACGCGCAGCCGGAGTCTAAGTGGCTGAGCGTGGCCTGCTGGACGAGCCCGTGGCGGCTCCCGTCGTGGTGGTGCCGGCCCGTGCTCTGGCCTGGCGGAAGGGTGAGCTGGGCGCGGCGCCGAGGGACAGGCCGGTGACGGCCGCGATGACTCCCGGCCGAGGCGGTTGTCCGCGCATGGTGGTCGTTTTGTACGGGCGGCTCCGCGGTCCGCAGTTTCACACGTGTGGACTCGGCGGGCAGGTTTGCAAAGCTGGTGCGCCACAGGCTGTGACCCATGGACACGTGTGACACCCAACTCATGTGTCGCTCGGGGTTGGTGTGCGTGCCGCAGGGGAATCGCTGCCGAGGAACGGTGATTCCCCCATGCGAAGGCACCTTCCCGGATCGGGCGAGGTCCGCCGGGAGCCCATGTGTTGTCCGGTCGGTGAGCACGGCACTGCGACGACACAAATGCGGCACGTCCGTGGCACATACGGCTGCCTACAGTGCGGGCGCGGGGGTTACATCCGGCTCCCGGTCGCCGCACGACAGAGAACCAGGATGGTTCAGCACGCTATGGCTACGCCGCTCACGGCCACGTCCCGATCGGACCTGCTCGGCACCATCGTTCGGGAACACCGAGACAGCCTCGTCGCGTACGCGGAGAAGATGCTCGGGGACCACGGACCCGCCGAGGACATCGTCCAGGAGACCGTCATCCGCGCCTGGCGGAACATCGACCGGCTGCTCGGGATGGAGGGGGCGGTGCGCGGCTGGCTGTTCACCGTCACCCGGCACCTGGTCATCGACTGGGTGCGCAAGCCGCATGCCCGCAGGGAGGTCGTCGGGGTCGCGTACAACGACCCCATAGGGGGCACCGACCCCACCGAGGCGGTGCACGACGCCATGGCGGTCCGCCCCGTTCTGGGCCGGCTGTCGCCCGATCACCGGGCCGTTCTGGTCCACATCTACCTGTGCGACCGCAGCATCCAGGAGACCGCCGGCATCCTCGGCGTCCCGGTCGGCACGGTCAAGAGCCGGCACCACCACGCCCTGCGCAAGTTGCGGAGCGTCGTACGGCCGGAGGCGGTGGCAGCCTAGAAGCGGGGCGAGTCGAGGCACGTCTCCGGCGCCGAGGTCAACAGCCGTCGGAACGACTCGCCGCGGGGGTCCTGGCCGAGGGCACGCACGAGTTCCGGCACCAGATGGCGTTCGGCGAGGATCCACCCGACGGCGTCCGCGCGGTCACCGAACTCCAGCGGCCGTACGCCCGGTCGCGGCGGCGGCAGGGTCACCGGTCCGCAGTGCGGGGCGAGCGGCGTGGTGGCGGCCGTGGCGCTGTGGAGACAGGGCTCGAACATCCGGGAGGGCGCCTCGGCCGCGCGGCCGAGGAGTCCAAGAGCGCGCTCGATTCGCGAGCGTACGGGGGGCAGCTCGGGCAGGTGTAGCGGCCGGCGGCGAGTTCGACGAGCTGATGGTGATCCGTCGGCTCGGCCATGACCTGGCGGGTGCGGCGCGGATCGGTGCCGACCAGGCGGCCGGCAGGGTGATGTCGCGGGTGGGGTGCAGGCCGAGCGGCTGAAACAGCCGGGCGCCGCCGCTGCTGAGCGCCTCGTAGGAGGGGTGGAACGAACTGCGCAGGTCGGTGCGGGCGTCACGGCCGGCGAGGGCGTCGAGACAGCCGTCGGGGTCCCGCAGCCGGGCCGCGAGCGCGGTCAGCGGGAACCGCGGCTGGGCCAGGGCCCGGGCGGCGGGGACAGCCAGCGCCAGGGGCAGTCCGTCGCGCAGTTCCATGATCTCGTCCGCCGCGGAGTGCTCGGACTGCGTCCGGTGGGTGCCCAGGCGCCGGTCGGGGAGTTCGAGGCCCTCCGCGTGGGGCATGGGGCCCAGCATGACGATTCGGGCGTCGTCTGTGACGGCCAGGCCCTCCAGGCGCCGTCGGTGGTGACGATCGCGAGACACCCGGGTGTGGCGGGAAGCAGGGGCGCGCCTGCTCGCAGTCCTCGGCGTCGTCTTGGACGAGCAGCAGCCGAAGCCCGTCCAGGGCGCTGCGGTAGGCGGCGGGCGAGCGCGGCGGCGCTGCGGTGCTGGAGAAGCGGCTGCCCCAAGTTGATCGGGCTGTGAAGGGTCATCGCCTGACACGTGTCTCGCGTGCCGACGAGTTGGCCGTACCTCGGCCTCGGCCCCTGAACAGCCTTGAGTCCAGCGCACCGCCGGTGCGCTGGACTCAAGTGACTGTGTTGCGGGAAGGTCAGTGGGCGGACACGGCTGGTGCGGACTTCTTGCGGGCGCGGTAGGCGGCGGCCTTGATCTTGTTGCCGCAGGACTCCATGCCGCACCACTGGCGCCGCATGCCCCGGGAGCGGTCGATGTAGACGCGGGTGCACTCGGGGTTGCCGCACTCCTTCATCAGCGGCACGTCCGGGCCGCTGAGCAGCTCGACGGCCTGCCGGGCGACAGCGGCGAGAGCCTGCTCGGGCGTTGCGTCGGTGTGTCGGCCCGACAGGGTGAGCTGCGGGGTCGCCGGAGCCTTGCGCGCGGCCGTGTTGAGCACGGCGAGCGCCTCCCGGTCGAACTCCTCGCCGAGCCGGCGGTCGGTGACCAGCCGGTAGACGGCCTCGCGTACGGTCGTGGCCTCTCGGACATCCTCCTCCTTCGCGGGAGTGAGGGTGTCCACGAGCCCGGACTCCAGGTACCAGGCGTTCAGCCGCTCCGGCGTCACGAACATCTCGAACCGGGTCGAGCGCCGGGCCCGGAGCGTGGCCGCGAAGTCGAGAGCCGGGTGTCCGCATACGAAGACATGGTCAAGATTCACATCACCATTTTGACAGGTGACTCAGGTCGAATGCAAGAACCGCCACCTCTTCAACCGGTTCCTGACGGCGGCGGCGCGGCCGCGATCGTGCGACATCGGATGCGATTGCCCTGGTCGGAGGGGGGAGTGCGGTGTTCGGCGAGGGCAGGTCCTGACTCCTTGCGCTGATCGGCTGCCAGAGTCAGGAGTAGTTCACGGCCCTGCCTGCGGCGGCGGAGTCAGCGGTCGTGGCCGGCGACGACGATCGCGCCGGGGCCGGGCCCAGGGCCGCCTCCAGTTCGTCGCGCAGGGCGGCCGAGAGATGGTTGGTGGGCTCGCCTGGGAGAAGGAGCTGCGGGCGGTCGACCAGGAGGGCCGGCGCGAGGTGCCGGCGCCGGCTCACGGACGGGTGGCCGACCGGCTTGTCCCGATCCGCCTCGTGCGCCAGGCCGAGCGAGCTCAGCGGCCCGTTCTCGGGCCGCCGGGCGCCCGGCGGCCGCTCGTAGGTGTCGCGGACGGTGCGGGTGGGCCGCTCGACAGCGCACCTTGCCGGCCCACTCGGTGGTGCGGGCGTGGGACGGCGAAGGGCCGCATCTCGTGGCGGCGGCCGGCAACACGGCTGGCCTCAGGGTGACTTGGCGCGGGCCGTAGCCCGACGCGGGCCCCAGTCGTAGATGGACTCAGTTGTCGCTGTTGAAGATGGTCAGCACCCGGAGCACCTCCAGGTAGATCCACACCAGCGTCAGGGTGAGGCCGAAGGCCGCCAGCCATGCCTCCTCGCGGGGAGCGCCGTAGGCGACGGCGTCCTCGACCTGCTTGAAGTCCATGGTGAGGAAGGCCGCGCCGAGCAGGATGCCGACGAGACCGAAGACGATGCCGAGGCCGCCGCTGTGGAAGCCGAGGCCGTTGCCCGCGCCGAAGGCGGAGAAGAGAAGGTCGGCGACGAGCAGCAGGACGAAGCCGGTCGCGGCGGCGGCGACGAACCCGGTGAACCGCTGGGTCACGCGTATCCAGCGCATCCGGTAGGCGACGAGCACCCCCGCGGACACCGCGAAGGTGCCGAGCACCGCCTGGACCACCACACCCGGCGCGACGTAGGTGGAGATCGTGCTGGAGAACACCCCGAGGGAGACACCCTCGAGCGCCGCGTACCCGAGGATCAGCGCCGGGGACGGGGTCCTTTTGAAGGACTGGACCAGCGACAGTACGAAGGCGACGAGGGCCGCGCCCACCGCGATGCCGTACGAACGGCCCAGGTTCGCCTCGTCGACGGGGAGCAGGAGCCAGGACAGCACGGCCGTCAGGGCCACGGTGCCGAGCGTCGTCGCGGTGCGGACGACGACGTCGTCCATGGTTACCGCGGTACCAGCGGTCCGCTGCGCGGTACCCGCGCCGGGGGCGTAAGGGTTGGTGGTCGCGGGATCGGTCGCCGGCGCGCCTCCGACCGCCGCGCCCACCGGGCGCCGTGCGTAGGCGTCGGACGGGCCCGCGTCACGGGCGGCGCCCCAGCGGGAAAAGATCGGGTTGCTGGTCCTCATGTCATTCCTCCTCGTTCGCCGCACACTCGCGGCCTGCGGCAAAGCGTTGTCATCGGGGTGCCCGGGACGGCATACGTGTGGCAGGGGGCGACGACGACCGGGCGGCAACCCTATACGTCACCACTCTGGCAGGTGACGCGAGAGGAGGCAAGTCATCCCTGGCTCGTCCGGCCGCGGTCATCGAGCGGGGCTTCGGTCATTCGGCGGTGGGTGCCGCCGGCCCGTCGAGAAGCTGCCTGAGAAAGCCGTCCCAGTTCAGATCGGCCATCTCCGTCTCGGCTGGAACGATCCGGTACGTCGCGTCCAGCCACTGCGTCAGCGGCACCGCGGGGATCTCGAACAGCGCCTCCACCTCCTGCGATTCGAGGAGCAGCCAGGAAGAGGGCCGCTCCCGGGGCAGCGCGGGCCACATCCGTACGTCGCCGCGGCCGCTCATCGCCGTCAGACCGCGGTGCAGGAGCTCGCGGCCGAGATGCCAGACGAGGCTCGGCCCGCGCTCCGCCAGGAACTCCACCGTGATCACCGCGGGCATGTCCGCGTCGAAGTGGAACTCCGCACGTATCGGCAGCGGGGTGAACTCGTCGAGCATCTGATTGAGGTCCAGGAACAGCGGGGGCACGGGCTGCCGGGCCGCCGAAGGCGTCTTCAGGGATGACTGATCGCGGTGCATGACGGGAGTTCCCTCCGTGGGACGAAGTCTGTGTGTCCCACTCTTCGCCGGGAACGGCACCCGCACATCGGTCAGTTGACGGTCGGCGTTTCTCGCCGGTGAGGACGCGGTGGGACCGCGGCGGCCACTGAACTGCTGCGGAGGACCGCTCAGGGGGCCGCGGTGACGTAAGTCATCGCTCCCGGCAACGAGAACCGGCGCCTGCGGTCGGGGCGAGCGGCTGCGGACGGGGGTGTGCGTCAGAGGTGGCACACCGTCCGGATCCACGGCCCATGAGGTCGTACAGCAAACGGATCCGTGAGTCCGTTACGTGTTCCGTTCCTCCGCTCCGAGAACACCCCCGATGAGTCACCTCCGTATCTCCGACGCCCTGCGTGCCCTGGTCTTCGAACCCGACCCCACGTTGGAGCTGGACCAGGTCCTCGACGGCTTCCTGCGCCCCGGACTGCACCCGCCGCAGCGACGGAGGGCGGCCCTTCCGAGCGCGTGAGCCGCCCCCCGACACGGGCGCACCCCCACCCCACCCACGAACGGAGAATCCCAGTGCCCCGCATGCACGACCCGGGCCCCTCCTTCTCGGACGACGTCGCCGCGTTCCTCGGCCTGCTGCCGCCCGACCCGAGGGTCAAGATGATGTGCCTGTCGGCAGGCACCGTGAAGCCGTTCGTCGAGTTCGCCAGGAACCTCTCCAACGAAGTGTTCGCCGAGGCGTGCCACGTCCTCAGCGACCGCGAACTGGTCGAGGTGCTGCAAGTGGCCTGGCTACTACCGGTCGTTCGGACGCATCGCCACCGTCCGAGACGTCGAGTTGACCAAGGTGTACGACGACGAACCAGTGCTGCGCACCGAAGGCGCCTGAGGCTCCGGCGCGCGGCGGGCGGCTCAGGAGGCCGGAACGGACGCCGGGTCGATGCGGATGGTTGCGGCCCTGGCCTCCGGGCTCGCGACGAGGGCCTCGGCGACCGGGCCGTACTTGGCGCGAAAGGCGGCGTCGAGCCCCTCGGACGGTTCGATACCGCCGGTCGTGAGCAGGACGTCACGGCGGACGGCGCCCACTCGGATCGTCCCGTAGCCGTGCTCCCGGGCCGCCCGGTACCAGCGGGAGTCCACTCCCCGGTAGGCGCGGACGTACAGTGCGCCGTCGACGACGACCATGCCGATCTCCACGCCCGGGTGACCCGTGTCCCCGGCTGCCAGGACGAGGGAGTAGGTCTCGGAGAGGAGGGTCCGGTCCTCCGGGGTCCAGGTGGTCATCGGTTCAGGTCCTCGGTTCCGTCTGCCTCGCGGTCCAGGAGGTGAGGATGCGCAGGGCGTCGTGGGAGGGGCTGCCGGGTTCGGCGGTGAGGACCATCAGGCGTTGCCCTGAGCCGTCGCCTCCGGACCAGGTGTCGCAGTCGAGGGTGAGGTCGCCGACCAGGGGGTGGCGGTAGTGCTTGGTGCCGTACGTCGCGCTGTTGACGCGCTGCTGGGCCCACCAGGTGCGGAAGTCGGCGTCCTGGATGGTCAGGTCGCCGACCAGGCGGGCGAGCTCCGGGTCGTCGGAATCGGCACCGGCCTCCATCCGCAGGGCGGCCACCGCGTCCCGGGCATCGTGGGCCCACTCCTTGTGCAGCCCTCGGATCGCGGGGTCGGTGAACAGGAGGCGCAGGTAGTTGCGCTGGTGGGCCGGTACGGCGGCGAAGTCGGTGTAGAGGGCGGTGGCGGTGGGGTTCCAGGCGAGGATGTCGAGGCGTTTGCCGAGGACGAGGGCGGGGGTGTGGGTGAGTTGGTCGAGGAGGCGGCGCATGGCGGGTCGTAGGCGTTGGGGTTGTCTGCGGCGGCGGGGTCGGTCGTCGGTGCGTCCGGCGAGTTGGTAGAGGTAGTGCTGTTGGTCGTCGTCGAGGTGGAGGGCTTGGGCGAGGGTGGTCAGGACGGGGGTGGAGGCGCGGACGCGGCCCTGTTCGAGGCGGGTGTAGTAGTCGACGCTGATGGCGGCGAGTGCGGCGACTTCTTCGCGGCGCAGGCCGGTGACCCGGCGGGCGGAGCCCGTTGCGGGCAGGCCGCACTCCTCGGGGTCCAGTTGTGCCCGGCGGGCCCGCAGAAAGGCACCGAGGTGGGATTCGGGTGTGGGTTTCATGCTCTCCAGTGTCATGCGGCCGTACCCGGTGCGACACAGGTGTGAGGGGGCAGGATCCTTCCCAGGCAGAAACCTGCCTCTCCCGCGGACGGGACGGACGGCGGATGGTGGATGTGTGCCCGGCGGAGACCGGGTGCTTCCGGACTTCGTCCCTCACGTCTTTCAGGAGTGTTCTCATGTCCTTCACCCGCGTCAGCTTCGACAGCGCCGGCATCGACATCGCCGCCCATCTCTACCTCCCCGACTCCCCGGCCACCGGCCCCCGTCCCGCGCTGGTGGTCGGCCACCCCGGGACCGGGGTGAAGGAACAGACCTCCGGTACCTACGCGGCGCTGATGGCCGAGCGCGGCTTCGTCACCCTCGCCTTCGACGCCGCCCACCAGGGCGAGTCGGGGGGCCTGCCCCGGGGCCTGGAGGATCCCGCCCAGCGCGTCGAGGACTTCAAGGCCGCCGTCTCCTACCTCACGACCCGCGAGGAGGTGGATCCCGAGCGCATCGGTCTGCTGGGCATCTGCGCCTCCGGCGGCTACTCGCTGGCCGCCACGGGCGGCGACCACCGCGTCAAGGCCGTCGCGACCGTGAGCACCGCCGAGCCCGCCCGTCAGTTCCGCTTCGGCGCCGACGGCTCCCAGGATCCGGCCGTCTTCCAGGCCCTCCTGGACGCTGCCGCCCAGGCCCGCACCCGCGCGGCCCGTGGCGAGGACCCGGGCGTGCTGACGATGTTCCCCGACACGGCCGAGGAGGCCGGCGCGCTGGGCGGCGAGCACGGCATCGAGGGCTGGGAGTACTACTGCGGCGCCCGCGGCTACCACGAGCGCTCCGCGAAGTTCCTCACCTGGGACAGCATCGACAAGATGGCTTCCAGCGACGTCTTCCGCTCCGTGCCCCTCATCGGCCCCCGCCCCATCCTGCAGATCATCGGCGAACGCGCCGTGACCGCCTGGATGGCGACCGAGGCCCACCAGGCCGCCACCGGCCCCAAGGAACTCCACCGCATCCCCGGCGCCAGCCACGTCGACCTCTACGACAAGCGCGAGTACATCGACCAGGCCGTCGACAAGCTCACCGACTACTTCACCGCCCACCTCGACAAGTGACCCGCTGAGGGCACGGACGGGAACATATGCGGGAGGGGCCGACAGCGTGTGCTGTCGGCCCCTCCCGCATGTGTGGACGGCTCACTTCGCCTGGAGCGGCCCCGCGAGGGACTTGCGCAGCGACCCGGAGGCCAGCGGCAGGAGCGAGGCGAGCATCTTGCCCTTGACCGTGCTCGGCTCCCGCGTCAGCTCGACGTCGACCCTGGTGCCGTCGCCCTCGGGGGTCATCCTGAACACCCAGCCGCCGCCCGCGCCGAAGAGCTTGGAGTCCAGCGTGGTGATGGTGACCGTGTCACCGGCGGGCTCCCAGTCGTAGCGCGTCCGCTCCCAGGCGGCCGCGGTGCCCTCGGTGACCTCGGCCCACGTGTCACCGACGTCGTGGACCTCGAAGTGCTCGGCGTCGATCGTGGGCCAGACCTGGGCACGGGAGGGTCCGAAGTCGGTGAGTACCCCCAGCACGTCCTTGGGGCCGAGCTGGGAGACGAGGTGGAAGCGTACGACTGCCATGGGATGTCCTCACCGAGAAGAAGTAACCGTTCTGACTGGTGACGAGAGATTCCCATGCGGTGACGTCACCTGTCAAGGTGGTTACTCTGGAGGGGTGTCCATTCATCCGGCAGGAGGTTCACGTGAGGCATGTGTTTCCGTGCGGGACGCCCGCGCTCGACTTCGTGGGCACACTGCAGGAGCGGCGGACGGCGGTGCCGATCGAGCGGATCGGCACACCGGGCCTGCTCGACTCGTGGTTCGTCGAGGCCGGACTGCTCGACGAGCGACCCGGATCCGACCGGGCGGACCTGTGTGCGGCGCGGGAGCTGCGCGAGGCGATCTACGTACTGGTCAGGGCCCGGCTCACCGCCCGCCCGCTGCCCGTCGCGGCGGTCACCGCGGTGAACCGGCGTGCCGCCGGCGTGCCGGTGGTGCTGCGCCTGGGCTCGTCGGGCAGCAGACGTTCCGGCAGTACTGCCCAAGCCCTCGCCGAACTCGCCCGGGGGGCGGTCGAGATCGTCGCCGGCGCCGAGGCGGACCTGCTGCGTGAGTGCGGTCGCCCCGACTGCACACACATCTACCTCGATCGCTCCCGCGGCCGCCGACGGGAGTGGTGCGCGATGCGGAGCTGTGGGAACCGCGTCAAGTCGGCGGCCCTGCGCGCCCGTCGCCGGGAGGTGACCGGAGCCCCGTCGTGACGTGACCCTCCTCACGGCAAGCCCTCCGGAGTCGACAAGAGGCCAGTGGACTCTTATGGTCGAGTCATAAGATTCCAGTGGGCTCTTAAAAGTGGATGCCCTGGTCGGACCCCACGTGTGCACATGCGCTCGCCACCGCGAAGAGAGACAGAGGCAACCCCATGAACAAGACCTGGCTGATCACCGGAAGCTCCCGCGGACTGGGCCGCGCCCTCGCCGAGGCCGTCCTGGAGGCCGGACACAGCCTGGTGGCCACCGCCCGGCGCACCGAGACCCTGCAGGACCTCACCGACAAGTACGGCGATCGGGTCCGCCTGGTGCCCCTGGACGTCACCGACCCCGCCGCCGCCCGGAGCGCCGTACAGGCCGCCGTCGAGGCGTTCGGACGGCTCGACGTCATCGTGAACAACGCCGGCTGCGCCGACATGGCCGCCATCGAGGACATGTCCGAGCAGGCTTTCCGCGACCAGATCGAGGCCAACCTCTTCGGCGTGGTGAACGTGTCCCGGGCGGCCCTGCCCGTGCTGCGCGAGCAGGGCGCCGGGCACATCATCCAGATCTCTTCCGTCGGCGGCCGGGTCGGCGTCCCGGGCCTCGGTGCCTACCAGGCGGCGAAGTGGGCGGTCGGCGGCTTCTCCGAGGTCCTGGCCAAGGAAGTGGCCCCCCTCGGCATCAAGGTCACCGTCGCCGAGCCGGGCGGCATGCGCACGGACTGGGCCGGATCCTCCATGGCCACCCCGCCGGTCAGCGCTCCGTACGAGGAGGTCGTGGGCGGCGCCATCGCGGCCATCCGCGACGCGGACGGCAAGCAGCCCGGCCACCCGGACCGCATCTCCCGCATCCTGCTGGACGTGGTGGAGGCCGAGGAACCGCCGCTGCGGCTGCTGCTCGGCAAGGACGCCGTCGCCGTGGCACAGGACATGGCCGACCGGCTCGCCGCCGAGGACGCCCGGTGGCGCACGGTGAGCGAGGCCGCTTGACACGCGCCCCGCGGCCCCGGACCCGGCACACGGGTCCGGGGCTTAGGGTTGCCGCAGGCGGCGCCGGGTGCGGGCCGCGAGAAGGACTTCCGGGGAAGCGACGATGACTGACGAACGGCCCACGCAGTTCCAGCGTGCGCGCAGCGCCGAACAGCGCGAGATCCGCAGGCAGGCCATCCTCGACGCGGCGACACAGTTGCTGACCGAGCTGCCGGTCGCCGAGATCAGCCTGCGGGAGCTGAGCCGCCGGGTGGGACTGTCCAAGACCAACGTCGTGCGGTACTTCGAGACCCGGGAAGCGGTCTTCTTCGAACTCCTCAACCGGTCCCTGGCACAGTGGATCGAGGAGCTGCCCGCCGAACTCCCGCCCGCCCGGCCGGAGGGAACCGACCCGCCGGAGACCGAGCCCGGGGTCGAGACCGAAGCCGTGGCCCTCGCCCTGGCCCGGTCCCTGGCCCGCAGGTCGCTGCTGTGCGACCTGCTGAGCGCCCTGGGAACCGAGCTGGAACGGAACATCTCCGCGGAGTCGGTCCGCGAGTTCAAGCTCGTCAACGTCCGGCTCCTTGCCGAGCTGGCCGAGCTGCTGCGCGGCCGCATCACAGCGCTGACCCCCGCCGCGGCCCGCGAGCTGGTCTCCCTGACCGTCGTGTGCACGGCCGGACTCTGGCCGTTCGCCCATCCCTCGCCCGCCGTGAGCGAGGCCCAGCGGGACCCCGAACTCGCCGCCACGAAGGTCGACTTCGCCGCCCGGCTCGGACGCATGGTGCACGTCGCCGCGACCGGACTGCTCGCTCTTCGCTGACGCCCGCTCGTCGCTATCGCCCGCCCGGGGTACCCCGTGCTCGAAACAGGTGTCAGAGCGACTCGCGCACCAGCTCGGCGGCGCGCTCCGCGAGGGCGTAGACGGTCGCGTTGGTGTTGTTCGACGGGATGGCCGGGATGACGGAGCCGTCGGCCACCCGCAGCCCCTCCAGCCCGTGCACCCGCAGCGAGGAGTCCACCACGGACACCTCGTCCTCGCCCATGGCGCAGGTGCCCACGGGGTGGCAGTACGACTGGAAGGCGGTACGGGCGTACGCGGCGAGCGACTCCGCGTCCGTGACGTCCGGTCCCGGGGCCACCTCCTCGGCTGCCCAGGGGGCCAGCGCCGAGGCGCGGGCGATCGCGCGGGCCTGCTCGATGCCGGACAGGACGGCACGCACATCACGCTCGTCGGTGAAGTAGCCCGGGTCGAGCACCGGCGGCGCGTAGGGGTCGGACGAGGTGATCCGCAGGGTGCCGCGGCTGAAGGGCCGCATGGGGGAGACGCCGATGGTGAAGCCGTTCTCCACTGGGGCGACCGGGTTCGGGAACGGGACGTCGACGAAGATGATCTGCAGGTCGGGGCCGTAGAGTCCGGGCGCGCTGCGCAGCAGCCCGATGATCTCGCCGTGGTTGGCGCGGGCCGTGGGCACCCTGCGTGCGGCGCGGTGGACGAGGTTCACCAGTGGGTGGTCGTGCAGGTTGCGGCCCACGCCGGGCAGCGCGTGGAAGACCTCCACCCCGGCCTTGCGCAGCTCCCACGCGGGGCCCACTCCGGAGCGCAGCAGGAGCTGCGCCGAGCCGACGGTGCCGGCCGTCAGCACGACCTCGCGCGCGGCCCGCAGGGTGGACACCCGGCCGTCGACGCCGTACTCGACCCCGGTGCAGCGGTAGCCGTCGAAGAGCAGCCGATGGGCCGTCGCCCCGGTGATCACGGTGAGGTTGGGGCGGTTCAGGGCCGGGGTGAGGTAGGCGTCGGCGGCGCTCTGGCGGTGCCCGTCGACGATGTTGAGGTCGACGGGGGCGAAGCCCTCCTCCAGGCCGCCGCTGATGTCGTGGGCCCGGCGCTGCCCGGTCTCGATCGCCGCGTCCAGACAGGCAAGCAGCACCTCGTTGGGCTCGGTCGCGGGCGCGACGGTCAGCGGGCCCGAGGTGCCGCGGCCGGGGGCACCGGCACGGGTGGTCTCGGTGCGCTGGAACCAGGGGAGGAGGTCGTCGAAGCTCCAGCCCTTGGCGCCGTGGTCGCTCCAGTCGTCGTAACCGGTGTGGTGGCCGCGGGCGAACACCATGGCGTTGATGGCCGATGAGCCGCCCAGGCCCTTTCCGCGCGGCAGCGCTATGCGGGGGCCGAACGCCGTGTCGGTGGACCGGGAGTGCTGGGGGACCGTCGTGTCGCCCCAGTTGGCCGCTGTCTCGCCCAGGGCGGGCCAGGCCGGCGGATGCGCCGTGAACTCCGGCATCCCGGCCGTGCCGGGGCCGGCCTCCAGGAGCAGGACGCGGAGGTCGGGGTCCTCCGTGAGGCGCGCGGCGAGGACACAGCCCGCCGAACCACCGCCGACGACGATCACGTCGTAGACCTGGCCGTCGGTCGGCTCCGGGCTGGTGGACGACGTCGAACTCGCGTACTGCGGACGGGACATGACGGAGCACTCCTCAGCGGTGAACCAGTGATTCGCTCCGGATGATATCGGTGTCCGTATCAATGATTCGTAAGACTGATATCTTCGATTCATGGCCACGGAGACGCACACGGAACAGCCGGCCCCGACGCTGCGGCGGAGGATCGTCCTGGCCGCCGCGGGACTGCTGGAGGAGAAGGGCCTGGAAGCGGTGTCGACCCGCGCCGTCGCCGCTGCCGCCGGGGTGCCCACGCCGTCGATCTTCCGGCTCTTCGGCGACAAGGACGGCCTCCTCGAAGAGGTCGCGGAGTACGGCTTCAAGCGCTACCTGGAGGCCAAGGCCGAGCTGCTCACCGGAGACGACCCGGTCCAGGTGCTGCGCGACGCGTGGGACGAGCACATCCGCTTCGGCCTCGAACACCCCGCGTACTACGGGCTCGTCTACGGCCGGGTCCGCTCCGGCCACCTGTCGCAGGCCGGGTTGCGGGCCATCGACGGCCTGCGGCACATGATCACCCAGGTCGCGGCTGCCGGGCGGCTGCGGATGAACGTCGAGCGCGCGACCGAGGTCATGCACGGCGCCGGGGTGGGCACGGTCATCACGCTGATGAGCCTGCCGGAGGATGTCCGGGATCTGCGGACCTCGCACACCGCCCGCGAGATGGTGATCAGCACCATCACCCTCCCGCCGCAGGAGGGCGACGACGCCGACCGCGGCGCTCCCGTCGCCGGCCGCGCCATCGCCCTGCGAGCCGCCCTCGACCGCGGCGACACCGCGGCGCTCAGCCCCGGCGAGCGCACCCTGCTCAGGGAGTGGCTCGACCGGCTGGCTGACGCGGAGGACGAGGACGGGAACGCGGACGGCTGACGTTTCCCTTCGGGGACGTGAAGGGGCAGGCCGGGTCACAGCCGGACGGCGTCAAGACGGCCGTCACCTCGCCCCAACTCCCGCCTCCGCTCAGGACGTCGACCACTTCTGGTTGTCCCCGCCGGAGCAGGACCACAGTTGGAGTCGACTGCCGTTCGCCGTCTGGTTGTCGCGTACGTCCGTGCACTTGCCGGTCGGAGTGTGGACCAGGTCGTGGCTGGAGTTGAGCAGGGACCGCTGCGCCGCACCGCCGTCGCAGGCGGCCAGTTCCAGATCGGTGCCGTCAGCCGTCGAGCCATCCACCAGTTGCACGCACATGCCGAGCGCCCGTATGGCCCCGCCCGTGAACGTCCAGTGCTGCGAGGCGGACCCCGAGCAGTCCCAGATCATCAGCCCCGCGCCCGCCACGGCCTTGCCGCCCACGACGTCGATGCAGCACTGCGAGGCGTGGCTGAACACGCTCACACCCGGCACTGCGGCCGGGGCGGTCTGTCCGACCCCCGCGCCCCCTTTCGCCGGGGCCGTGGTCCGCCGCCCCGCGGGGGAGTCCCCGGGCGACGCACTGCTTGTGGGCGAGGCGGACGTCGGCCCCGCCGAACCGTCGGGCCGCTTGCCAACCGCCGTACCCGACGCGCTCGCCGAGGGCACCGGCACACCCCCGAAACCGGCGGCCACGTCGGCGCCGTAGCCACCGGAGTCCATGGTCGCCGTCGTCCTCTCGCGTCCTTCGTCGTGACCGCCGATCAGCCCCAGAGTCACCAGGACGCCGCCCACCGCGAGCAGACCGACGATGCTGACGACGCCGAGCGCGCCCCGGAATCCCTCGGAGCGTGGCCTGCCACCGGTGCGTACGAAGACGCGGGCAGGTGTGTCCGGAGCGGCGCCGCTCGTCGGTGCTTCGACATCGCGGCCGGTGTTGCCCCGTGAACCGAGGGAGGAGATCTGGGCGAGCCGGGGCAGGGCGGCGCCTGCCCCGCCCGCTCCTGACGCACGGCCGGGTTCCTCGGGCGGAGCCTGCTCCCCATCGCCGGCCCGGGCGGTCCCGGAACCGACGGGCCGCGCGCTGCCCGGGACCCGCCTGGGGAGGTCTCCCGGCGAACGGGGCGTGTGTGGAGGCTTCATGGGTTCCTTTCAGCGGAGTCGGAATCGCGGCAGAGGTGTGGTGGAGGAGCGGCCGGCGACCCGTCGGGCAAAGCCCTGAGGGTGTGACTCGTTGCCGTTCCGGCGGGGCCCGGCGGCCGTCCGTGCTCGTGGTATCACAGCAAGGTGGGCACGTCGGTCTGCTGCCGCGTGGTACTGCCGGTTCGTGGGACCGCCAGGCCCGAGTGTGGAAACACGTGCGAGGAAGATCGGCGGGCACCCTACTACCCGTCAGGTGTGTGGCGGAGCGACCGCCCCGCGACACACATGTTTACCCCAGGTGGAGGTCCCGCCCGGAGCCGATGGGCGAATGAAACCGTCGGCGGGCCCGCCTCGTCTGCACGGTGACCGCCGTCGGAACGGCGGCATCGTACGGATCGAGAGAACACGGACGCGGATGGACACGAACCAGCAGCCCGGGGTGGCCGGCGACCGGGATGAACTGATCGTCATGGACGCGGAGTTCAAGGCAGACGCACACCGGCGGTATGCACCCCTGCGCGCCAAGGGCCCTCTGCACCAGGCCCAGTTCTTCCCCGGTATCACGGATCGTCGTCGACCACGATCTCGCCCGCGAGGCACTGACCCACCCGGCGCTGCTCAAGGACCCCCGGCCGGCCGCGGGGATGCTGGAGGCGGCGGGCTTTCTGGGGCACAAAGCGCGGCACCGGGTTCGGCGGCCAGATGCTGGAGGCGGACCCGCCCGAACACACCCGGTTGCGGAGGCTGGTCTCCGGCGCCTTCTCCCCGAACGGTCCGCCGAACTGGAGCCGCGCATCACCGAGATCGCGGAGGAACTCCTCCAAGCCCTGCCGCCGTCCGGTGAGCTCGACCTGGTGGAGGCGTTCACCGCGCCGCTGCCGGTCAGGGTGATCGCCGAACTGCTCGGCATTCCCGAGGCCCACCACCAGGACTTCCGCCGTTGGACGACCCTCGCCTTCCAGGTGAACCACCCCGAGTACGCTTCGGCCGTGGCCGGTTTGCACGCGTTCCTGGCTGGTCCCTACACCACTTGGTTGTCAGACATCCCAGTCGCCAGGCACCGTCGCGAGCTCCCCGCGTAATGCCGTCAGAGCCTTGGCGGCCTGGCTCTTCACGGTCCCTGGTCGACAGCCCATGATGCGCGCGGTCTCCTGCACGCTCAGCTCTTCAAAATAGCGCAGGACCAGCACCGCGCGCTGGCGGGGCGGTAGCCGACGGACCACGACCGACAGGGACCGCTCCAGGTCCACCGAGGCGAAAGGGTCTCGGGTATCGGTTACTTCGGGGAGCCATTCGTGCTCGTGCGGGATCTCACCACGCCAACGTCTTTGCCACCAGGACGCGTGGGTGTTGACCAGGGCTTTGCGCACGTATGCCTCCGGATTCTGCCGGGCTATCCGTTGCCACTGGGGCCACACTTTCGTGAGGACCGTCTGGAGGAGGTCCTCGGCGAGGTGGGAGTCACCAGTGAGCAGCCATGCCATCCGGAGAAGCCGGGGTCGTCGTGCCGCCACGAGCTCCTCGAAGGCCGGCCCCTGTTCCCCAGCCGTTCTCATTCGCTCCCGTTTCCAGCGGTGTCGTGTCACACGGCAAGACCGAGAGGGTGATGCTCGGGTTCCCACCCCGAGGAGCCTCATCAGCAAGCGGGAAACACACAGCAAGTGAACGTCATACCTGGTTGTCAAAACGAGTGATCGACACGGATACGGCCCGCTTCCTTTTTCGCAGAGTAAGGAAGCGGGCCGTGCCGGAGCAGGTCCTCGGGGGATGACACGGTCCGACGGCCGGCCTCGAACGATCCGTCTGCGAGGACCCGGTCACTTCGAGAACGGGCCAGAGCCCTCCCCGGGTTCACAGAGGGTGCAAGTCGGCGACCCCGAAGGCAGAACGGGGCCGCCGACTCATGGGACGGCTGACAGTTATACGAGGGGACTGAGCTCCTGCCAGCTGTCCAGGTCCGCCGTGCGCGTGTCTGAACGGCGGAACCTCGTACTCAGGAAACGAGTGTGAGTGGCGAAAGGTTCACTCGAAGGGTGACGTGTGTCGGCCGTACCTGGCGCGACGAAGACGCTGGACGAATGGGGCTCCCGTGGCGATTGCGGTCACCGCAGGCAGGGGTCACCGCAGCCTGCTGGTGGCTGTCCGGCGGGCACGTAGTACGGTTACCCAGAAACGGACCTTTTGGTCCGGTTATGTGGTTCCCCGTACGTTTCCAGGCCTCATCGTCTGGCACCCCGGGCCGGGAACTCGGCCATCGGCGCACGTGAGTCGAGAGCTCCTGCAACGAGCGTGATGGCGGAGGCCGCGGCATGTCCGCACCGCTCGTGCGGTCCGCACCGCCCAGGGCTCGGACTCGCGGCAGACCCCATGGGCCGGACTGGCGGCCCGAAGCGACAAATGATCGACCGCAGGAGTGAGAATGTTGAGGTCTGCCAGGGATGGACGCGACGGTGCCCCATTCGATCCGCGGTCCCGCGCGGGTGACTCGTGATGCCGCTGAGATCGACCTCGGCCCCCGAAACGGCTCGCCCTGTTCGCCCTGCGCGTTCCGGGCCCGCCAACCCTGAGCGAGGCGGCGGACGTTCTCTGGAACAAGGGACCGCCGGACAGCGCCTTCAGCGGGGTGCGCCGGCACATCGGCGCGCTCCGCGGAGCGCTTGAGTCCCAGCTGCGCGGCAGGGCTCACGCCGAGCACCTGGTGCGTGCCGCCGACGGGTACCGGCTCCTGACCGATGCCTCAGCCTCCAACCTGCTGCTGTGCCGGGATCTGGGGCAAGAGCGCGGTGTGCGCTCAGCGGCGGCCTCACCGGCCGGGCCGCAGAGAACTTCATGGCGGGGACGGCTGACACCGTACTCACGGCGGCTCCGGCCCTGACCGAAGACCTTGAGCAATGCAAGACCATACGTCGGCGGCTGGCCGAGGACCTCGGAGTCGAGCCGGGTCCGGAACTGCGCGCCGCCCCACAACACCTGTTCCAGCGAGAGACCGCCGACATCGCGCAGGGTCAAGGCCCGTGTTCACTGTGGACTGGCAGCCCGTCCCAATTGCCCGCGGACTGTGCCTCCTTCGCCGGCCGCCGCGAGGCGCTGGGGCACTGCCCGGAACTCCTTGGTCCCCTGGGGTGCCCCCCTTCCGTCCGCCGCCCTGTTCTGTCCGGTCCTCTGCAGCCCCTAGGCTGAGACACATCACGTGTGAGGGACCCAAGGGACCCACCGACCTGATAGAAACGGCACACGGGTCGGACAGGCTTCTTTTTCCGAAGGTGCGCTCTGCACTCATTTCGCATCGAGTCCCTTCGGTCCCTGATGTGGACGACGCTCGTGCCGGTGTGTGATGTGTGCAGGCGAACAGAGTGACAAGGACGATTCCCGTGCCGCGCGAAGGTGAGAGCCGTGACAGTGCCACCAGGCGGGGCGCCCCTTGCCACGGTTTCCGAGCTGCCACGACCGAGTACGCTCTCATCGAGGGCTGGTGGGCTGAAACTCCGCGCTCAGGAGTACTTACCTCAGGCTTCGATACGTCAGGGCTGCTGTCGGCCTACCGCGGAGAGTGCGCTCCCGTTGAAGGCCGAGATACGTTGCGAGTACGTACCCCGCCAGGTGGCCGACGTGCTTGGTGCCGCAAGCCACACCTGTCTGCGCGTTACAGGTGTTCAAAGGGGTCTGCCCGTCCCATCGCCCTCGCCTTGCAGGTCGACGTCCATCGGGCGGCGGGAAGCGCTCGACACCCAGCTGAAACGCCCTCGTGGCGGCCGGATGAGCTCCGTCGCACAGGGCACCGGGTCGAGGCAGCCAAGTGCCCGGAGACAAGTGCCCCGCCGGCGCCCCCCGCTGGTCCGGAAGGCCGCCCTGTCATCCAAGTTCCCGTCGGGTCGTTTCCCCGCAGGGGGAGTACGTCGTCACGACAGGGACGTAGGCGGGAGGCCGACGCTGATCGCCTCACCAACCCGTCGATCGCACTCGTCGCGGAGTGTGCTTCGGCATCGGTAGGGACCGCTTTCTCGGAGAAGCTCGACCGTGCCGCGTCCGCGGCTGGTGGACCGGCCGCTGCGGGACGACATCTCGACTACGCCGCGATTCGTGACCGGGTCGTTCGAGTCGCCAACCACGCTCGCCCCTGGCAACCAGTGCGCAATGAAAAGACCGTTGATGACGCCCTTGCCGTAGGGTCCGTCCGCCTTCTGCACCTCAAAGGACGTCCATGAGCAGCAGCGCCCAAGATTCGCCGCGCTTTGATCCGCGGGTTGCCGCTCAGCAGATGCTCGATCTGCACTTTGTCGAAGAGTCAGTCCAGGAGCCGTTCCGGCTGCCCGCTCAAGCGTGTCTGACTGGTCTGGCCACGCCTCTGGTGTCCGCCGCAACTGGCCCAGATCCTCATGCTGCCGGTCCTGTTCTTGCCGGTAGTACCTTTGGCCTGGCGGAATCCGCCGCTCCGCTGCCGCCCTCGCTGTCCGATCGGGGCAATGCCCGGCTCTTCGTGCGGCTGTACCGTGACCAGTTCCGGCATGTGGAGGGCCTGGGCTGGTTCGCGTGGGACGGCTA